>UQJU01000042.1 GCA_900541355.1 Candidatus Avelusimicrobium fimicolum | reverse complement strand
TAACTTCAATAAACTCTTTCATTTTTTCTCCTTTTAAGGTCTTTATATTTGGGCAAAACGGCCTTTTATACGCATTTTTATATAGTGGATACATCCGGGTATATTCAGCCCTTATTGTCAAAATTTTAACAAAAAAAAAAAAACGGAACAACCCCTTTAAAATAAACGACGGAAAAGCAACAACAAAAATTACATTGTTTATCCGTCATCCCCGAGGAATTGGCGGCCCGCAGGGTTCGGGGATCTGTTGTTTCGGAAGAGAACACCCACGGCAAAAACAGATTCCCGACTACGGCACTCGGGAATGACAACAATAATAACGACAAATTGCTTATCTAACCTGTTTTTGCGCTTGTGAAAGGGCGGACAATAAGCCATACTATTAGTGGCAAACCTTTTCATACGGCGCATTGCAGGCAAAGCCGCCGTGAGGGGACCCATGGGGAACGGTCCGCATTGATTCCCCCCAACCAATATATTGGTAACCCCGCCCACACCCGGGCGGGGGTTTTGTTTGGTAAATTCTGCCAATCCGCCAAACGGGCCGAGTTTCCCCGCATTGGCTAAAAAACTGTTACAATATATTATATTTTCGCCCGGGACACCCGGCGCCAAAAGGAGAAACAAATGATTAAAGAAGGTTCCAAAGTCAAATTTGACTACACCCTTACGGTTGACGGCAAAGTAGCCGACACCTCCGCCGGACGCGGCCCGTTGGAATACACCCACGGAGCAGGGCACATTATTCCGGGCTTGGAAGAAGAACTTACCGGGATGAAAGTTGGCGACAAGAAGACTGTAAAAGTTGCGCCGGAAAAAGGCTATGGCAAAGTCTTGCCGGAAGCCATCCGCCGCGTACCGAAAGAAGCCATTGGCGGGGCTGAACATTTAAAAGTAGGTGATATAGTGGGTGCCAGCAACGAAGGACACACTTTCCGCGCGGTGGTAAAGGAAATCACGGATAAAGAAGTGGTGTTGGACTTTAACCACCCGTTAGCCGGAAAAGATTTGACCTTTGACGTGGAAATTAAAGAAATCAACTAATTTCTTTCTGTTTGCAAAAAAACCCCGGGCCAAAACCCGGGGTTTTTTATATATTTTAACCCTTGCACTCTTCCGTGAGGGCCAAATTGTCTTTTAATTGGGCGTAATGCCGTTTGACCAAGGTTTCCTTTTTGGTCAGTGGCCGTCCGCCTGCTTCTTTTTGTGCTACGCGGGCCAATACCGCTTTATTTTCCTTTTCATAGGCTTGCACATCCGCCGGAGTTACTTGTATCACCAAGCGGCATTTTTCGGCCTTGGCCTGTGCTTGCGCCTTGGCCGATTTTTCCGCTTCAAGCGATTTCTTAAAATCTTCGGCGGCGGCTTCTTCCTGTGCGCGGTAGCGGCGGATATCGGCAAAGGTCAAATCCAGTTTACGCATATCGGCTTTGGCCTGCACCACATCATTAGGAATACTGAAAAAGTAATAGTCTGAATAGCGGGTCAGGCTATCCTCATCCGTTTTGTGGAAACGCTTAAAGAAGCGGTACGCACACAACGAGTGTTTATGCACGGTGCGGCCCACGGAATCGGTGTAAAAAGTACCGTCTGCCATTTCCTGTCCGCAGACCACGCATTTTGCCTTAGGCGCGATAACAGGCGTTTGAACGGGAGATGCAACGGACTTAGCAGGCTCCGCTTTCTGCTTGACGGGGGCTGCATTTTGCCCATCAGAAGCAGGCTTGCTGTTTTTGGGGGTTGACGAAGGAGTCGCCCGTTTAGGCGTTGTCCCCGCGGGTTTGGCTGGCAACGAAGCCACCAAAGGGTTGTTGCGCGGCGCAACCCCGCTACCCTTTTTAGCGTCCAGATTATCAAGCACCACGGGAACCGTCTTTTTAGCAGGCATAAAATCCGTCTCCAACTGTGCCAACAAAGGATTAGCCTCTTGCGATTGTGTCAGTTGGGTCCACGTCGGCACGGTGCGCTTGGTCGCCTTATGTCGGTAAGTGTTCCCCAATTTGGAATAATAGGCAGAGGCCTTAGCCTCGCACGCGCTATGAATATGATAGGGGCGAATACGTCCGAGTACCTTTACATCTTGGCTTAAATAACCATTTTCCAACCCCACCGGTTTACCGCAAACCAAGCAAGGGTAAGTAATCGGCGAAAAGTCATCCTCATACGGTTGGGCCGTCAGCAATCCCTTGGCATCTAAAACCTTGGATTCCGGCGTATATTGTCCCTTGTATTGGCTTAAATTTTGCACTAACTGGCGTATCTGCTGGGCTGAAATATTGCCTGCCCGCGCGGCCTCTTCCGCCGGCGCAATTTGCTGTTCTATAATATCCTTGATTTTAGCCGCTTTTTGCGTTAAGTACCGGCTCTCGGCGGACAAAGCCAGCCCCGCCTTATCCAAACCGCCCCGCATTTGTTGGCGTTTGGTATATAAAGCATCAACATACTCCTCTTCCATTTTGCGGACTTTTTCCAAATAAGCGCGCCACTCTTGCCCCAGTTGGGCCAACTGCCCCAGTTGCACGGCTGCTTGTTTCCAATTTTTTAAATAGGCCTGTACCTTAGCCATATCGGCAGAATCTTTGACGGGAATCCCCTGCAAATAGGTATAAGGTTTTCCGCACAGGCTCTTCCACCCATTTTGCACGCGCGGGGAGTTTTTCCCCTCCATACCCCAAATAAAGTCCACCGCGTTTATAAAGCCTTCCAAATCATCGCAAGTGAGAGTTGCAGATTTAGCCATGACAGAAGGTAAGCCGCCAAAAACAACCTCGCCCGGTTCGGTGCGAAGCAAGGAGCGGACCTTATTCATATTTTTCTTGTCTTCATATTGGTCGGCCAATCCAAAAAAATGCCCCATTTCGTGTCTGGCTACTCTATCCATATCGTAGTCTAACGCGTACGCGCTCACAAATATACTGTTTGTTCTCATAGCCTCTTGTTCCGCCAATTCAGAAGCCGTATAATCATCATTACCCGGCAGAGAAAGTCTCCAAATCGTCGGATCTTTATCGTAAACGCCTTTTATAGAGGCGGCCATTCCCCGGGTGTGGGAAAGTTGCTGCAAAACGGAACCATACTTTAAATTTCCCAGCGATTTAATACGCAAATCGTATTTGCCTTTCATTACTTTATCGCAATCTTCGCCATTGGGGTTAATTACTTGCAACTCAATGCGGCGAGGCAAGGCCTCCAAAATATCAGCAAACTCGCCCTTACGCGCAAATTCTGGCGCAATGGCAGAAGGCTGTTGCTTTTTGGCTTTCTTTTTACCCTTGGCGGGAGTAGCCCGGACAGGTTGGCGCTCGCCCAACTGCGTGCGGACAAAAGATAACCAATTATCCAATGCCGATTGTGTGGATTGCAAAAAATAATCCCGCGTAATTTTTTGACGGGCCGTGTCGGTGCTGGTTCCCTCTGTACTCACACACACACGAATCTTGGGGTTTTTAGCAGTCAGCACATAATACAAAAAACTTTTCTTGTATATATAAGGATCCCCATTAAATGAAACCAAATCCTCCAACAGCCCCCACGCACTTGCAGAGGCGGCGAGTGTTAAACAGATTAATAATAAAAGATATTTTTTCATATTTTCCCCAATAGAAAACAGTCCGCTGTAAAACCCGCCTTACGGCACTTTTACAACAGATGAATATATTTATAGTATAGTTGTTCTTTTTACCTTTTACAAGGGAATAAAATATAACTAACGAAAAACCCCTAGGAACGGGCCTAGGGGCTTTTACTGCTTCAAACTTAAATCAGGTATAACTTTCCAAATATGTATGCAACCCCTCGGCGCGCGCCTGCGATACGCCCTCCTCGTAGAGTTGCTCCGCTTCGTCGGTGCGGCCTAACGCATATAACACCTGCGCCAAGGAAAGTTTTGTGAGAATTTGCCCGCGTTTTTCATCCGAATTATCAAACAAAACACGCGCTTCTTCCAAATCTTTTAAGGCGGCGGCCATTTTGTTTTTGCGTTTTAAAATATCCGCGCGGCCCCATTTTACAAAGCCCAAGTCCACCGTATCGTGGATAGACGAATAGAGTTTATCAGCCACGTTGTAATGGCGCAGGGCTTCGTCGTACTTGCCCTGTTGGCGCAAGCCGTTGGCCATACCGCAGTTGGTATAGGCCTTGCCGAAAACATCCTCGCTTTTGCGGAAGATTTTTTCCGCCAATTTGTAATTCTTTACACACTCGTCAATCTTTCCGCAAATCCGGCTAATTCCGGCTAGTCCGCAATGCCCGTAGGCCACGGAAATATCATCGCCCGCTTTTTTGGCAAGAGAAATAGCCTTTTTAAACTGCGCTACGCCTTCTTCAAAATGGCCTTGCAGGCGGAAGATTCCCCCCTTGGCCCAATGGATAAAACTCATTCCGGCATAGTCCTTTAACTGTGTATAGGCGGACAAAACGGCATCCAACAAATCAAGTGCTTCCTCCAAGCGGCCCCAAGCGCGCAAGGCCATACCCATTTCTTGCATTGCGCGGACGGCGAACTCGTCGTATTCCAATTCCTGCGCCATTTTTAAGGCATCTTCGGCCAATTCATACGCAGCCGCAGAGTGTCCCAAAGTGCGGTAGCAAGCCGCCATCGCCAAAAGCGCATCCATACGGCGTTCGGCCTCGTCGGCTACTTTCAAACAGGCGGCATAACTCTTTAAAGCATCCTCAAAGGAGCCGAGTTGGCGTTGCGCCTCCCCCGTTAAAAACCAAGCGGCGGAATCCTTCTTTTTGGCCTCGGCCAGTACCGCCAAAACGTCCGACGGACGGCCCTCATCAAGCAAATTTTCCAAAGCGTCCAAATCTAATTTTGCGGTTTGTTTCTTTGTGGATTGAGACATATACTCTCCTAATTTAACGGCCTGAAACTTTTAATCATTACCATATAACTTTGTACCCTGTACTTTTTGCAGGGAAACAAGCCAAACTACATCTGCAACAGTTTTTTTATTTCGGCTAAGGTGGCGACTAAATCATAGGGCTTGGGAATAAAATAATCAGCCCCCGCTTCCGTAGCCCGGTCGCGCGATTCGGGGTCGGATAAAGTGGACATTATTACCACCGGAATCCGCCAGGTGGCATTATCGGTCTTTAACAGTTTGCACACGTCAAACCCGCTTAATTTAGGGAGCATTAAATCAAGCAGAACCAAATTAGGCTTTATCTGCTTAGCCAGTTGCACCCCGGCCACGCCGTTTTCGGCCCAATGCACCTCAATCCCGTCCACTTTCAAGGCACCGCAAAGAGCGTTTCCCAGCACCTTGGAATCTTCTATAAGTACCACTTTTTTCATATTACAATTCTTCGCAATTATCCTTGTACAAACGGATAGCCCCGGCATATTCACGGGCATTTTTGATAATACCGTTTACTTCGTCATCTTCCAGTTTGCGCACAATTTTGGCCGGAACACCCATTACAAGAGAACCCGCCGGAATATTTTTTCCAGCCGGCACAACTGCTCCCGCGCCAATAATACAGTTCGGGCCGATTTCACTTTCCATTACTACGGCATTCATCCCAATCAGGCAATTATCGCCGATTTTACTGCCGTGCACAACTGCCCCGTGCCCCACACTAACCCCGCGGCCTATAATACAAGGGGCATCATAATTGACGTGAACGCAGGCATTTTCCTGAATATTGGAATTATCCCCCACCGTAATGGAAGCGATATCCCCGCGCAACACGGCGCAAGGCCAAACAGACACATTTTCCCCTAACGTAACGTCGCCGATTAATACCGACGTTTTATGCACATAACAACTGGGGCGCACGCTGGGGACTTGTTCGTTAATGCGTTCTTTCATAGCAGGGCTCCTTTGGACTTTTTATTTTTGCGCGGCGAGGAAGGGGACGAAAGTTGCAAGCCCCAATAGATAAAAATACTTACAATACCCGGCAAAATGTAATACACCACACGGTAAATCAGCGAAGCCATCAAAGCGGAATCCCAGTCTATACCCATTTGGGAATAAACCGCCGTCATCGCCAATTCCATAGCGCCTAAACCTCCCGGCAAAATGGGAATTAGCGTCGTAACCATACCGACGGCAAACCCGGCAACCAACACCCCCGCCGTAATGTGTATGCCCACGGCACGGAAGGCAAAATAAAGTACAAAAATCGTAAACAGCCAATCCGCACAGACGTAAATAATCGTCATAGTAAGTTTATTCTTTTTGCGGTGGATAAGGTCTATCCCTTCGTCCAACTGGTCCATAAAGTCATCATATTTTCCTTTTGGAATTAAGGCGCGGAAAACGTGGTAAAGCACCTTATTCATCATACGGAAACATTTTCGCAACCATTTGGAGCGCAGTTCGTTATTAAAGAGAAATGCCGTAATCACCACACACACCGCACACATTACAATGATAAGCGAAAAGTTTTTTAGCAGTTGCATTGTGGTTGCCGACGAATTAAACAGCATCAGCACCGACCCCTGCAAAATGATAATCGCCAACACAAAATACAAAAGTACCGTAATGACAATGCTGGCCGTAACGCAAGTGCCAAACGGCACCCGGCGGCGGTTTAGCAAGTGGGCACGCAAGGCAAACCCGCTGACCCCCAACGAGGAAACGATATAGTTTACCGTGGTGGAAACAAGAGCGATACCCATTGCCGCGCTTTTAGAAACTTTCCGCCCCATAATACGCAGCACTTCGTACAAGCTCATCCCCATTGCCACATAAATAAGAACGGATGACAACAAAGATAAAAAGAGGTATTTGGTTTTGACACCTTGCCAAATTTTTACAAAACTGTCCTTAGCCTGATAAATCATAACGGCAATCAGGCCGACGGATAAAAGGATGCCCAAAGTATAGAGCAAATATTTAAGCGGTTTTTTCACGCGCGCGCTCCGGGTATGAAAGATATATAAATTATATAATTTATTTAAGCAAAAAGGGCGTTTTACGCGCTTATAAGAAACAAGCGGCGGCCCGGGGGTTTTAAAGTTATGAAGAGTATTAAAGTAATCGGCGCAAAAGGCCACAATTTAAAAAATGTTACCGTAGAATTACCCAAAGATAAAATGGTCGTAGTAACCGGGCTGTCCGGCTCGGGTAAAAGTTCCTTGGCTTTTGACACCATTTATGCCGAAGGGCAGCGGCGCTATGTGGAAAGTATGTCCGCCTATGCCCGGCAATTTTTGGAACTGATGGAAAAACCCGATGTAGAACATATTGAGGGGCTTTCCCCGGCTATTTCCATTGAGCAGAGAAACCCATCCAAAAATCCACGCTCCACGGTTGCCACAGTTACGGAAATTTACGATTATTTACGTCTGTTATTTGCCCGCGTAGGACACCGCTTTTGCCCCCATTGCGGACGGGAAGTGGAATCTTGGAGCGTACAGGGTATTGCACAGGATATTTTAAAAAAATTTAACGAAAAAACCGTTTTTATTTTATCCCCCGTCGTCCGCGGGCGGGCGGGAACTTACGAAGAACTTTTTGCCAAATTTAAAAAAGAAGGTTATGTAAAAGCCCGCGTGGACGGTACGGTCATCACGTTGGACAATACGCCCTCGCTGGAACGCTACAAAAAGCATACCATTGAACTGGTAACTGACGAGATTTTTGTAGAAGAATTTGACCGTGAACGATTGGTGGAAAGTTTGGAAGCCGCGTTAAAATACGCACAAGGGCTTGTGCACATTGTGGAAGCCGAGGGCGACCAGCCGCGCGAATTTACATATAGTGAAAATAACGCCTGCGCACATTGCGGTATCGGGTTTAGCGAACTGGAACCGCGTCTTTTTTCGTTCAACTCCCCTTACGGTGCGTGTCCGGACTGTAACGGCCTGGGGCTAAAAATAGAGGTGTCCGAAGATTTGGTCGTGCCGGACAGTACCCTTTCTATTAACGAAGGAGCCATTGCTGCGTGGCACAATCCGGTTACCACCCGCACCCACCGTTGGAAAACCTCGTGGAGCGGTTATTATTTTGATATTTTAAAACAAATTTGCCACCGCAGCCATATCAATATGAATACACCGTGGAAAAAATTACCCAAAGCACAACGCGATTTAATTCTATACGGTGTGGGCGGAGCCAGTTATACGTCCGTCATTTCGGGTGGCGAGCAGGATTTTGAGGGCGTAATTACCAACTTAAAACGCCGCTACCAAGAAAGCGAAAGCGACTTTGTAAAAGAGGAAATATATAACCGCTTTATGCGCGAAATTACTTGCCCCACCTGCAACGGCAAACGCTTAAAGCCCGAGGCCTTATCCGTTCGCATTAACGGCAAAAATATTAATGATATTACGTCTATGCAGGTATCCGCCGCCAAAGTTTTTTTTGAACAGATTGAACTAACGGAGAAGGAAAAAATTATCGCCAAGGACGTATTAAAAGAAATCCGCGCCCGTCTGGAATTTTTAAACAGCGTGGGTCTTTCTTATTTAACTTTGGAGCGCAAAAGCCAAACATTATCGGGCGGGGAAGCACAGCGTATCCACCTGGCTACGCAAATTGGTTCCGGCTTAACGGGGGTGCTGTATGTATTGGACGAGCCGACTATCGGCTTGCACTCGCGCGACAACGACCGCTTAATTGATACGCTTAAAAACCTGCGCGATTTGGACAATACCCTTATCATTGTGGAGCACGATAAGGACACTATTTTAGCCGCCGATTATGTAGTAGAACTCGGCCCCGCGGCAGGCGAATACGGCGGCAACATTGTGGCGGCAGAGCCGACGGCTGATTTTTTGCGCGATGAAAAGTCGCTCACGGCTTCCTATTTAAACGGACGGCGGATGATTCTCCCGCGCGCGGAACTGCGCAAAGGCAACGGCAAGTATTTGGAAATTTTAGGCGCACAACAGTTCAACCTCAAAAATATTGACGTTAAATTTCCGCTGGGCAAATTTATCTGCGTAACCGGGGTGTCCGGCTCGGGCAAATCCACGCTTATCCACCAAATTTTATACAAAGCCCTTGCCCAAAAATTTTACGGAGCCAAAGATGCCCCTGGAAAACATAAAGCCATTAAGGGGCTGGAAAACATTGATAAAGTTATCATTGTGGACCAAAGCCCTATCGGCAAAACGCCACGCAGTAACCCCGCCACCTATACGGGCGTATTTTCGCACATTCGCGATTTATTCGCCGAAATGCCCGAAGCCAAGCGCCGGGGTTATCAGCCGGGCCGTTTTTCCTTTAACGTAAAGGGCGGACGGTGCGAAAAGTGCCAAGGCGACGGCATTTTAAAAATTCAAATGCAGTTTTTGCCAGACATTTATGTAAAGTGCGAGGAATGCAACGGGCAACGCTTTAACGAGGATACCTTACAAGTAAAATTCAAGGGTAAAAATATTGCCGAAGTATTGGATATGAGTGTATCGCAGGCATTGGAATTTTTTGATGCTATTCCCAAAATCAAACGCTATTTAAAAACCCTCAACGACGTGGGCCTCGGCTACATTAAACTAGGCCAAGCCGCTACCACTCTTTCGGGCGGTGAAGCCCAGCGCGTAAAACTGGCGGACGAACTTTCCCGCAAGGGGACCGGAAAAACACTCTATATTTTGGATGAGCCAACCACCGGCTTGCACTTTGCAGACATTGATAAACTCTTGCAAGTGTTGCACGGCCTGGCCGACAAGGGCAATACCGTACTGATTATTGAACACAATTTGGACGTTATCAAAACCGCCGACTGGCTGATTGACCTCGGCCCCGAAGGAGGCGACAAGGGCGGCACGATTGTTTGCGCGGGCACTCCCCGGCAGGTAGCCGGGTGCAAGGAATCTTATACCGGGCGTTATTTAAAGCCGGAATTGGAAGCGGTGGATAAATTTTTGGCAGCGCACCCGGAGCAAAAACTCCACGCCCCCAAAACCGTTGCTCCAAAGACATCTTCCAAAAAAGCCAAGGGAAGCAAAAAATGAAAAATAAAATCCACAAAACAAACGCCGCCCGCCACTTGGACGAATTAAATATTTCTTATGAACTTATCCCCTACGAGGTGGACGAAGAAAATTTAAGCGCACTGCACGTTGCGCAAACCCTGGGGCAAAACATTGACCAAGTATATAAAACCTTAGTGCTGCGCGGTGATAAAACGGGCTTTTTTGTGTGCGTGATTCCCGGCGGGGCGGAACTGGATATGAAGGCCGCCGCCCGCGCAAGCGGTAACAAATCGTGCGAAATGCTGCACGTCAAAGAACTCGTACCTGTTACAGGCTATATGCGCGGAGGTTGTTCCCCCTTGGGTATGAAGAAACCCTTTCCTACCTTTATCCACGAGGACTGCATTTTGTGGGATTTTATATACGTCAGCGCGGGACTGCGCGGTTTGCAAATTAAAATCAACCCCAATGACCTCTTAAAAGCCGCACACGCACAAGACGTGCCCCTATGTTTATAATTCATTTTCCGGCTTGTTAAATAGCGTTAAACCCCTATACTATACATATATGCTGTTCTGGGAGGTGCCTTATGTACGCCGGAATAGGAAAACGTTTTTTTGCCTTTTTAATTGATGTTCTTTTCTTTGCTGTTTTGTATTGGGTATTGTGGCAAATGATGAAGAGTTACGCCACCGTTTCGCTTGTGTTACTCGTCATCATTTGGCTCTATTATGCGCTCTTGGAAAGTTCCCCCCTTCAAGCCAGCGTAGGAAAAATATTAATGGGCATAAAGGTAGTGGACCGCCGAGGCCGCCGGCTTTCCTTTTGGCAGGCCACGGAGCGCATTGTTTCCAAACTGGTAACCAATGTAACTTTTTATTTCGGATTCTTTGTAGCCGCGTGGGACAAAAAGAAACGCACCTTGCACGACCGAATCAGCCACAGCGCGGTAATTTTAAAATCTGCCGAATTTGACCCGGACACCATAGAGGAAGAAGACGAGGACGCATCCCTCACTTGGATAACGCTCGTATCGGTGGCGTTGGCGATAGTGTTTGTGCTTCTCTTGTTGTGGGGCGTTGCTTTGCCGCAATACCAACACACAGAGCGGTATGTGCAACTCACGCGCGTACTGGCAGAAACGGACGAAGCCGCCCGCGCCCAGGCGGCGGCCGCATCCCGCCCGGGGGTGGACCCGCGCGAGTGGCAAGTGTTGCCGGGCGAGTGCCTGAAAATTGGCCCGCAGAAACTTTCCTGCCGCGGCTTTGACCTGGTGTTGGAACGTGGCGGCATACAAGCCAATGCCCGCACCGGGGCGATGGACATCATTTATACGCTTTACTACCCCTTTGGCGGCGGCCCTTTAACCTGCACTCCGCGCACCCCCCAAGGGCAGGAAATTTGTTCCACACTTAAAAAGTAAAGACGCCTTCTTTGATAATGACGGCTATTTTCTGCTTTGGTTGCTGGCTCCTCAGGGTTTGGCCGCCCGCAGGGCTCGGGAATCTGTTGTTCGTCGTTGCCGTCATCCTGAACTCGTTTCAGGACCTACCGATTGGGTAGTTGGTAGTTGCCGTCATCCTGGAAAGTCGTAGTCCAGGATCTGTTGTTATAAAACAAGGCAAAATAGTACCACTTTTTGGCCTTTATACCCAGAATGACCGTCTTATTTATCCCCGAACGCTCCGCGCCGGGTCCTTGCGGGCCGCCTGCTCCCCTCTGGGATAACACTCTTTCTAATTGTCATCCCGGGCGTGGACCCGGGATCCAGTCTGTTTATTAGAAAAACTCCTTATTTTATTTCTGGATTCCAGGTTCCCGCTTGTATGCGGGCCCCGGAATGACAATACAAAATAAACTTATGTATTTTCCCCCATTAAAAAACCGCCCTTTCCAAACAGAGGAAAGAGCGGTGTTAGCCATTTGCTAAATAATATTAGTTGCCAAGGTCCATAGTCGGTTCGGCACAAGCACCTTTTTTATCGCCCTTGGTACCGTCACTGCAACATTTAAAGTCAGCAGCAGCCGTGTCATCCAAACCACAGAAATCCATACAAAGTTCCGCACCGTTTTTATTCGTAGCATTGCATTGGGTACCTTCACCATTATAATAGCGAACCAAACTGTATTGATACTGCAAAGTCCCAGGCCCAACACGCGTGGCTACGGCATTACCCTTGTTTAAAGTGGTATCGGTTTGTTCCAAAGCAACCAAGAAACCATTACCATTACCACATTTTCCATCCGCCAAAGTCCCTTTGGTACAATAATTACCAGCAGTAGCACCTTTCGGTGCAACGTCCAAACCGCTGTAATTTTTGGCATAAGCGTTAATCTGCATATATTTGCGTTGTTGCGCTTGCGCAATGTTAGCAAGCAACGTTACGGCTTCTGTCATACGGGAGCGTTCCATTGCTTTGAAGTACTGTGGCATTGCCATTGCGGCTAAAATGCCGATGATAAGGACCACGACCAACAACTCAA
>UQJU01000041.1 GCA_900541355.1 Candidatus Avelusimicrobium fimicolum | reverse complement strand
GCGTTTCGCTTCAACGTCTTCTCCAAATATTCCAGGTACCCGTTGGCGGAATTAAAGGCCGATTTGTGCCAGGTATGTTATGATTATGACGCGGCGGGGCGGATGCGTTTGGAACCCAAGGAAAAATTAAAAGAGCGTTGCGGACAAAGCCCGGACCTGGCTGATGCATTGGCTCTTACTTTTGCCGCACCCGTCCGTCCGCGAAACAGTGGCACCAAAGAATTTGCCGGCTGTGAGTACGACGTGATATAAGATTAAAAAAAATATTTCTTGACAAAATGTTATTTTTATGATACAATAAAAAAATAGAAGTTACGCAGTATTCCTCTTATTTCCACAATAATTTTTGTAAAGCATTAAAAAGCGTTTTTGCGCGTTTTACAGGTTTTTTGACATAAAAAAACCCGCTCGTTAAAGCGGGCAAAAAAACGGCAGATTTTTTATACCGGGTTTCCTACCAGGCCCAAGGCCAACAATCCCAGTAAAATAACCGTCAGAAAAATAGAAATCCAAGTAGCGGATTTTTTGCTTTTCTTTGGAAAAATCTTGCGCGTGATAATATAAAAACCCGGAAACGCAAGTAAAACCACAAATACAAAAATTGTAATTAATCCCATCATAGTCGCACCTCTTTTGTTATTCTAATAAATTTTTACCGTTTGCGCACGCCCGTGCGCTCCAAAAAACGGGTTATATTCCCACCTATGAAAAATAATATCCAACCGAAAACCGATTATTTACGCCTTTACGGCGAACTGAAAAACGAGCGTGTTTCCTGGCTATCCGCCTGGAAAGACCTCTGCGCTTATTTAGCGCCTACGCGGGGCTTTTTTGACGGGCAAACACCCAACAGAGGCCGCCGTTTGGACCACAAAACCTTGCTGGACAGCGATCCTTGTCTGGCGGTGGAAATTCTTTCCGCCGGTATGATGAGCGGGCTGACCAGTCCTGCAAGAAGTTGGTTTGATTTAGGGCTAACTCCGCGTGAACTGGAAAAATGCCCCGGTGTGCGCGAGTGGCTGGGGGAAATAAAAAGATGCTTAGAGGAAGCCTTTTCCGCCAGTAACGTATATAGCACGCTTCATACCTTTTACCAAGAAATTGCTGTTTTTGGCACAGCGGCTTTTTTGTTGGAGGAGGACCCGCAAAAAGGAATTAGATGCCGCCCCTTTACCATAGGAGAGTACAGCCTGGGTACCGACGCTTTGGGGCGCGTAAACCGCTTTGGAAGGGAGTTTTTCTTAACGGCCCCGCAAATGCAAGAATCCTTTGGCCTAAAAAATCTGCCGCCCGCTATCCGTCAGGAAGCCGCCCAAAACCGTCCGGGCCGCTATCACAAAATTATTCACCTTATTTTTCCCAATCCGGAATTTTCCAAGGAGAGTTTGGATAACTGCCATATGGCCTATTCGTCCGTATATTTTACAGAAACCGGCCATTTGCTGCGCCAAAGCGGCTACCGGGAGTTCCCGGTAATTGCCGCCCGTTGGGAGGTCAAGCAAGCATCTGATGCGTATGGACGCGGGCCGGGGTGGAAGTGCTTGGGTGATGTGAAGATGCTTCAAAAAATGCAAAAGGCTAAATTAGTGGCACTGGATAAAAATACAAATCCGCCGGTAATGGTTTCTGCTAATGTGCAGGGAGAAGTAAATTTACTCCCCGGCGGTATTACCCGCTACAACGGCACGACGGACGCGGCAGTAAAGCCCGCCTATCAGGTGCAAGCCGATTTGTCGTCTTTGGAAAATGCCATTTCGTCGGTGAGAAGTACGATTCGTTCGCAATTTTTTGCAGATGTATTTTTGATGCTATCTGCCCAAAATTATTCCAATATGACAGCCGCCGAGGTAGCCGAACGGCACCAGGAAAAAATGTTAATTTTAGGCCCTGTTTTGGAACGCTTAAAAAATGAACTGCTGGACCCGCTCATTGATAGGGCATTTGCCCTGCTCAGCCGCCAAGGTTTTTTGCCGCCCGCACCCGAAAGCGTGCAGGGTGTAAAAATGAAAGTAGAATATGTGTCGCTCATTGCCCGTGCGCAAAAGGCCGCAGGGCTTGCCGCCTTGGTACAGGGAATTAATTACGCAGCCACTTTGTCGGCGGCCTGTCCGCAAGTGTCGGAGCGGGTGGATTATAACCGTGCGCTGGAAGAAGGCCTGTCCTCTTTGGGCGTAGCCCCAGCCTTATTAAAAGATTCGGAAAAGTAAAAGCAAAACCGTTTTCGGGCGTGCCTTTATAAGCGAGCGGCCCGCAAACGGAGTAAATACGGATCCCGGAACCCCGTATTTGCCCATTAAAAACACATAAGCGTTGGGGCAGTCGTCTAAAATTACCGCACGCTGTCCCAACCGCGGGGGAGAACCGCACCGGCTCCGCGTTTTCCCCCGTTTATCCTGATTCCTATGAACGAAAAACAATTAAAAAAACGCAACGCCTGTGATTTGCAGGCCGTTCTAAAAACCGTACAGGGCCGCCGCGTGCTGTGGCGAATTTTGCAGGCTGCTGCCCTATACCAGCACGGATTTGTGCCGGGGGATGCCTGTGCCACCGCCTTCCATTGCGGGCAAAAAAGTTTGGGACTTTTTCTGCTGGCGGAAATAGAAGAAGCCTATCCGTCCGCCTATGCACAAATGCGGGGGGAATATTTGTCCGAAGTGAAAGCCGGACAAGAAGAAATAAACTGCCAAAGTGAGGAAATAATATGAGTGAAGAAAAAAATGATTTAAACGCCCCGGCCGCTCCGGCCTCCGAGCCGGAAAATCGGGCGGACGCACCCCAAGACCCGCCGCTCTACGAAGGTCTAAAATTACCTGATGGCATATTGTTTGACGAAACGTCATTAGATGCCTTTAAAACATTGTCGCAGGAAATAGGGCTTTCGTTGGAACAGGTGCAAAAATTGGTGGACTTTGAGGGCCATTTTTTGCGCCAAGGCGTTAGTGATGACGAAAACGAAAAACAGCAAATCTGGGAAAATTGGGCCAAGCAGACCAAAGAAATGTACGGCCCTGATTTTGAAGAGGCCGTATCGCTGGCCGTTCGCGCGGCAGATGCGTTTGGCGGGCCTGAACTGCGCCAGTTGCTGGAAACTACGGGGCTTGGAAACCATCCCGTTATTGTCCGTACCTTTAACGAGATAGGCAAACGTATCAGCGAAGATTCTTTCCCGGGCGGTAAATCTTCCGCCTTGCAGGATAAAACTTTCGCCGAGGCGTTGTACGGAAAAAATAATTAAGGAGAAAAATATGGCAATTATTGCTGATAAGCAGTACAGTTTGATTGATTATGCAAAACAGTTTGACCCCTCCGGCCAGGAATTAGCCATTGCCGAGGTGTTAAGCAAATCTAACGATATTATTGGTGATGCGTTGGTAGTGGAAAGTTCATTAGACAGCGGACACGAATATGCGGTTAGAACCGGTATCCCGGAAGGTACTTGGCGCCGCGCTTACCAAGGCATTGAACCCGCCAAAGCAACTACCAAAGTAGTGGTGGAATCGTACGGCACTTTGTCTGCCTATTCTGTGGTGGATAAACTGGTAGCTGAGAAAGGGGGAAATGTAGAAGGTGTACGCACCGGGCAGTCCCGCGCGATTATTGCCGGGATGTCCAACACGATGGCCGCTAATTTGATTTACGGAAATGCCGGAAAGAACCCGGAACGCTTTACGGGTTTAGCCGCGCGCTATTGCGAACTTTCCGGGGCGGAAAGTTCCCGCAATGTGATTAATGCCGGCGGTCAAAAGGAAGGTAAAAACTCCTCCATCTATTTAGTGGTATGGGATACGGATAAGATTTTTACGTTCTTCCCCAAGGGTTCCAAGGCGGGCATTCAGCGCTTGGACCACGGTCTTGTCAACCATATTGACGCAAACGGCAACGAATACCCTGCTTACAAGGAATATTTTGAGTGGAAGTTAGGTCTTGCTGTGCAGGACTGGCGCTTTGCGGGCCGTATTTGTAATATTGATGTGGACAATGTGCCTGCGGACCTGATTGACCAAATGTGCGAATTGGAAGAGCGCATTCAGAGCCTTTCTATGGGCAAGCCCGTTTGGTATATGAACCGTACGGTAAAAGCGGCCTTGCGTAAATTAACCAGTAACCGCACCAATGTTCAATATACGCCGGACCAGGTAACGGCACGCCCGCTGATGACGTTTAACGAAATTCCGGTACATATCTGCGACGCTATCACAGATACCGAAACCTTGGTGAAATAGGAGGCATATATGTTATTAGACCAAAGTGTTATTTTTTCGGATAGACAAGTGCTGACGGCTACGGCAGCGTCCTCTTATACCTTGGATTTATCGGCCGCCGGCAATGCAGTACAAGGGGCTTTGTATGTAGTGGCCCGCTTGGACGAAAGTTTAAAAGGGGCCACCAAACTGACGGTCGCCCTGCAAACAGCGGATACGGCTGACTTTTCCAATGCCAAAGAATTGGTAAGCGTGGCCTTTGGCGCGGAGCATTTGGCAGGAGCCGGTGAGTTATTTCGTTTGCCGTTTCCGTTGGGGGCCAAGCGTTATGTGCGTGCCTATTATACCGTGGCGGGTGCTCCAACGTCGGGCAAAGTGTCCTGCTTTGTTACGGATGCGGTAGATATGAAATAGGGGAGTATTTAACCCGGGCTGTACTTTTATCGGCCCGGGTTTGCTGGGAAATTCGGATTTTTTATAGAAATTTTTTAAATGTCCTTTTGTGAAACGGTAATACTTTTAGAACGCGCGCTCCACTTCCCTCTAATAATAAGAACACCTTTATGGTAGCCCGGTACATAGCGCGACGGCCTGCTAGGGGTTCCCCGGAGTTTTTGGACCTGCTGTTTGGTGGCAGTTCGTTGATTTCTCTACTTTGGTAAGATTGTCCGCTAGGGTGTATTTTTTAGATTGCCTAATATTTTATGAATCACTTTTTGGGGTGTTTTTATAAAAGCCATAAGCAAAAATACCTTTTAGGGGGTATCCCTATGCCACAATGTGTAAAAACGCTTAAAATAGGCTCTGTTTTGCTCAAAACAGGGGTTTTTAAAGTCAAAAACCCTGCCCAATTCTTTAAAAACAGGAAAATTTTATTGTTTTGGCGAAATTGTAAAAAACTTTTAAATTATTTGTTCGCTATCTTATCGGTTCCCGCCTATTATTTTCCCGTATTCTCTTATTAGCAGAACGACTGCCGGCTTTTGCTCCTAGGCTACCAATCTTTTCTCTGCCACGGCGCATAGAAGGGGTTATGGGTGTTAAAAAATAAGCACACAACTGCCAATTATCTGGTTTGTGGATAAAAAATTATAAAATATTATTAAAAATGCCCCTTTGCGCCAAACATCTGCACCAAAAACTATATAAAATTTTTTAATCTAAACTTTGTTGAATGTATTATTTGTAAAATAATACATAAATTTAAAAATACTTAAAATATAAGTATTTTTAAATTTACATATGATTTTATAAATATAAATTTCATCAAAAAATATCCAAATATTAGATACCTTTTTATTTTAAAACTGTACTTGAAAATAAAATACATTATTATTTAAGTAAAAGTAAATTTACATATTAATTAATATTTCTGTTACTCGTCAGGCTGATGTCTATTTTTTTGCAAAAAATAGGTCTGATTTGGTATTTTAAAAATAGTATTAAAATAAAAAATACTTAAAATATAATAAAAAACAAAATAGGAGTTAAAAATGATATCAAAAATTACCATTTGTAATTTGGCCTTGGCTCAGTTGGGGCAGGCTCCGATATCCTCTTTAACGCAAGAGGACGAAAAGGCGCGCCGCTTAAATCTGTTCTATGAGCCTGTGCGTGATGAAGTTTTGCGAACCCATAATTGGGGCTTTGCCACAGCGGAGGAGCCTCTTGCCTTGGTGGAAAAGCAGGAAAACCGCTTTTTATATAAATATCCGCAGGAAGCCCTGTTTATCCGCCGGGTGTACCGCCCGCAGTATAAAAATACTCCTTTCCGGGAACTGTTCCACCCCAAATACCGTATTCGCGTGGTGGAATCAGACTGCCCTCAGGCCCGGGCCGAATATACCCGCCGCGTAGAGGACGAAACCCAGTTTGATGCCGCCTTTGTCAAATCTTTTTCACTTGCATTGGCAGCGGATTTGGCGGTATCTCTTACCGGGGATAATGCTTTGGCGGCGCAAATATTGCAAAAATATACGTTAAGTTTGGACGAGGCCCGCCGCAGCAATATGACTGAAAATTTCGCCCAAAGCGGGCAGACGGATGCATTTACGGAGGTGCGCTAATGGGCGTGCATTGTTTGCAGGCTTCTTTTTCCGGCGGAGAGGTCAGCCCCGCCGTGCAGGCTCGTATAGACAGCCCGGCCTATTCTTCCTGGCTCAAAACGGCCCGTAATTTTTTTGTTCATCCGCAGGGCGGGGCGTCTAACCGCACGGGCACTGTATTTATGGGACAGGCCAAATACGCGGATAAACCTTGCCGCGTAATTCCCTTTGTGTTGGGGGAAAATGAATCTTATGTATTGGAATTGGGGGAAAAATACCTGCGTATTTACACCCCCGGCGGGCAACTTTTAACCGCAGACGGTACTCCGTACGAACTTG
This sequence comes from Candidatus Avelusimicrobium fimicolum, assembly GCA_900541355.1. Taxonomy (GTDB): domain Bacteria; phylum Elusimicrobiota; class Elusimicrobia; order Elusimicrobiales; family Elusimicrobiaceae; genus Avelusimicrobium; species Avelusimicrobium fimicola. The sequence goes on along the minus strand of UQJU01000041.1, from coordinate 6,301 downwards.
CTACGCCTTATTTAGCAGGCGAGGTTGCGCAGATAAACTATGCCCAATATGACCAAACGCTTTTTCTGGTCCACTCCAATTATCCGCCCAAACAACTGACCCGCTTAACGGACGGGACTTTTGAGTTTAAAGAAGTACCTCTTAAATACGGGCCGTTTATGCTGTCTAATACAGATGAATCCAAAAAACTCCGCCTAATCCCATATAACGAAGCCGCTTCGTCGGACGGTGCCAAAGCAACGCTTACTTTTCAGCCGATTATTTATCCCAATTTGGCGGTGCTGGGGTATTTTAATAATGTGTGGTTTTATTCGGGCAAAGATTACGGGCTTGATATTGCGGCGTTGGTATCGGCGTTTAATCAGGAGTTTGGGGCGCAAGGCTTTTGCGCCGTCAATTTGGGCGGTATTATAAAAATAGAATCACCCCAAGCCACGGGGGGAGCGTGCAACGGCCTGCAACTGGTTTTAGAATACCGCAACAGTTTCACTCGCCCGGCGGTGCTGACGGTGGCGCAAACCTTGTCCGGCGGAGCCAATAAAGGGGAATTAATATCGTCAGGAGAAAATAAATTTTTACTGGAAAGTGATTTTGACTTTTTTCAGCCGGGACACGCAGGCGGAAAATTCGCGCTGACGCACGCGGTGGAAAGCCAGTATTTAACAGGCACTTTGGGGTATCAAAGCGTTTCCAAAACGCTAAAAAGTGGTGGCAGTTGGCAACTGCGCACCAGTGGTGTATGGACCGGGCAACTGGTGCTTGAAAAATCTGCTGATGGAGGTAAAACCTGGAAGAAGGTAAAATATTTTTCCCGTGCGGACGGAGAGGAAAATTTTAACGCATTGGGGCATTTGGAAGATACCGCCGATATGTACTATTTGCGGGTCAGTTCCGGCACCCTCAGCGGCGAGGCCGGCTTTGAATTGCAGGCGGATGCTTTTATTCAAGAGGGTATAGTAACGGTGGAAGGGTATCTTAATGCCCGTCAGGCGGTCGTCCGTACGGAACGGCAGGTGGCTTTTGCCGATTGGACAGACGATTGGGCCGAAGGTTCGTTCAGCCCGCTTTCGGGTTATCCCGCGTGTGTGTTCTTTTACCAAGACCGTTTGGGTTTAGCCGGAACCAGGCGGGAAGCGCAGACGGTTTGGTTTTCCAAAACGGGTGTGCATAACGATTTTGGCCACTCCCGGGATAACTTGGCTGCCAATGATTCTATCAGCGTGAACTTATCGGGCAAAAAATTAAATGCCATACACGGCGCGGCGGTGTGCGGGCGGGTGCTGCTCTTTACTGCTGGGGGAGAGTGGACGTTATCTTCCTCCGGCGCGCTTACGCCTACCAATATTCAAGTTGCCCAGCAGGGGGAACGCGGGGCGAGCCGAACGGCCCCGATTTTGGTAGGAAATAGGGCGTTATTTGTGCAGGCGCGCGGCGGGTGCGTACGGGATTTGTTTTATGATTACAACACCGCTTCTTATATCGGTAACGATTTAACCCTGCTTGCCAAGCATTTGTTTTTTAACCGAGAGGTTGCCGAACTGTGTTACCAGCAAGAGCCGGATAATTTGGTTTGGTGCGTGCTGGATGACGGCACGGCACTGACCTTAACTTATCTGCCGGAGCAAAATTTGTGCGCGTGGACCCGCCACGATACGCAGGGGCTATTTAAAAGTGTTTGTTGTGTGCCTAATCGGGGGTATGACGAAGTGTGGTTTGTCGTAGCGCGTTCCAACGGCTATTTTGTGGAGCGGTTATCCAGGCGCCTGGGCAGTAAAGAACCACAAGACCAGGTGTTTTTAGATGCGTCCATTTCGCTCAAAAGTGAAACACCGTTTACGCGCTTGGGCGGTTTATCCCACTTGGAAGGACTTTCCGTAGGTATTTTGGCGGACGGCAACGTATTGGCCCCTCAGTCTGTTAAAAACGGCGAAATTACATTGTCCCGTGCGGTTACCTGCGCACACGCCGGGTTACTTTTTACGGCGGAATTGGCTACCTTGCCGCCTGCCTTGGCGTATGCTGACGGTACGGCGGCCGACCGAAAAAAGCGTTTTAGCGGCGTGAGCGTTAAACTGTTGGATAGCCGCGGCGGGCAAATCGGCACGGACGAAACACATCTGACGGAACTTCTCCAACGCACAGACGAGCCTTTTAATGCGCCAATCGCGCTAAAAACGGGGGATTATGTGATGAGCCTTTCCGGCTCGCACATGCTTTCGCCGTCGGTTATTTTCCGCCAGACGGACCCCTTGCCGGTTACGCTTCTGTCGCTCATTACGCGCTAATAATGAAAAGGGGGCTTTTGCCCTTAAAGCAAAAGCCCCGTTCAAAAGTTCTTGGTCTTATTTTGTTAAGCGGAAACTTTTTACTATACTTTTGGCAAGAGACTGGTTTGTATCGTTATCCGTCTGGTCCACCGTTCCGGCTATTACATAATAGACTTGGTGGTTCTCCGCCGGAACGACGCTAAGCCAAAACGGCAAGGCATTGCCTTGGTTGGAATAGGCCGTACCCGAAACCAACAACGCTTCCCGCCCGTTAATTACGGTCTTTTCCGAGGAGTGAATTTCCAGTTGGCGGCGGCGCAGAAGGTCGCCCTGTACCTCGTCAAAATCATCAAACGGATTCTCGTCCACATCTCTTTGGCGTACGATACCCGCATAGGTAACCGACTGAAAGGTTTTCCCGGCGGCATCTTTTTTAAAAGCATTGGTATCAATGCCTACGGTCAAATCAATTTCGCCAAAGTGCATCCAATCGGAAAACGTCATCCCGTCATATACGGTCAGTTCCGTGCCATATTCGGGCGAATTAAAAGCCTTTTCGCCATACACGGGTTCCGGCGTTTGCGCGGCGGCAATAATGGGATTAAACGGTTTGATGATTTTTTTCACACCGTAGTAGGCGGACAAAGCCGTAACCGTGCCCAAAAGTACCGTAGCCACACCCGCCAAAATAAGCGGCCATTTGTTGCTGCTTTTCTTTAAAATCATCCAAATAATTTTAAAGAGTAGGAAGAACACCGCATACACGGCCGTAATTCCCAGTAAAAACAAAATAACCAATATTGTCATATATTGCTCCTTTGATAAGTTTTTTACAGTATATCTTTTTATGAGAAAAAATAACATTATTTTTCATTCTTTTTTGCCGCAGGATGCGGCGGCGTTAGCATATACCTTGCGTGCGGAGGACCGGCGCGAACTGGCCGCGTCCCACCCCGGACAAGAGCCGGCCTCTTTAATAGCCGCCTTTGCGCGGGCTTCTCGGTGCGCGTTTAGCCTTTTGTATTGCGGAAAAGTAGCGGCGGTATGCGGGGTTGTTGCCCCTTGTTTGATGGGCACTCGGGCGCAGGTGTGGCTTTTAACGGGGGAAGAGGTGGAAAAAATCCCAAAGAGTTTTTTTCGCATAATGCGCGGGCTTGTGCGGTATTTTTTAGAAATCTATCCCGAACTGTTTGTATTTACTGATAGCCGCTACAAACGGGCCTTGCGCTTTGCCAAACACTTGGGGGCTCGTAGCACGGGGAGTCTGTCCGTAGGAAAAAATATTTCTTTTTTAGAGTTTATTTTTAGGAGGAATAACAATGGGAGGAGTCATTAAACAGGCGGGGTCTGTTGTATCGTCCGCCGTATCCGTTTTCGGAAACCGTAAGGCCGAAAAGGATTATTATAAAGCCTTGGCACGAGATGCCAACAGGCAGGCGGAATATGTGGCCGCCGCCGGAAAGCGGCAAGCGGAGTATTTATTTAAATCGGCCGCCGAGCGAAGCCGGGAACAGTACGAAAATTACCGCCAAACGCTGGGCAGCCAGCAAGCGGCCTTGGCTTTTTCGGGGTTAAATACCTCATCTGCCACCGTGCAAACTTTACTTAAAAACAGCCGCTTAAATGCGTTAATGGATGAACAAATATTAAATACGTCGCTGACGGATTCTTTGCGAGAAAATGAAATAGAAACCAACGAAAAAATCCGCAGTTTGACCGAAACGGCCAACCAGTACAAGCGCGCCGCCAAACACTCTGGCGCGTGGTGGAAATGGAGCAAAGATTTGCTCTCTATTTTTAATTAGGAGTTTTTATATTATGCCAACTATTCCCATTTACACACGCGGGGAACACTATACCGCGCCGCGTGTTTCCAAAAACGCCCCGGCGCCTGTCCGCTTGAAAGAATCTTATCAAAACACCTTGCAATCGGCGGGCGAATTGGGGCAAGCGGCAGTTCGTTTATTGCCCGCCAAACAAGAGGAGAAAATGGAAAATTCGGGTGAAATTAAAACCCGCCAAGCCCTGCTTGCGGCGTCCTCCAACGGGGTGCAAGCCCTGGATAAAGCAGCCGGTCAAGTGCAAGGCGCCAACTCTCCCGCGGCGGCGGATTGGGTAATGTTGCGTGCTTCCGCACTCTTTGAGGAAAACCGGGCGAAATGCCGGCAGATAGATGAAACCCTCGCGGAAGAAAAAAATATTGTAGTTGAGGTTGCTTCGTCGGCTTTGTCAGCCAAGGCATTGGATTTGTATTTAAATGAACAACTGCCGGGGTATGAAAGCCGTCTGATAGCCGCCGGAATTTCTGCCAAAAATGCCAAACAGGAAAGCGAACACCTGCGCCGTTTAGCCGTACAAGGATGTATTAAAAAGGCAGTTTCTGCCCAAAATTATCAAAAGGCGCAGGCCGTATATCAAAAATTTTCCGGGTATTTTTCATTGGCGGAAAAAGAAAAACTGGCCGGCTTTATTGGGGCGGCGCAGGCAGGCGGAAAAGCGCAAATATACTGGGATAAATCGCTTGCGGAAACGGACGGCTCTGCGGAAGCGCGTTTAAAATGGGCACAGGCACAAACCGCGGATAAGGCGGTTTTAGAAAATCTCTTCGCCTTGGGCGCACAGGCCAAACGGGAGGAATTTTCCAAGCAGGCACGGGAATATGCCCGATTGGCTTCGGCTTCGTCCGCGGAGGAGGCGCGCCAATGGTTGGCCTTGTCCTCGCTTACTTCTGTTGGGGCGGCGGCCCGAGCGGTTTCCCGGTTTGGCGCGCCTGCTCCGCACGCTTCGGCAGAAACGTTTAACCGCTTATATTTTGGCGGTACGGAAAAGGATAACCAACGTGCTTTTGAAAAAGGAGAAGTGTCGGCGCAGGAATTTTTGGTTTTGTCTGCGGCCCGCTCGTCCCGCCAAGCCGGAGAGGAAGATAAAACAGGCATATTTTTATGCGCCGGGATAGATGCCTGGGCGCAAAAAAAGGGTCTTTCATCTGCCGCACAGAACGAAATAAAGCGCGTGGTGCTGTGTTCGTCCGCAGACCCGCAAGAGCGCTTAAACGCTTTAAAACAAATCAAAACATATTTGGATTTATAGGAGAAAATATGACCATTTCCACCCAAGTTACCAAACGCATTTATGCCGGAAACGGCGAAAATACCAAATGGGATGTGGATTTTCCGCTTTTGTCGGCGGAACATTTGCAAGTGTTTTTGACCTCGCCCCAAGGGGTGCAAACCCGCCTGACGGAGCATTTCCGCTTAGACCTAAACACCCATACTTTTATTTACCCGACGGAAGAAAGCGGTCTTATGCCCTTGCCTGCGGGCTGGACTATTACACTTTTGCGCCATACACCGCCTACGCAAGAAGTAAATTTGCTTCGCCAAGGGGAATTAGATGCGGAAGTGTTAGAACAAGCCTACGATAAACTCACCTTGCTTGTACAGGAGTTGGGGGAAGAAACGGCGCGCAGTATAAAATATCCCGTCTCGGTGGATATTCCCTCCCCGCACGCCGAAGATTTACTCACCCGTGTACTGACGGCGGCGGACGGAGCGCAAACGGCGGCTAGTCAGGCGGAAGCATCTGCCAAGGCGGCCCTACTAAACTCCCGGCAGGCACAAACATTGGCCTCTCAGGCGGTGGCTGATATTTCCGAGCGGAAACAACAAGCCGAGGAGTCTCTTTGCGCTACCCAGCAAAATCTATCTGCCGCGTTAACCAAGCAAGGGGAAAGTATTACCGCGTCCGTACAGACCGCAGCCGAGTTGGCCGCTTCCTATGCCGCCCAGGCAAAGGCATATGCTTTGCGCACGTTGGGTAAAAGTTTGGGTGAGGTGTATTGGAGCCAAAGCAAAACGGTGGCGGATAATCCCGGGGCTTTGCCGCTGTGGACGGGCGAATATATCGCCAACGCCTCTACCTTGTATCCCGATTTTTACGCGTGGGTGAAAAGCCACCCCGAACTGTGCAAAACCAAAGCCCAATACGACGAAGCCCTGTCCGCTTACGGCGAGTGCCCCTATTATGTGGCGGAC
>UQJU01000040.1 GCA_900541355.1 Candidatus Avelusimicrobium fimicolum | reverse complement strand
CCCGACTACAACTTTCGGGAATGACGACTTTATGAAAAAAGAAGGTCATCCTGAACTTGTTTCAGGATCTACATCTTGGGTTGTGAACCGTGGATTTACCTTAATTGAACTTCTGGTTGTTGTTCTTATTATCGGTATTTTGGCGGGGGTAGCATTGCCGCAATACCAAAAAGTCGTGGCAAAGGCGCGCTATACGCAAATGATTACGGCGGGGAAATCACTCAAAGAGGCAATGGAATTATATTATATGGCAAACGGGGATTACCCCGTATTTTGGAGTGATTTAGATATTACTTACCCCGGATGTAGTGAGGGTACGGGGCGGTATATGCTTTGGTGCGATAAATTTGCGGTGGATATGTTTGCGGGAAGCAATAAGAACCTTCTTTTTTGGGATACTTATGGAATTGAAAATGGGGGCAGAGAACAATCTACGGCTGAAATTTCTTCTCAAAGCCAAGCCACTTATACCGTTTGGTTAGACCAATCAGCCAATCCCGGCAAAACCTCTTGCAATAGCAGAATTACGGGCCTTTGCCAAAGTATGGGTTTTTGATTGAATCTATATAAAAAGCACCCCGGGTTGTAAAAGCCCGGGGTGCTTTTTAAAAGCGTTTATTATTTCGCTTCTTCTTTTTTATCGTCCAAAGCGCAGGGCACTTTGGGGCTAGCGGCGACTAAGTCTTTAATCGGCTTAATGACTTGGGCTTGTTTTTTCATGGTGCAGGGGCCGCCAATACATCCCCCTTTGCAACTCATTACTTCCAACAGTTGGAAATCGCCCGCGCCTTTGGCAAAGGCGTTAAGCATTAACATCGCCTTTTTATCCAAGCCGTTAATGGCCATTTTCTTAAAGGGACGTTTGCCCGCAATCGCATTTTCTACTGCTTGGGCCACGCCACCGGTTACGCCATAGTAACGGGCCTCGCCGGAAATAGACGGGTCAAGCGGCATTTCTTCGCACTCGGCCGGGTTAATACCTTTGGCTTCCAGCATAGCGCCCAATTCTTCGTATGTCATTACATAATCAATATTGGGGTCGTCCATCCCTTCCACACGTTTGGACACGCACGGACCGACAAAAACGGTAATAAAACCGTTTTTCTTTTCAATATCGGCGGTGTAAGAAGCCGGGGTCTTGGTGTGGGAAACAAAATCTTTCAAAGCTGGCAAATGCTTTTTGACGGCTTGTACCCACGCCGCACAGCAGGAGGTGGTCATAAAGCGCGCACCGTTTTCCAAGCGTTCTACCAGTTCGCGCGCCTCGTTGGCGGTGGTAATGTCCGCGCCCAGGGCCACTTCGGTTACTTTGTCAAAGCCCGCCTTTTTGATAGCGGTCATTAACTGCGGTAAGGTGCAGTCAAACTGCCCGACGATAGACGGCGCAATCATAGCGCAGACTTTGTGGGTGCTCTTTAATTGGCTCAAAATATCAATTAACTGGCTGCGCTCCATAATGGCGCCAAAGGGACACGCATCCATACAGTGCCCGCAGGAAATGCACTTGTCAAAGTCAATTTCGGCAAAACCGTTTTCGCCCTTGTGGATAGCGTTTACCGGGCAGGATTGTTCGCACGGAACAGGTACATAGGTAATAGCGTTGTAAGGGCAGACGGCCTTGCATTGTCCGCAATTTTTACATTTATCCGGATCAATATGGGAGCGTCCGTCGGCAAACGAAATAGCGCCGAACTTGCAGGCCTGTTGGCACGGGCGCGCCAAGCAGCCTTGGCAGGCTTCGGTTACCAGGTGGCGTGCTTTTACGCAACCTTTACAGGCAATATCCATTACGGTCAGCGGTGTTTCCGGCACGGCCTTGCGCAAGAGGGCTTCTTTGGCATATTCGTTAAGCGACGTGGCTTCGTCGTCTTGTTCTACGCTTCCGCCCAACGCGGCTAACGTGCGGGCGCGAAAGACGGCCCGTTCTTTGTAAATGCAGCAGCGCACCGTAGATTTGGAATCTTTCGGCAGCACTTCAAAGGGAATAGCATACGCTTTGGTTTCAAGCGTACCTTTATCAAACGCGGCAACCACTTTTTTAAGGGCTTCGCGTTTAAAATACACGGCTTTATTGTCAGAGATATTCATAATTCTTATATTTTACCATATTTGTATTGGGCTTTTAGGCTTCCACTCGGGCGAACAGCATATTATGGTCAGACCCGCGTGTAACGCGTACGCCGGCGGCTTTTACACGCAAGCCCCGCACGAACAGATAATCTACCGGACGGCCCAAACAGCGGGTGCGTGTATCCGGCTCAAACGGTACTTCGGTGAGTCCTGCCGCGCGGGCCATTTGGTGCAAAAGTCTGCGGCGTTTGAGACTCCACGCATTGAAATCTCCGCCCAAAAGCACGGGGCCGCTATAATTTAGCAATAGTTCGGCGGCGCGTTTTAAATTGCTGGAAAAGGGTTTTAAACCCCTGAAATTAATGGCGTGGATGTTGATAACAAGCAAGGCTCGTTCCCCGCCCAAAGGAATAAGGGTGGCCAGCATCATTTTAGGCACGCGCAAAAAAGGTTCTCTCTCTCCTGCTTTAAAAGCAATTTTAAGCGGGCGCGCCACGCATCCCGTGGCCACCCCTGTGGGGCTGTTGTGGCGGGATAAGAAACTGACGGCCCCGCTCCAATGATAGGGCGTTTGCTCCATTATTTCAAGCACTTGGGGGGAACTGCATACCTCTTGCGCCAAAAATAAATCCGCGGCGGCGGCTGCTTTTTTAAATTCTTCACCCCACGGCTTTTGCTGGCTCTTTTGCCAGTTCCAAATGCACACGGTAAAGCATTTGGGGAGTATGCTTGCGGTGGGGCGGCCGTGTTGCAGCAAAATTTTATCGGCTTGGGGTTGTTTGTAGAACATATTAATAATAGGGGGTTAATAATTTAAACGCATTGTTGCGCAAGGTGTGCCAAAAGGGCGGTTTTTCTTTTTCCCATTTTTCAAGAAATGCTCCGGCTTTTTTACGGGCGATTATTTGGGCCAACTGTCCGGCCAGTTGTTTGTCGGTGCATTCCATATTGCACTCAAAATTTAATTTAAAACTGCGTACGTCCCAGTTAGCCGAACCGACAAAAATCCAGGCTTTGTCCATCAGTATAATTTTGCTATGGTCAAAGGGCGGGCGGGTGCGGTAGATTTTTACACCCTTTTTAAGTAATTTGGCAAAGTTGGCGCGCATAGCGTAATCCATACCGAAAATATTGCTTTTGGAAGGCAAAATAATTTCTACGCGGACACCCCGCATAGCAGTTATTTCCAAGGCAGACAAAATATTGCTCTCCGGCAGGAAATAGGGCGTAACAATGCTTACGCTGTGCTGTGCGCAGGACAGCGCGCCCAAAATCAGTTGTTCCAGTTTGCCATAATCGCTATCCGGACCGTCGGGAATAATGCGTGCGGGCATATGTCCGGGCAGCCTTTTGGACTCTTTAAAGGAAATGGGGGTAAAATGGTCCTTGCCCGCAAAGAGCCAATCTTCTTCAAACACGCGCGACATTTGGTCCACCACCGGGCCGGAAACTTTAAAGGTAATGTCCTGTATCGGTTCTTTGGGGTTTGTTTTAACGAGGTTCCCTGCGGCAATATTCATCCCGCCGAAAACGGCAGTCTCTCCGTCCACGATTAAAATTTTACGGTGATTGCGTAAATTAACAAAGGGCAAATTAATGGGGCTTTTAGACGGTAAAAAAACGGCAAAATCAAGCCCCTTTATTTTGCGCAGGGCGGCATCAATCGTAGGCTTGGAATAGTTCAGCCCCACTCCGTCCACCAATACTTTTACCTTGGCACCGTTTGTAACGGCTTGTTTTAAAGCGGGGATAAAAAGTTGTCCGGCGCGGTCGTTATCAAAGATATAACTTTGCAGTAATACTTCTTGTTTGGCCTCTGCAATCAGGCGACACATTTCCGGATAGGCTTCGTCTCCGTTTACCAAGGCTTCTGCCCGGTTGCCGAAAGAAAAAAGTTGCGGGTGAACTTTGTACCCTAACCGCAAAAGTTGCAAAAAGGGGAGCGGAATTTCTTTGCGGATTTCTTGCTCGGTTTTCCCGGTTATGGCCATTAGGTTTGGGCCTTTGTTGCGCAGAGACAAGGCTTTGCGGCGGATACGGTTAATGCCAAACAGAACATACATAATGCTGCCCAACAGCGGAGCCAACCACACCAAGCCAATCCAACCGATAGAACTTTTTACGTCGTCCTTATAGCGCAAAATATGCCCCGTTACAAAAATTTGCAAGAGGATATATAAGGCACCGGCAATACTAAAAGATGAAAGAGATACCGTATCCATATTTCTATTATAGGAAATCTGTTCACGCACGCAACAAAAAGCCCGCCACGGGGCGGGCCTTAAAAGGGTTAGTTAAGCGGCGTCCCTGCCGGAATCTTGCTCGGTGTAAGCGCGGGCAGCGGCGTTGCGTTTACGGCGCGGGGCATATAGGCTTGGTCGGTTACCGTTCCGCCGGATACAAGGGCTTTGCGTGTGGGGCGCTGTTGCTTTTGGCGGGCTTGTTGCCCGGCCTGTTCCCGTGCGGTTTGGGCCTCTTTTTCTTGTTTGGCAAGGGCTTTATTGGCTTGGGAGAGTTTAGTAGTGTACTCCGTAAAGGCTTTTTCGCCGGATAAAGTATCTTTTAAAGAATCTCCTTCAAACACAAAATAAGTAGGCACCGGCGTTGGGTGGTTTACATCTGTATATTCTAAGCGATAAACGGAATAGGTTTTATTAGTCGCTTTGTCCAGCAAATTGGTAAGTGTCGCCCTGGATTCGTAAGTGTGCAAAAAGTCGCTCCGGCTGACCCCTAAATTAACACCGTATTTTAGATTGACGGCCAACACGTCGGCTATGTCGGCCGCACACGCGACAAAGGTTTGCGGGTCTTGGGCTTTAAACAGAAATTTGCGGTAGTCGCCGTCGTCGCTTCCGTAACGGACATAAGCATACCTTTTTCCGTTTTGGGCGCGGATAATTCTATCGGCGGACGACACGTTTTCTACTTGGTAGAGCACATAAGTTTTATCTTTCCCGCGAAAAAGACGCGTGAGTTGCCTGGCGTTTTTGTTCCAAACGGAAATACCTTGGCGCGGAGAGGAACTCTCCCCGTGCATTTCAATCACAATTTCCGGTTCGGGTGCGGCTTGCGCGGTTGCCTCTAATGCGAGGAAACTTAAAAAGCCTGCAATTACCCATCTGCTCATAATATCTCCTAATCAAAAAGTCCGGTGGTTAAATACCGTTCTCCCCCGTCTGGCAGTAAGACAACAATATTTTTGTCTTTGTTTTCGGGCCGTTTGGCAAGTTCCAAGGCGGCCCATAATGCGGCACCGCCGGATATACCGGGCAAAATGCCTTCTTTTTTGCCCAATTCGCGTGCGGTTTGACGGGCATCCTCCGTTTTGACAGGGAGGATTTCATCCAGTACACTCCTGTCCAAATTTCCCGGCACAAAGTTGGCCCCAATGCCCTGTATGCCGTGCGGCCCGGCTTTACCCGCAGACAAGAGGGGGGATTCGGCGGGTTCCACGGCTACGATTTGGATGTGCGGGTTTTGTTTTTTTAAATAACGACCTACCCCGCTAATCGTTCCGCCGGTGCCCACTCCGGCTACAAAAATATCTGCTTTTCCGTTTAAGGCAAGCCAAATTTCCGGTCCGGTGGTTTCCTCGTGCGCGCGGGGGTTATTGGGATTGTCAAACTGACCGGGCATAAAGGCCCCGGGCGTTTCTTGTACTATTTTTACAGCGGCTTCTACGGCCCCTTTCATTCCATCTGCCTTGGGGGTAAGAACAATTTGCGCCCCTAACGCTTTTACCAGTTTCACGCGCTCTGCGCTCATACTTTCGGGCATAGTCAAAATCATTTTGTAACCGCGTGCGGCGGCCAAAAACGCAAGTGCAATCCCCGTATTTCCGCTGGTGGGTTCTACTACGGTGCCGCCGGGGAGCAGTTTTCCTTCGTTCTCGGCTGCATTTAACATATATAAGGCGGCGCGGTCCTTTACGCTGTACGGGTTAAACATTTCCAGTTTGGCCCAAATGTGCGCGGGTGCGGTGTTAATTCTTTTCAGTTCCAGTAAGGGCGTATGCCCAATGGTTTGTTCCAACTGTGTAAAATTTTTTTCGTTCATATATTTCCCCAGGGTACTCCCTTATTATAAGTATTTGTGTAAAAATTGCCAGTACCCTCTTTTAACTAATTATATAAAAGCGTTGCCACAGGAAAAATTTTTATATAATCTTTGGAAAGACATTAACCTTATTAGATTGGGAGAAACCTTGTGAAGAAAACATACTTTTTGCCCGCGGCCGTAATGGCTTTGGGCTTGGCAACAGTTTTTGTTTCCGGTTGCAAAAAATCTACCGCCGGCGGTGCGGCCGCACCGACTATGGTTAATGCGGTAGAGGTGGTACAACAGGATTTGCCTTGGGACATTGAATACCCGGCCCAAGTGGCGGGGTCGTTGGAAATTCAAATCCGTGCGCAAGTGGGCGGTATTTTGGAAGCCCGCTTATATAACGAAGGCGAATATGTAGAAGAAGGCAAACAACTTTTTCAAATTGATGACAAACAATATAAGGTAGCGTTGGAAAAGGCCCAGGGCGCTTTGGCCCAAGCCCAGGCCGAGGAGCGCCGCACCCAGCGCACTTATGCGCGTATGAAAAAACTCCGCGCCGACAATGCCGTCAGCCAACAGGATTATGATAATGCCCTTTCCGCTTATGACACCGCCAAAGCCAATGTGCAGGTGGCGCAGGCGGGGGTAAACGATGCCCAAATTAATTTAGGTTACACCAAGGTTACGGCGCCGATTTCCGGTATTGCCGGGAAAGAAACGCAATCCGTCGGCAGTTTGATTTCTGCCGCGGGCGAATCGGGCCTTTTAACGACAATGGTGCAAATTGACCCCTTGTATGTAAACTTTTCTATGCCCAGCCGCCAGTTTGAAAAATTGGCCGCCGGTTTTATGTCCGGGCAAATTGTATTAGGCAGTGATGATAAACAACTGTTAAAGCCCGAGGAATACCGCAAATTGACTGCTTCCCAGGCCCCGGTGTATGTAGAGGCTGTTTTGCCCAACGGCAGTTTGTATTCCGAAAGGGGTAAAATTGTCTTTTTTGACAGTTCGGAAAATACCCAAACGTCCAGTTTGGCTATCAAGGCGGAGTTTGCCAATCCCAAAAAGAGCCGTGCTTTAATGCCGGGGCAATTTGTCCGCGTTCATTTGGTGGGTGCTATTTATAAAAACGCTATTTTAATTCCGTCCTCTGCCGTTCTTAACAGCGCGCAGGGCAAAATTGCTTATGTGATTGATGCCAACAATATGGTTGCGGCCCGCCCGATTCAAGCCGAATTGCAGGACGATATGTATATCGTCAGCGACGGTTTAAAGGCCGGCGAAAAAGTGGTATCGGACGGACTTATCCGCTTGCGCCCGGGTATGCAGGTTACTGCGCAAATGCAAAAATTTATGCCTGTTCAGCCTGCGCCTGCCGCCTCCCAACCGACGACGGAGGGAGATGTAGCCAAATTGGAAGCGGCGATTGAATCTGCCGAAGCACCGGACGAGCAAGCCTTACCGCAGGATGCCGTCCAAGCCAAAGAAGTACAGTCCGCCGATAACGCGCAGACGGGGAAATAATTATGTTCTCTAAATTCTTTATTAACCGTCCTATTTTTTCTACGGTTATTTCGCTGTTGATTTCCTTGGCGGGTATCGTGTCTATTACGATGTTGCCTATTGAACAATACCCCGACTTAACTCCGCCCACCGTGCAGGTGTCGGCCAGTTATCCGGGGGCCAGCCCGGAAGTAATTGCCAACACGGTGGCGGCTCCGCTGGAACAGCAGGTGAACGGGGTGGAGGATATGCTGTATATGAACTCCACTTCTTCCTCTAACGGGGATATGAAACTGACTGTTTCTTTTAAAGTCGGCACCGACCCGGACCAGGCAATGATTAACGTCAACAACCGCGTGCAGGGAGCCACGGCTACCTTGCCGGAGGACGTTCGCCGCTATGGTATTCAGGTCAATAAAAAATCTTCCGCTATTTTGCAGTTGATTGCGCTTTATTCCCCGAGCGGACGTTCCGATACGACAACGGTGGGAAACTATGCGCTTCTTAACATTGTAGATGACTTAAAACGTATTGAAGGCGTGGGCGACGCGCAGGTAATGTCCGCCAACGACTATTCTATCCGCATTTGGATTAAGCCGGATGTCCTTTCCCAGCGCGGCTTGTCTGTGAGCGATATTGCCTCTGCCGTGCAGGCGCAGAACGTACAGCGTGCGGCGGGTAAAATCGGCCAGCCTCCGCTGCCGGTAGCGGTGGACCGCTCTTATTCCATTATTGCGCCCGGCCGTTTGACCGACCCTAAACAATTTGAAGATATTATTTTGCGCGCGAATAAAGACGGTACTTCCTTGCGCTTAAAAGACGTTGCTACGGTGGAACTCGGCAGCCAGACATATGAATTTAGCGGTAACTACAACGGTAAACCGGCAGTGCCGATTGGGGTGTATCTCTCCCCGGGAGCCAACGCCGTAGCCACCGCGCAAGCCGTTGAAAAACGTATGCAGGAATTGGCCGCCAACTTCCCGCCCGATTTGGATATGGAATACAAAGTTGCTTACGATACCACCTTGTTCGTAAAAGCATCTATTAAAGAAGTAATCCATACCTTAATTGAAGCGATGATTTTGGTGTTTTTGGTGGTTTATTTGTTCTTAAAAGACTGGCGCGCCACGTTGATTCCGTGTTTGGCGGTGCCGGTGTCCATTATCGGTGCGTTTGCCGGGATGAAACTTTTTGGTTTCTCCATTAATACGCTTACGCTTTTCGGCCTTGTGCTTGCTATCGGTATGGTGGTGGACGATGCTATCGTGGTAATTGAAAACGTGGAACGTATTATGGACGAGGACGACCTGCCTGTTAAGGAGGCCACCATTAAGGCTATGGACGAAGTATCCGGCCCGGTGGTGGCGATTGTACTCGTACTGTGCTCCGTGTTTGTGCCGGTAGCATTTATGGGTGGCTTGACGGGTGTGATGTACCAGCAGTTTGCTATTACGATTGCCGTGTCCGTAGTTATTTCCGGCTTGGTCGCGCTGACCCTGACGCCTGCTTTATGTGCCCTTTTGCTTAAAAAGCAAGAAAAGCCTACGAGCGGATTTTTCTATAAGTTTGACCAATTCTTTGGCAAATTAACCAAAAAATACGGCACTTGGGTTGCCTATTTCATCCGCCGATTATCGGTCTCTGCGGTGGTGGTTGCACTCTTCTTCTTGGCCGCGTGGGGGATGTTTAAAATCGTTCCCAGCAGTTTGCTGCCCGACGAAGACCAGGGTATGATTATGGTTTCTACGCAGTTGGACCCGGCCTCCTCTTTGGCCAGCAGTGATAAGGTTGCCGGCGAATTGGAAAAATTAATTTTGGCCCAACCCAGCGTATCTGACGAACTGACCTTTGCGGGTTTTGATATGTTAAGCAGTACAATGAAAAGCAGCGGTATTGCTTCGTTTATCAAATTAAAACCGTGGGAAGAACGCAAAACCAAGGCATTGTCCTCTGCGGGGCTTGTAGGGGCACTTTATATGCAGGCCAAAAATACCATTCCGGGTGCGATAGTGATGCCGTTCAACCCGCCTCCCATTATGGGTATGAGCACCACGGGCGGTTTGGAAGGGTATATCCAAAACCGTGGCTCCGGCGACAGCCGGGACCTGGAAGCCCAAACCCAAAAGTTTATTGCCGCCGCTCAAAAACGGCCTGAACTTTCCAGCGTCAGCACCACTTTCTCCGCAGCCGTGCCTCAGTATTCTATGACGGTGGACGAAATTAAGGCGCAGGCAATGGGTGTACCGCTTTCGTCCTTATACGCCACTTTGCAGGGCACGTTTGGTACTACATATGTAAACGATTTTACCTATTCGGGCCGCAGTTTTAAGGTAATGATGCAGGCCGAAGGTTCATACCGCGCCCGCCCCGAACAAATTGCGGAAGTGTATGTGCGTTCCAACTCGGGTGCGATGGTGCCGCTTTCGGCGCTTATCACGCTTACTCCTTCGTTGGGTGCCGATATGGTGGAACGCTTTAACGTGTTCCCGGCGGCCAAAGTAATGGCGAATCCGGCTGCGGGTTATAGTTCCGGTGATGCTATTCGTGCTATGGAAGAAACCGCCAAAGAGGTGTTAGATTCCAACTTTACGCTCGCCTGGACGGGTACTACTTACCAGGAAACCATTTCGGGCAGTTCCTCTGCCACGGCCTTGATGCTGGGTATGTTGGTAGTGTTCCTGATTTTGGCTGCCCAGTACGAAAAATGGAGTCTGCCCGTGGCTGTGTTGTTGGCGGTACCGTTTGCTATTTTTGGTGCCTTGGCGGGCACTTGGGCGCGCGGCCTTGCCAACGATATTTACTTCCAAATTGCGTTGGTGGCCTTGGTCGGCTTGGCGGCTAAAAACGCTATTTTGATTGTGGAATTTGCCGTAATGTTAAAAGAGCAAGGGGTAGAAACCGCCAAAGCCGCGGTGCAAGCCGCCGAACTGCGTTTCCGCCCGATTGTAATGACGTCTTTGGCGTTCATTTTAGGGTGCGTGCCGTTGGCTATCAGCACAGGCGCGGGGGCGGCCAGCCGCCACTCTATCGGTACGGCTGTGGTCTTTGGTATGTTGGCCGCTACTGTTATTGCACCGTTGTTTATCCCGCTGTTCTTCTGTCTGTTTTCAGGGTGGAAGAAGGAGCCGGAGCAAATCGGTGTGGTGGTGGACCACGTGGAAGAAACGAAAAAGGAGAATTTATGAACTATAAGCACATAGGGGCAGTATTGGCCTTGGCCTTGCTTTTGGCCGGGTGTTTAATGGGGCCTAACTACAAACAGCCGGATTTAGATTTGCCCACGGGCGAAGCGGCGGATAATTTCAGCATTTTCACCAATGTCAAATGGTGGGAAGTGTTTGAAGATCCCACTTTAAACGAGTTGGAAAACACCGCCTTGACCTACAACAAGGACTTGCAAGCGGCAGTTGCCCGCGTGGACGAAGCCCGCGCGGCGGTAGGTATTGCTACGGCGGACCAGTTGCCCAGTTTGTCTGCGGCCGGACAGTCGGGCCGCGCCGGAAATAATTTAGGCTCCGGCGAGAGCCAAAGCACGGCTAATGTGTCGGTGTCGTTTGAACTTGATTTGTGGGGCAAATACCGCGACAGCTACTCAGCCGCAGGCAAGGCTTACGAGGCGAGCATTTATGACTTTGAAAGTGCGAGGCTTTCTATCATATCAAGCGTGGTAAAACTCTACTTTAACGCCATAAATTTAAACAACCAAGTGGAGGTTTTAATCCAAACGGTAGAGGATTACACGACTTCGTATGAGCTTAAACAATCCCAGCACCGAGTAGGCGCGATAAGCGAGTATGAGCTTTACAACTACAAAGCCCAGCTTGAAAGCGCGCGCGCCCAGCTCACCACGCTCAAAGCCGCAAGAGATAGCAACAACCAAGCCTTGATGATACTTGTGTCATCGGATTTGAACGAAATTTTATACGCCACCTTGCCTTACACCAAAATCGAAAATTTCAAGGTAGAGTTGCCACAAGGCATAAGCAGCGAAATTTTGCTTCAAAGACCTGACATAAGGGCGGCTTTGGCGAGATTAGAGCAGAAAAACTACCTTGTAGGCGTGGCGCGCACGGCTTACTTGCCGAGCATTTCGCTCACAGGGTTGCTTGGCTTTCAAAGCACGGAGTTAAGCAAGCTTGCACAAGGCAACAGCGTGGCGTGGAATGCAGGCGCAAGTGCGCTAATGCCTATTTTTAGATGGGGCGAGATTACTTACAATGTAAATTTAGCGAAACTTGCGAAAGATGAAGCGTATCTAAACTACGAAAGCGTACTGAAAACGGCATTTGGCGAGGTGCGAACCGCGCTCGTGCAAAGAGAGAGCGCCTTTATGAACGAAAAAAACTATGCGGATTTGCTTGATAGTCAAGAAAAAATTTACAATCTCGCTCAAATCCGCTACAACAATGGTTCAAGCTCACTGACTGACTTGCTAAACGCCCGTCAAAGCTACCTTAACGCTAAGCTAAACTACGAAAACTCCGTTTATAGCTTGCTTAGCTCGGTAGTGGATATCATCAAAGCCTTTGGCGGCGGCTTTAACGCCAAAGACGACATAGAGCTAAACATAAAGCAAGAGGCAAGAAGCCTTGATATGAAATTCAGGGACTAAAAGCGCATTTGGAGCGAGGTGGCAAAGCGTGGCAGGCTAATCCGTAAGCACATTTAGAGTGTGAGGTGGTAAAGCGTAGCAAGTAATCCGTAAGCACTTTTGGGGTAAGGTTGCAAAGCGTAGCAAGCTAATCCGTGCGGGCATTTTAAGCGCAAATGCTAAAACTTGTCCGCACAACCTTGCCCCACGCTAGCGTGCTTGGGGTTTTAAAATTGCAAAAATAGGGATAAGGGTCCATAAGCAGCCCTTTGCGAAAAACTAACGCTTAAAATTTAAGTGATATTTGCCGTAAAACAAAACTCAAAGCCTTGAATTTTGTCATATTGACTTATTTTTTCTCGTCATATTGAAATGCTATATTCTCTTGTCATACCGACAAAACCCTTGTCTTATTGAGGCGTTAGCCGAAGTATCCAAAAACCCTTTATATTGTCATACTGAGCGTAGCGAAGTATCCACAAATTCAAAGCGTGTCTTAAATTCTTTGGATTTTTCGCCTTTTTGTAAAAGGCTCAAAATGACAAGATATGTCATCATCACAAAAAATCAAAATAAAATTCACG
Organism: Candidatus Avelusimicrobium fimicolum; assembly: GCA_900541355.1. Taxonomy (GTDB): domain Bacteria; phylum Elusimicrobiota; class Elusimicrobia; order Elusimicrobiales; family Elusimicrobiaceae; genus Avelusimicrobium; species Avelusimicrobium fimicola. Next base: position 176 of record UQJU01000040.1, on the reverse strand, counting down.
CTAATCCGTCATCACAAAAAAAGCAAGCATAAAATTTTTCAAATAATTCGCACAAGCATTAAAAACAAAAAATTTAAAAATTCAAAAAATCTGTTGACTTTAAGGATAGAAATAGGGTAATATCAATAAGCAATCAAGCGATGCAGACGAGTAAGCAAGAGATGCTGAAAGGAAGC
>UQJU01000039.1 GCA_900541355.1 Candidatus Avelusimicrobium fimicolum | reverse complement strand
GCCACATTGGTAGCGTAGGCGAGCCACAATTTTTTGCCGGGCAAATCTTCCACAGGCAAAAAAAGTGTCCCTTTAAAATCAGGCCCGAATACCGCAGAAACCGCACCCGGTTTTTTCCCATATGCAATAATCATAGCCGCCCCCGAACGCGTAACCACTTTGGCGGCTTCCAGTTTTGTTTTCATACCGCCGCGTCCGCGGGAAGAGGCGCAAAAGCCCAAGGCTTCTATTTCCGGAGTAACACCCTTTACCACATCAATCAGTTTGGCATTTTTATCCTTGCGCGGATCGCCATTATACAATCCGTCCACATCACTCATTACGCACAGCAAGTCGGCATCCATCCCGCTGGCGACCAACGCGGAAAGTTTATCGTTATCGCTAAAACACACATTAACGCCTTTTTCTTTATAGCCGCGTAATTCGTTGGTGGAAACGGTATCATTTTGGTTAATTACCGGAATACAACCCAGTTCAAGCAAGCGGTTTAAGGTATCACGCAAACTCAAATAGCGGCTTCTGTGGGAAAAATCATCTTCGGTGAGCAACACCTGTGCCGCCACCACGCCCAACTGTTTAAAACCGTCCTCGTACAATTTCATTAGGCTAATCTGCCCCACCGCCGCGCAGGCTTGCTTTAAAGACACCACATCCGGCGCACTCGTCAACCCCAGGCGGCGCTTGCCCACACCCACGGCCCCGGAGGTAACAATCATTACTTCCTTGCCTTGGGCACGCAAGGCGGCGATATCTTCCATAAAAGAATATAGGCGCGACAACGCCAAGTCGCCGTTATCGGTGCTTAATGCGTTGGTGCCGAATTTAAATACAATACGTTTTGCTTTTTTAATCAGGGTTTTCATAAATTACTGTTGCACGGCGGGTTTAACCGTGGAAAATTCACAACGGTTGTTAAACGGACACACGGCACAATGCTCCAAATTAGGCTCAAAATCCGCTACTTCAATTTTTTTGCCAATATTGATAAAAGTTTCCAAAATTTTCTTTTCGTCAAAGGCTTCAAACGGCGCACTCATCTGTTTGTTAAATGCCACAAAATAAAAGGTGGCTTTGCCTTTTTTCATATTCCAAGCCCGTTGGGCGCCTACGGCATAAATGCCCATTTGCAGGGAATCGGTTACCGGCAAGGATAGGTCCACATCCGTTCCGGTTTTGTAATCAATTACTTCCCAAGAGCCGTCCGGCAGTTTATCTATACGGTCAATCTTGCCGCGCAAGGTCCATTGTCCTTCCTGAAAAATAAACTCCCGTTCGGTGCTGTCCACCGTGGTTTTGCGTTCATATTCGGCTTGGGCATAGGTTTCCAACATTTTTTTGCCCTTTAAATACCACTCCATCTGCTCCCCTGCGCTGGAATATCCGGCGCCCAACCAACAATCGTCGTAATAAGACAACAGTTCCGAGGGGTCGTTGCTTTCTTTGTGATACGCTTCCAACGCACGGTGGATAGACACCCCCAAAGAAGAGGCGGGCACTAATCCCTCGCGCTTGCCTTCTATATATTTGTACTTATACAAAACAGGACATTCCAAATAAGTTTTTATTTTGGAATAGTTTAATTCATATACGTCGCTATACATGGGCAGGTTCGTCCTTTTGAATCTTGGCACGCAGGAAATGCACGAGCGTATCGCCATATTTTTCTACGCGGTAAATTTCCAGCGTGTCCGGCACGGCAAACTCTTCGGTCTTGTGTGTTTGCAGGACAATAATGCCGTTGGGGGCCAGCAGACGGGCCTCGGCTACATTTTTTAACGCAGGCTCGGACAAGGCCAACATTTTGTTATTAATGTCGCGGTAGGGCGGGCCCATAAAAATAATGTCATATCCTTCGTTATCGCTATATGCCAGCAGGAAATCAAGCGGCTTTAACACATCCCCGCGGATAACCTTCGCGCGCTCCGCAAAACCCAGGTGTTCCAAGTTGCGGTGGATATTTTTAATGCAGGCAGGCTCTCTATCCAGCATTACCGTACGCAACGCCCCTCTGGAAAGAGCCTCCAAGGATACGTTTCCGGTTCCGGCAAACAAATCTAACATCATTGCCCCCGTAATGCGGGGACGCAAAATGTCAAAAAGGGACTGTTTAATACGGTCCGAAATCGGTTTTACGGGCAAATTTTTAGATACGGAGAAAATTCTGCGCCCGCGGGCAGTTCCGGCAATAATACGCATAATAATCCTTTATAACTGTGCAATACCTTCTTTCAAGGCAAAGCGCACCAGTTCGGCCTGTTTGTGTATGCCGAGTTTCTTCATAATATTGTTACGGTGCACGTGAATTGTATTTAAAGAAAGATTAAAGGTTTTGGCTATTTGTTTACTGCTGTACCCTTCGGCAATCAGTTGCAAAACTTCTTTTTCTTTCGGGGTCAGGCCCGTGGAATCACGCTTGCGGGCCGAGGTTTTACCCAAAAAGCCCTGCACAATATATTTGGACACTTTACTGCACAAATAAAAGCGTCCGGCGGCTATCTCCTCAATAGCATCTACAATTTCATCAGCGGTGGATACCTTAACGATAAAACCCTTGGCCCCGGCTTTAAGCGATTTTTCCACCGAAACCCGGTCGTCATACATACTCAACATAACCACTTTGGCTTCGGGGTCGTTCTTTACAATGCGCTCGGTGGCTTCTATCCCGTTTAAAAGCGGCATAGAAATATCCACCACATACACATCAGCCGGAGTTTTTGCGGCATAGTCCACCAAATCTTTACCATTGGCAATTTCGGCCACTACTTCCATATTTTTGCCTAATTTTTCCAATACTGCACGAACGCCTTGGCGCACAATGGCGTGGTCGTCCGCCAATACAATTTTTATACTCATTTATTCCCCCCGTAAACCACGCACGGACACGACACTTCAATACGCGTCCCTTTGCCCGGTGCGCTTTTAATAGAAATAGACCCACCCAACAGATGCACGCTGTCCTTCATAGCGCGCAAACCTACTTGGCGGATGGAGCCGCCTTTCAGCGGCTTAAAACCAACACCGTCATCCTGCACTACCAAATGGACCGTAAACTCATCCCGTTTCAACAACACATAGATATTCTTGGCCTGTGCATATTTGGCAATATTGGTAAGTGCCTCCTGCACAATACGGTAGAGCAAAATCTTTACATTATCGGCCACTCTGGCGGAGTTGCTCGCTGATTTATAATCAAATTTGTATGGAATATGTAGCATTTGGCTAGTATTTTCCAACAGTTCCTTCACTGCCCCGCCCAACGCGCCGTCATTTTCCAAACTGGGCGGACGTAGTGATACTATTATGTTTTTTACCCGCTCAATGCTATTTTTAATTTGTGTATCCAACTTGGCTATTTCCACCAAAGCCTGTTTGGTATCGCCCTCTTTTACACTGACCTTAACCAAACTTAAAAGGGCCGTTAAAATAACTGCCGATGAACCGATTTCATCGTGCAGAGATTTGGAAATTTCCCGCTTTTCCGCTTCCCGTTCCGCTAACAAAATCTGCGCAAAAGTCTGCGGGGCAGCCCCTTCTTTAAGCATATTGGCTTCGTGATAATTTTTAGCCCAATGGGTAATATCCCGCGTGAGCGCCAGAACCGTCGCCACCGTACGCTCTTCCCCGCGCAAGGGGATTAAGGTTGTCTGGTAAAAGAAATGCTTTCCGTCCTTTTCAAAACCCCACTCGTAGTGATGCACTTTTCCTTTCAATGCCTGCTCCAAAGCCTGCAAATGAAGCGGCACCCCGCGTACATCTTCGGTAGAGCAATCCAACACATTACTAATGGCCGTAATTTGGCGTGTTTTTACGTCAATTAACACTACGGCATCATACCCTTCCACCCCGTGTTTTTTAATGCTTTCCAAATCTTTGGCGCAATAAGCGGTTGCGCGTGTAGTAACCGCGCCAGCCAGTTGCTTGCATTGGAAGCAAAAGCGAGACGGCTTCTGCTTATTTTTGGAAATCGTTTTTTTTGTCATAGACGGCCCCTAATACATCCTATATGATATTCTACTATATTTTGCGTATTTTTCTATAAATGGGGTTCCTGCGCGCGTAAAAGGAGAAATCCACCCATATTTGATATAATTTTGTATATGTCTAAACGTTTAAAAAAATTAATTTTTTCTAAATTATTTCTTTTCTCCGCCTTAGCGGGGCTGTTTTTGTTTATTATTGTTTGCGCGGTCTTTATGCGTTTTATTTTTTCCGGGCTGCCGCCGGTGTACGAAATGGAAGAATATACCCCGGCTGTTACCACCAAAGTTTTTGACCGTAACAACAATTTAATTCACGAGTTTTCCATTGAAAAGCGCAGTATGGTGCCCTTGGAAGATATCCCGGTGGATTTGCAAAATGCCGTCGTAGCCATGGAAGACCGGGAATTTTTTTCCCACCCCGGCATTTCCCTGCGCGGCATTTTTCGCGCCGGTTTATATGACCTTATTTCCGGACACGCCAAACAGGGTGCGTCCACACTTACCCAACAACTTTCGCGCGGCGTCTTTTTAACGCAGGAAAAGAAAATTATCCGCAAAATCCGCGAGATCATTTTGGCTATTCAAATTGAACACCAGTTCAGCAAGCGGGAAATTTTACAGTTATACTTAAACGAAATTTATTTAGGCAGCGGAGCCTATGGGGTAAAGGCCGCCGCAAAAAAATATTTCAATAAAGAACTGTCCGACCTAACCACAGGCGAGGCCGCCCTTATCGTAGGCTTAATTCCCGCCCCGGGGCGCTATAATCCCTTTGCCAACCCGAATCTGGCACGCCAGCGCCGCAACTTAGTGTTAGACGTGATGCAACAGCAAAATTACATTTCTAAGGACGAGTTGGAAAAAGCAAAAGCAGAACCGCTGCCTGAAAAACAGGAACAGCAGGAAGCCCAACCCGGACAATATTTTATTGAGCATATCCGCCGCATTTTGGAACCCAAATATGGGATGGACGTATTGTGGAAAGCCGGCTTGAACATTTACACCACGATTGACATCAAAGAGCAAGCCCTGGCTGAAAAAATAATGAACAAAAAACTCCAAGAATACGATGAACAGGTAGCCAAAGGATTAGGTATTGAAATTGACCCTAATGACGCAGAAGCCGATGCCCCAAATGACGAGGAAGAATCTGTACCCAGAGAAAACTATCCCCGTCTGCAAGGAGCCTTTATGGTGCGCGACGTCAAAACAGGTGCCGTACGCGTGATGATTGGCGGACGCGGCTTTGACGAAAGCAAATTTAACCGCGCCACCCAAGCCAAACGCCAGCCCGGTTCCTCTTTTAAACCTTATGTCTGGATGGCCGCCCTGCAAAAAGGCTATACCCCCGCCACCTTGGTAAAAGATTTGCCCACGATGTTCTATTATGACGGACGCAACTGGCGCACATTTAACGAAAACTCCGATTTATATTCGTTAGATTTAGCCAAACAATCTTTTATCGCCAGCAAAGATTTTAACGTATGGGTTCCCAAAAATTACGGGGAGCGAAACGAGGGCTGGATTACCCTGCGAAAAGCCTTGGAAAAATCCAAAAATCTGGTAGCCGTCAACTTAATTGATGCTATCGGCGTAAGCGAAGTAGTCCGCGTGGCGCGTAAAGCAGGTATCACCGCCCCGTTACCCCGCGTGCCGGCCTTGGCCTTGGGGGTCAGCGTACTTACGATGGACGAACATTTAGCCGCGCTCACCACCTTTGCTAACGGCGGCATTCACACCGACAACTATTATATTGAACGCGTGGAAGATGCAAACGGACGCATTTTGGAACAACACGTTCCCATAGAAGAAGCCTCGTTCTCTCCGCAAAACTCGTACCTGCTTATCAATATGATGAAAGGTGTCGTCCAGCGCGGGAGCGGTGCCTATGTTTCGCGTTTGGGCCGCAATATCGCCGGCAAAACGGGGACCACCCAAAGCCACCGCGATATGTGGTTTGTGGGGATAACCCCTCACACTGCCGCCGCCGCTTGGATGGGGTACGACGATGACGCCTCACACGAAAACGGCGCACGCTTTACCGGCAGTACCACTGCCCGTTGGTGGACCGAAATTATGCAGGAAATCTTAAAAGACGAACCTAACGACGATTTCGCCGTGCCGGAAGGTATTTCCTTTGCGTATGTGAATCCCATTACCGGCAAACTGGCTATGCCCAGCGAACGGAATAAATTTTTGGAAGCCTTTATATCCGGCACCGAACCGCAAAGTTTCTAGCGGCCTTGGGCAGTTTTTATGAGCCACGCAACCAAAACGAACTTTACCCGGTACTACGGCCTACCCAACGGAGCCGCTAAGGCCTATTTTGCGTGCCAAACGTATCTAAACCATAATAAAAATGCGGTGTTTGTTACCGCGCACGATACGGACGATTTTGACAGCGGAGCCAAGGAATTTGCTCCTCGCGGAGCGGAAACGCTTACCTTGCCGGAAACCGATACCGGACGGATGAGCGCACTCTTTACCCTAATTACCCCCGCCGCTGGGCCGCGGTTGTTAAGCACGCATTACGAAGCCCTTACCACCCCCTTGCCAAGCCCGCACGATTTTACAAACCGTTTATTCACCGTCCGCCGCGGCGACACCTTGCGCCGCCAGGAATTGCTGGACCGTTTAGAAAACTCCGGCTACGGGCGGGAAGAATATGCCGAAACCCCCGGCCAATATGCCGCACGCGGGAGCGTGGTGGATATCTTTTGTTTAAACCGCCCGGAACCCTTGCGCCTGTATTTTGCGGGTAACCGTGTGGAAATGATTAGCGCCTACGACCTGGACACACAAAACACCAAAGAACACGTGGAAAAGGCTGATATTATTCCGCTAAAATTTGAAAATACACCGGCTACCTTGGCAGACTACCTGCCTGAATTTTCCTTTATTTTTGACGAACCGGATAAAGATTTTAATCTTGGAGATTATCCTCATTGTGCGGTTACTTCGTTGCTTCCGTCGGCAGACGGAGTAAATTTCGGCTTAAAAGCCAATATCTCCTTTAATGCCAATATGGACCTATTGGATAAGGAAGTGGCCTCTTTACAGGCCCACAACATCGTGGTAACCATTTGCTGTTTAAACCGCGGGGAATTGGACCGTATGGGCGAACTGGCCGCTGATTACGAACATTTAAAAAAGGCCGCCTTTAAAATTTCCCCGCTCACCCAGGGTTTTTGCAGTCCGCAGGAGCGTTTTGCGCTGATTACCTCTAATGAGATTTTAAGCCGCCGCTACAATGCCGCACGGGTCATCAAACATTTTGACATAGAGGGTGCCAAGCGCGTGCGCTTTAAAGAATTACAGGCGGGCGATTATGTCGTTCACCAGGAGCACGGCATCGGCCGTTACTTGGGATTGGAAGTAATGGATAAAGAGGAAAATCCCACCGACTGCCTGATTATTGAATACCGCCGAGGCAGCCGCCTGTATGTGCCTATGTATGATTTTAAAAAGGTTCAAAAATACATTGGGGCCGGGGGTAAACGGCCCACCTTGTCCGTCTTGGGTGGAGCGACTTGGAAAGATGTCAAAAACCGCGTAAAAGAAGAAGCCCAAAAAGCCGCCAAGGAGATTTTAAAATTAGAAGCCTTACGCCAAGCCACCCCCGCACCCGAAATTACGGGAGACGAACGCATTGAACAAGAATTTGCCGACTCGTTCCCTTATGTTTTAACCCCGGGACAAGAACAAGCCATACGCGAAACCTTGCACGATTTGGACCTTGCCAAGCCTATGGACCGCGTACTGGTGGGTGATGTCGGCTTTGGCAAGACCGAAGTAGCGATGCGCGCTGCCCTAAAAGTGGCTCTTTCGGGCAAGCAGGTAATGCTTTTGGTTCCCACCACCATTTTGGCAGACCAACACTATAAAACTTTCTCCAAACGGCTGGCGGGCTTTCCTGTCGTAGTGCGTATGCTTTGCCGTTTCCAAACTGCCAAAGAGCAAAAGGCCGTTATTGAGGAATTAAAAAACGGCATATGCGACATTATCATCGGCACCCACCGGCTGATGAGCAAGGACATACATTTCAAACAGTTAGGCCTTGTAATTATTGACGAAGAACACCGCTTCGGTGTAAAACAAAAGGAAAAAATCCGCGCTATGAGCGCCAGCGTACACTCCTTAATGTTAAGCGCTACACCAATTCCGCGCACCTTAAACCAATCGCTTGCTTCCTTGCGCGACATTTCTCTCATTGATACGCCGCCCCGGGGCCGCACCCCTATCAAAACCGTAGTCACCGCTTGGAATAACGACTTGGCCGCCGCCGCTATTACGCAGGAACTGGCACGCGGCGGACAGATTTACTATGTTTACAATAGTGTGCAAAGTATGGAGTCGCGCTATTTGTTCCTAAAACAACTCGTGCCGCAAGCGCGTATTTGTATGGCTCACGGGCAAATGAACGAAAAGGAACTGGAACAAACCTTATGGGATTTTAACAAGGGCAAATACGATATTTTACTGGCCTCTACCATTATTGAATCAGGCATAGACATTACCAATGCAAACACGCTTATTGTTGAAAATGCACAAAACTTTGGGCTCGCGCAGTTGTACCAGTTGCGCGGACGTATCGGACGGGGCAGCACCAAAGCCTATTGCTATTTGTTCCACCCGGATTGGCTGCTTAAAAAACCGGCCGAACAAGAGGACAATTTTTCCGACTTGGCAGCCGTATATTGGAAACCCAAAGAAGAAAAGGACCCCACCGAAGAAGCCCGCCAACGGTTAGCCGCTCTTATGGAATTTAGCGATTTGGGCAGCGGTTTCCGCCTGGCCTTGCGTGATATGGAAATCCGCGGCGCAGGTGAATTATTAGGAGTAAAACAGCACGGATATGTAAACGAAGTGGGGCTTAGTTTGTATTGCGATTTAGTAGCCGCAGAAGTCAAAAAATTAAAAGGGGAACGCGTAGAACGCACCCTGCAAGCCAAGGTAAATTTACCCTTGCCCGCCTATATTCCGCCCGATTATTTGCCGGATGACGCAGAACGCCTAAAATATTACAAGGAACTTATGAGCGCGGACGAAGCCAAAACCAAAAGTCTTTTAGCCCGCTTACAAGATTTTTGCGGCCCTGTTCCACCCGAAGTGGAAAATTTAACCAAATTATTTCTGCTTTCTAACCGTGCGGGCAAGTTGGAAATCTACCACATAGATTGGGTGGACGGCGCATTAGAAATGCTGTTTACGCACCGTTTTAAAATGCCGCCCGCATTTCCGGGTGAACTCTTTAACCGTTTTGGCCCCGGAAACATAGAATTTGTAAAATCTAAAAACGGCGACGGCGTACACATAGCCGCTCCAAAGGGCAAGGACCCATTGGTTTTCACCCAGGAAACGCTGACGTTTTTTGAAACCATTTTACGATAGGAAAAAATGATATAGTATATGAATATGAAATATCCGTTTTTACTTTTATTGCCCTTGGTGCTCGCCGGGTGTCAACAAGATTCGGCCCCTACACGCGCATTACCGGCTGCCCGCATCGGCAAGCAAACCATTACCGAGCAAGACATTAACGACCGCTTGCCGTTTTTGTCTGCCGAAGACAGGGAATTTGCCAAAACGCCGCTGGGACACCAAAATCTGGTGCAAATCATCACGCGCGAAAAATTAATTGCCGCCGATGCCCGCGCCACGGGAATAGCCGACTCGGACGAGTACCGCTCGCTCTTGGCCGACAAACGCGCCCAACTGGACCAAATTTATAATGAATTTGCCGCCGACACGTTGGAACGCCTTTGGTATCATAAATTAGAAGAGTCCGGCTCTCTCGCCGTCAGCAACAGCGAAGTGGATGATTACTTTAAAAAATATCCATATGAAATGACAATTAAACAAATTATCGTGGATAATGCCCAAACCGCAGACCAAGTTTTGCGTACTTTAAAAGCCTACCCTTCCCGTTGGAAAGAAATGGAACGCCAATACAGCACTGCTCCGGAGGCTTTAAAACAGTTTTCCTTTATGCCGGGGGAATATCTAGATAATATTGCCGTCATCGCGGCAAATTCTCCTTCGGGAAAGCCGCAAGGTTTCTTTAAAACCGCACAGGGATTTCATATAATAATGAAAACAGGGGAACGCCGTTTGTCCAAAAAAGATGCCGAACCGCGCATACGGGAAGTGCTGAAAAATAAAAAAACGGACGACGTGTTGGACTCTTTAAAAAATAAATACGAGGTTGTAATCTATGAAAAAAGCGAATAAATTGTTTCTGGCCGCTTTACTAGCGGTGTTGGGGATGAATTTACAAGCCAAAGTGATGGAATCTTCCGTCGCCACGGTAAACGGCCGGCCTGTGCTGGCTTCGGAGTATGACAATTACTTGGAAGGCGTTGTGGAACAATACAAAGCCGCCGCGCCGGACTTTTTAAAACAGCCCTATGCCCAAGACCTTTTGGGGCGGGAAGTGTTAAAAGAACTTATTTCCAAGGAACTGTTATATCAAGCCGCCGAGGAAGCCAAAATCCAAGTAAAAGATTCCGAACTGGATGCCGGGCTGAACGAAATCAAGGCCCGCTTTATGGTTGACGAAACCACCGGCAAGCCGGATACAAAAGGTGCAGACAAACGCTTTACCGAAGCACTTAAAAAACAAGGGATGAGTTTAAAGGCATACAAAAATAAACTTTCCAAAGATATTGCCGTGCGCAAATTAATGGAACAAAAACTTCAAGCCACCGTTACGCCTGTGGAAGAAGCCGATGCAAAAGCCCTCTATGCTAATGTAGAAGCGGTAATGAAGAATAACACTAAAAAAATCAAGGCGCTTGAAAAAGAAAACCCTGTTAAACTCAAAGAAGCGCAAGCCATCGCCGCAAAACTAAAACAACTTACCGGCGAGCAAGTGCGTATCGGTCATATTTATTTGGCCACCACCAAAGATATGAAACCCGAAGAAATCGCCAAAAAAGAAGCCCTGGCTAAACAAATTAAAAAAGAATTGGACGGCGGTATGGATTTTTCCGTAGCCGTCAAAAAATACACCGAGGATAAAAATGCCATCGCCAGCGGCGGAGATATGATTCTAATTAAAGGAATCGCTCCTAAGGCCATTGACGACAAAGCCTTTACCCTGGCGGTAGGAAAAGTCAGCGACCCGATTAAAAGCGAGGTCGGCATACACATTATCAAAATTAAAGAAAAACGCGCCGAACGCTCCATTTCCTACGAAGATATTTCGCGCGATTTAGCCCAGTATTTGGCCCAACAGCGCGTACAAACCGCTATGGGTAAATATATTGAAGAATTATATAATAAGGCCGACGTAAAAATTACGAAAACCTTTGAATCGGATGCTCTTTTGAAAGAAGAGGTCGCCAAGCAAACTGATGCCAAAAAAGCCGAAGTGAAAAAATAATTCTTGGCAAAGCCGTACAGATAGTTATAAAATAAAAGGGCAACTTGCTGCTTTTTCCCGAAACTTTATTTTGGAATACGGTATGAAGCCCATAGTTTTGATTACAGCCGGGGACCCGTTGGGGATTGGCCCGGAAGTAACAGTAAAATCTTTAAAGAACCCGCTCGTGCAGCGCGTGTGTTTCCCGGTAGTAATCGGGGAGCCTACCTCGCTGGTGCGTGCGGGTTTTTCGGATAAATTAGCCCGCCTGATTGCCATAGATTCTTCGGTCCCGCTGCCGGATAAACCCGTTCCGTCTTTTGCGGGAGGAGAAACCTCCTTTAAGGCGGTTGAACTAGGTATTAAACTGGCCCTTAAAACCAAAACTCCGTTGGTTACGGCCCCTATTAACAAGCAAAGTTGGTCTCTGTACGGCGTCCCCTATACGGGTCATACGGAACTGCTGCGCGAATACGCAGGCAAAGAAGGACTAATGATGTTTATCAGCGGAGACCTGCGCTGCGGGTTGGTAACGGAGCATTTTGCTGTTGCGGATTTACCCCACTTACTGACGCAAGAACGTATTGTAGCGGCCGGAGTACATTTTAACCGCGCCTTAAAGAAACTGGGTATTCAAAACCCCCATATTGCCGTATGCGCCTTAAACCCTCACGCCAGCGACAACGGCAAATTCGGCACAGAAGAAAATGAGGTAATTGCACCCGCGGTAAAAGCCTTGCACCGCCATAAAATAAAGGCTGATGGCCCTTTACCCGCCGATGCCTTGTGGCTCGCACACGCATCAGGCCAATACGACGGGCTTTTATGTATGTACCACGACCAAGCCTTACTGGGACTGAAACTGGCCGCTAAAAAACCGATTGTCCACATCACAGCCGGGCTAAAATTTTTGCGGGTTTCCCCCACCCACGGCACGGCCTTTGACATTGCGGAGCAAAATATTGCCAATCCGTCCAGTATGACGGACGCGATTTTATTTGCCGCCACCCGGCATTTGCCACCCCAAATCTTTTGAAAAATCCCCGCCCAGTATAACCCGGCGGGGATTTTTACAATAAGGCTTATTTTATAAAGAATAAATACGCAAGCCACCCCGAGTGGTAGGATTTTTCCCGCCAAAAATATTTGCACAATAGGAACCCGGCATATTGGTAAATACAACACCAGCCGAAATGCGCTCTACACAATACATTTCCGAATCAGCCCAACTTGAAGACGTCCCAAGCCCAATACTCCAACCCGCTCCCTTATAAGGCCCCTTTAAACGCCCCAGATAAAAAGCCGTAGCGTTCCCACTAATTTGTAAAGACCAGTCCTGATTAGACCGAGTATCCATTGTGTCAGCAGTATACCATTTTTCATTGCCCGTCCAAGATATTTCCACATCCAAGTCATCAAAAGATGTGGCATAACGCCCATTAGCCATATAATAACTGGCTTGGGCCGCATATAAAGATTTCAAAAGGGTAAAGGCCTGGGTAGCGCGGCTTTTTTCTACGGCTTTTTCGTATTGTGGCACCGCCACCGCCGATAAAATGCCAATGATTAGAACGACAACTAAAAGTTCTATCAAGGTAAAGCCCGTTGTTGCCGTGCGAAAGATATTCGCCGTGCGGCCACCCCAAGCAAACGTCATTCCGTAAGGTTGCTGTACGGAATCTCGTCGTTTCGCAACCACAGATTCCCGACTAAAACACTCGGGAATGACACCACTAGCACAAGTGGCCGCACGGCTAACATTACTAAACCCTTTCATTTTTTCTCCTTTGTAAAGCCTTTATATTTACGCAAAACAGCCTTTTATACGCATTTTTATACGGCGGACACATCCGG
>UQJU01000038.1 GCA_900541355.1 Candidatus Avelusimicrobium fimicolum | reverse complement strand
TCCAGAATGACGACACTAGCACAAGTAGCCGCACGGCTAACTTCAATAAATTCTTTCATTTTTTCTCCTTTTTAAGGTCTTTATATTTGAGCAAAACGGCCTTTTATACACATTTTTATATAACGGGCACATCCGGGTACGGCAAGTGCGATTTATCAAAATTTTAACAAAAAAAAAAAACGAAACAACCCCTTTACAGAGGCCGCCGGAAAAGCAACGACATTTCCCGGATAAAAACACTCTTGGATGACTGCAAAAAACAATAGTCCGCGGAGTGTCGTCATCCTGGACAGAAACCTTCCCGTATGACCTTGATTTCCATAAACGCCCAACTACCCAATCGGCAGTTCCCGAAACCTATTCATAGACCCCGTACAGGCAACATATTTTTGCTACAATAAAATTATGAAGAAATTCGTTATCCTCTTGATTACTATTCTGGTGGGGTGGCTGGCAGCGGGCTATCATCACGCGCGCAAAGAACAACTGGGCGAAGCCTTGATAACCGCCGCCTATTATGGGGATTTGCTGTCCGTAAAGGAAGCCCTGGAAGAGGGCGCCCCGGCCGCTTATACGCTCTTTTTTGACGACGAGGACCGCCAATACAGCGAAATGAATTTTAACGCTTTACAGGCCGCTGCTTCTGGCGGAAACGAGGACGTTATCAATTTTTTATTAGACCAAGATTTTGATATTAATATCCCCACTCCCGACGGTTGGACTCCGCTCTATATTGCCGCCCGCGACGGACAGGCCGAAGCCGCCAAACTGCTTGTGTTCCGCGAGGCCGATTTAAACATACAAACTCATTTGGGAGCCACCGTTCTCATTATGGCACTTACCCAACCGTTTGAAACCGAACAGGCCCGGACGGATTTACTTACCTATATGCTTAAACGCGGGGCGAATCCGAATCTGGCGGACAACGCGGGTTTTCCCCCGCTGTACTACGCCGCCGCCACGCTGGACCCGGCGCGCGTGCAAATCCTTTTAGAAAACGGTGCCAAAGCCACCCCCAAGCAACTGGACAAAATTTTAAAAATGCTCCAATTAAAAGGTGGCAAAAACGCCAAAAAAATAGCCGCCCTCTTAAAAAAGAAAGCGGCCAAATAAAAAGGATTTTTCGTTTTACGGAAGCGTAAATTCCATTACCCGGAGTTTGCGCTTTTCGTTAAGTACGGTAAAGCGCAGCACATCCCCGGACTGTAAATCAAACTCGGCAAATGCCAATTCGGCGTGTGCATCCTCGTACGGTTGCGGATAATTGCGCAAATCCAGCGTAAACACGGCTTTTTCCCCACGCCACACCGCCACACTTTTCACGCGTTCCTCTAACAACAAACGGCCAATTTCCCACCCGCGGAACACCAACGGGCGCGCGGGCAGTTTTTCCGCTTGAAAATATTGGTCCAACATCATAGGCACAGCCTGAGAAAGATTGACGGCGTAGGTATGGCTCTGCGCCCGGCTGCCCGGCATAGCACATCCGCCAGAGTGCAAGGCCACCACCTGCCAATTATCCCCCTGCTTTTGGAACACGGGTGAACCGCAGTAACCGCTCAACAAAAAAGGTGTTCTTACATCATCTTGCTTGATTTCGCGCTTGCCAATCACGCCGAAACCCGCCGCGTTGATAATATCGCGCCGAACGGGCAAAAAGTCTCGCCGCCCGTACGGGCCCGCCACATAACCAAACGAATAAGAGGGAACATTGGTCCGTACTGTGCCCAACGAAAAAGGTTCAGCCCCTTTTTCAAGCGCACTCTTGGGTAAGGGAGCCAAAGACACATCCGGCGAACTCCACCCCGCACTCCCGCTAACGGCAACCGTTACCGTGTACTCTTTTAAACCGTTATTTGTCCACACACGCGCTACGCGTTTTTGCCCCGCTGCTCCCCCAATATGATACGGCATCGCCGCCCATAGTTGTCCGTGTGATTCAAATAAAAAACCGGTTCCTAATACCGTTGGAGATTCCGGACGCGCCACCTGAATAAGCCCCTTCGGCACACGTGCCATAAGTTCACGCGGACCTGCAAAACGGCTCCGGGAAGCGGCAAAAATTCTTTTGGTTAGTTCGGGCATTATGCGCGGGAAAGAGGTCATTTCAGCCCCGGTTTTTGCCAATTTAATACTAGCGGCAGGCACGCGGAATAACTGCGCACAAACCGGGAGAGAAAAGCCTAGCATCAAACTAACAATGAAAACAAATCGGGTCATACATATATTATAGCGGTTTAAGAGGATGACTTGCCAGGGCCAAAGGACCTAGGGCGTATGGGACAAATATTGCTCGTAGTGAGTCCAATAATACCACACACTCCATACGGCTATTAACAAAAAGAATACAGCCATATACATTAGGATATGCCCGATAATCACATCATAATTTAATAAGCCCAGCGGCTCCAAGATATACACCCAATCCCCCTTTACCGCACCGGGGGCATAACTTGTAACCATATCGGAAGAGGTAAGAGGCAATTTCATCGCGCGCGCGTCTGCGCAATAAATTCCCGCCCCATACAAAGTAGTAGCCAGCCAATAAAGCAAAACAGGCTGCAACAGCCGCCCGCCCTTTAAACGCAAGGCCCAAAAACATAAAATAAGCGGAATCAGCGTTTCCATACCGTTGCCGGAAGCATACGTCCACCACTCCCAGCCTAAAACAGCCCAAAAACGGTGCGAAAATTCGTGCGTTAAATAGTTGGGCAAATAGACGAAAATATTGTCCAACAGTATTTTTAACAGCGGGCTTTCTATGTGGGTACATCCCCATATCAATAGCCCGCCCAAAATAAATACACTCCAAAAGCCCCATTTAAAATAAATGAAACTTTGGCGGTATGGGTCTAAATGAATCATAGAGATATTATACAGAAAAATCCCGCACTGTAAAAAGTGCGGGAGCATATTATTTAACGGTTATTTTATATTCCACGTCTTCACGCAGGCTGTTATGCACCGGGCAGGTTTGGGCGATATGTGTGTAAAAGTTTTTCTGCTCGCCGGACAAATTGTCCTTAAACGTAAACACCAATTCCACCGACACTACCCGCCGCGGCGTGCCGCCAAACTGCGGCGCCACGGAAAGCGTAGTACCCGTTACGTCCTCCCCCCGTTTTTGGGCGGCATAGCCAATCATCGTCAGCATACACGCTCCCAACGCGCTGGCCAACACTTCGCCGGGCTGCATATCCTCGCGCGGGTCAAAATACGCGGTGCGCACAGAACCGTTTTTCCCGTCCAGTACGCTTACCGTTTGCAAGTTTTCTGCCAAAGTTGTTGTAATCATATTTCCCTCCTATGGGTATAATAACAGATTAAACGCCGTTTCGGGCAAAAAATTTTAGGTTATAAAACTTCCACCGTTACCTTTACTTCTCTGCTTAATGTTTGATGTACCGGGCAGGCTTGTACTGCCGATAAGTAGAACTTTTTTTGCTCCGGCGAAAAATGTGCGGGAAAGGTGATTTTTAATACAAACTCCCCCACGCGGCGCGGATTAGCAGCCATAATTTTTTGTATGGATAAATGCGCGCCCTTAAAATCTTCCCCGCGCGCGGCGGCCATTTTGCCCATAATCGTAAGCGTGCAGGAAGCAAAGGCCGAAGCCAACAAATCGGTGGGCGAAAAGCAACGCCCCTGCCCGCCGTTGTCTGGCGGCAAATCGGTTTGAATCGTGGTTCCAGTCGGTCCGTGTACAAGATTGGTTTCCCCGTCGCCGGTATAAGTACAAGTAATTTCTGTCATATGGAAAAACTCCTAAATAAAACGCCCGCCCAAAATGTACGGGTTTATTATAAGATACAAAAAAACCACGCTTTCGCGTGGCTTTTTAAATGGCTCCCCGAGTAGGGCTCGAACCTACAACCTACCGGTTAACAGCCGGTCGCTCCACCATTGAGCTATCGGGGAAAAATCTGTTTTTTTAAACGGCTTATTCTTGCTACATAATTATTATAGTAAATCCTTTTTGTTTTGTAAACTATTTTTTTTCTCCGACGATAAAACCTGCCAAAAATCTTCTCTTTTTCTGGCACACACGCTCAAAAAAGTAAGCCCCATAAATACCGCGCTTACAAAAAGCAACGTGTTTTGCAGGCCCGCCCAACTGAGGCAAGCGGCCAATCCCAGTACGCAAACGCTTTCAATCGTATAGGTAGCCGTAGCGTAAAGCCCCAAGGTTTTACTGCGAAGCGGCACGGGCGTACGCATCAAAATAATGCTGATAATCATCGCCCCAAATGCCCCAAACGGAATTCCGCATAAGGCCGTCGCCGCCAAGACAACATAAGTAGGCAACTTGAAATATAATACCAAAATTGAAAGCAAGTAGCCTAAATAATTACACGAAAGAAGCGTAAAGAAGGAAAATCTCTTAGCCGCGCCGGCAAAAAATAACGCACCCGCAAAGGCTCCAAAACCAAAGGCCGCCCCCAAAAAGCCCAAATAAACGGAGTTGAACCCATATTCATATATATAAGACGGAAGCAAAATAAGTTCCCACGACTGTCCTAAAATAAAAGTCGGCAAAGTAAATAAAATGGGTTCCCAGAGCATACGGTCCGTTTTTAAATGGGATATCACCTCGCGATATCCGGCCAACGGACGCAACTGCCTGGGCCGGCGGTTGCTAAAAACAACAACGCACAAAACGACAATGATAAGGCAAAAGAATACGCACAGTTCCCACGCATACAAAAGGCCACAGTAAGCAATCACCGCCCCGGCAAGCAGCGGCCCGGCCACCGCCATAATGCCGTCAAAGGCTTCTATGATGCCGGAAGTTTTGGCAAGCGGAACCTCGGCATAGCGCGAAAACGTGGGCGACAGCGCCGTCCGCGCCAGTTGCCCGGGCGCATCAAAAAACGAACTTAAAAAAATGAGCAAGCCGATAAGCCACGGCAAATCTTTGCCTGTCAAAATAAGAACAGGAATTGCGCCCAAGAGCAAAAGTTGGATAACCTCGCACGAGAGCATTGTTTTGGAACGGCCCAACCTATCAATAATAGGCGCGCCAAACAGGGAGGAAAAAATATTCGGCAGCAGCGCACAAAACCCCACAACCCCCGTCCACAAAATACTGCCGGTGGACGACAAAACATACCACGGAAGCAAAATTTGCATAAACTCGTTCGTCAATGACGAAAAGGCTTCCGTTGTTAATATCAGCCTTAGGGGCGTTTTATTCGCGCTTTTAGTTAATAATAGCATATTGAATATATAGAAAAATTATATAAAATGATAGTTGGAAGGTGTGAATTATGGCAGAATACAAAGATTATTACAAAATTTTAGGCGTGAGTAAAACCGCCTCGGACGCCGATATAAAAAAAGCGTTTAAAACAATGGCCCGCAAGTATCACCCAGATATGCACCCGGAAGCGGAAAAAGCCAAATGGACAGAAAAATTTAAAGATTTAAACGAGGCTTATACCGTCTTGTCCGACAAGCAAAAACGCACCATCTACGACCAAGTGGGCGAACAAGGCTATCAGGACTATGCCCGCGGCGGAGCATCTTCCCGCGCCCGTTCGTCTGCCGGAAGCAATCCGTACCAACAGTACCAACAATATTCCTACGGTGGAAACCCCGGCGGATTTTCCGGCTTTGGCGGCACAGGCGGGGCACAGGCCTTTGGCGGAGGAGATTTCAGCGATTTCTTCCAAAGTATTTTTGGCGGTATGGGCGGAGGTTTCTCCGGCTTTGGCAAGAATTTCGGACGCAGTGCGGCTTCTGGCCAGGCGGAGGGCGATGTGGAAGCGGAACTCGCGCTCAATTTGGAAGATGCCCACCGCGGCGGCAATATGCAGATGACGCTCCCCAACGGGCGTACGGTTACTGTCAAACTCCCCGCAGGCGTGAGCGAAGGCAAAAAAATCAAACTAAAAGGGATGGGCAACCCGACCCAACGCGGCAACGGCGACTTATATTTGGTGGTTAAAATCCGCCCGCACGCGATGTACCGCTTGGAAGGGGAGGACCTCTATGTTCCTGTTACCCTTATGCCGTGGACGGCGGCCTTGGGCGGCACGATTTTTGTGCCAACCTTAGACGGCCCCGTCAAAGTAAAAGTTCCCGCAGGAACACACAACGGCAAGAAACTGAAATTAAGCGGCAAAGGATTAAGCGCCAAGGGAAGCCTATATGTAACCCTGACGATTGACGTGCCGCGCACGCTGAGCAAGGAACAAAAGGACCTGTTTACCAAACTGGCCGCCTTGGGATAATATTTATCCGCCGGGGTTTTGTACTCCGGCGGTTTTTCTTGCATATTGCAATCCGGGCGTTTTTTGCTATACTATGGTGTAAGTGCTTTTTTATTTTAATTTAGGGAGATAGAAAATGACTGGTAACAACTCTGGTTTTACGCTTATTGAACTGTTGGTAGTAGTGCTGATTATCGGCGTATTGTCCGCCATTGCACTGCCCCAATACACCACGGCTGTGGAAAAATCCCGCGCCGCCGAAGCCCTCACGCTGATGAGTGCCACGCGCGATGCGGTGGAACGCTACCGCTTCCAAAAGGATGCCTGGCCGAGTGCCAACAACTTTGCGGTGCTGGACGTGGAAATTCCGCAGAACGGCTCCGATTACGGTGGAAAAAACTATAAAATTACAATGATGCCATTGGCTGATGCTACAAAATTTGTCATTAACGCCACCCGCAGCACGTCCAAAGACGTTTACCAATTAAAAACGGTAATGGTGGATAACGGAAGCGTCATCCAAACCTACCGCTATTGCGGTGCGGTCAGTGACAGCGCCGAAAAGCCCACCCAATTAGGAGACGACACCAAAGCCGGGCAATATTGCAACGCCATTACGAACGGCAACCCGGTAAACGGCAAATTCTAATTTGGCTTTTTGCTAAAAAACTCCCCGGAGACTTTTATAGTCCCCGGGGGGTTTGTTTTGTACAAATGTAACCTTTTTTACAAACAACAGATTCCCGACTACAACACTCGGGAATGACAAGCAGAAAAAAGGCCCTCTCTTTTGGCAAAAATGAGGTTGCTCCATTAATCATTGCCTAGGGCATAGATTTGCCGCCTGCAAGTCTGTTTCGTCAAAGAGCAACATTGCTCGTAGTGTGGCTACACTAATCATTTGAGCGCGGTAAATCTGTCGCCTGCTAAGGCGCGGCCCGCCAGGGTATGTTTCATAAGAGCGCGACTTTGCGGAAACAGTATGGCTCCGCTAATCATTACCTAGCGCATTGAGTTGCCACCTGCAAGGTGCTGTTTCATAAGAGAGCGACACTACAAAAATAGTGTCGCCCAATTAATCGCTGCCTAGGGCATAGAGTTGCCGCCCGCCAGGGTGCAGGCTGTTTCAAAGGCGAGGATAGCGCGCAAGTTGTGCGGACTCAAATGTGCAAGTCCCTCATCTTGCACGTCAAAACGCACGCGGCAAACGGGTGCGCTTGCGCGGATATTTGCGCTCCCCGCGCAAGACACCAAGCAAATGCTCATCAGGCACAGCATCCACCTGCGCCAAGATTTTATCCATTTTTTCATTTTCTTTTTGCTCCTGTTGTGCCGTGCGCAAGCGTTCTTTGGCTCGGCCCACAGCGGCGGCTAATACGCACAGTATCCCCACCGCCATAGCCATCAGTCCGCCGATTAAGGCGTACATCATTTTTTGGCTCCTGCAAAAGAGCCGTCCGTATTGACGAGCGACAAGGCGGACAAAACGGCAATAATCTTGCCCAGTACCGCATCATCCTTTTGCGTGGGAGTAAGTTTAACGATAATCGTTGCCACGCTGACTACGCCGCCGATAATAGCCAATACATCTTGCCAATGTTGGGTACACCAATTAATAAGTTGTGTCATTTTTTTATTTCTCCTTTTTAGTTTTTTGCCGCATTAAGCAAAATAACCTTAATGCTTTTTACATCATCCGCAATCATATCCAGTTTCACATCCGAACGTGCCAAGCGTTCCTCGTGCGCGGATACTTTCTTTTCCAAATTATCTACGCGCGGCGGCAACCCATAGAGCGTAAAAAACCAAAACCCTATGGCGAATATCACTCCCCCCGCATACAGCCAATCTTTGACTTTGCTCATTATTCACTCCTGCGTGCGGCGGCTAAATTTTCCAACTGACGCGCCTGGCGTTTAACGTGTTCGCTGGCGGTAGAATTTTCGGACAAAACCACCTCACGCACGGCGCGCGTAAGCCCGGTGGCCTGCTCCTGCATTTGCAAGGTATCGGCCGGTTCGGCATTTAAATAATACGCGCAGACCCACGGGTAAAGCGTGGTATGGGCAGGCGTTACGGTCTCGCTTGCGCCATAAATGGAACTGTTCAAAGAAGCATCATTTTCCACATACACCAAACTTGTCGCGCTGGTAACAGAACCACCTGTCATTAACGCATAACTGTTGGTATTTTGAACTGGTTTAGCATAGGGCGGCAAAGAGGCTAAATCCGGAATATTTCCCGCGGCTGTATTACTAATCGCTTTAACGGTGGGAAGCCCCGCCTTGCGTTGGGTGATGCCGTTCGTTTCGTCCGCACTTTTAATGTAATTTACGAGTTTCGGCAAGCGCAGAGAGCCTGCCACCTCGTCCGCCACATAATAGGGGCACTCGCCGTAAGCGGACAGGGCTTCGTCGTACTGGGCTTTGGTTTTGCACAGTTCGGGGTGGCTTTTTACCCACGCGTAAAAATCGGGGTACAGCGTGGAGGCGTTGGTGTAGTATTCGCCCGTCCAAAGCGGCAAACAGCCGGGGTTGTCTTTGGCTAATGAGGACTGGCTCCACACTAACTGCCCGATAGCAAGTCCACGGGAATTTTGCGCGCTTTGCGCCGCGTCCTGCGCGTATTTTTTAGCCGAATAAAGGTCTTCCTCCACCGGGCCGTCTGTTTTGCTGGCCCAGTCTTTCGCTTCCTGCACGGCAGCTCCGCCCTGCGTATTAATGACGTTAATCTGTTCTTCTCCCGCCGCTTCCACGGACGTTTTTTGCGCCGCACCAGCCGTATTGACGGCTTCCGTCTGTGCGGTACCCGCACTGTTTATCGCGCTTAACTGAGTTTGCCCGGCCGTATTGACGGAGTCCTTTTGCGCCGCGCCGGCCGCCTCCACAGCAGATACTTGCTCCGCGCCGACAGTTTCTACCGCGCCCTTTTGGGCCGTCCCAGCGGCAGTAACAATTCCAACCTGCTTGGTACCCTCTGCCGTAATCTTTTCCATTTCGGCCGTGCCACTCTGCTCCGTCAACTGTTTAATGGCCGTTGGAAACTGAATAACATCTTTTTCTGGCTCCATACCAGCCAGTTCTATCGCGCCCTGAATTTCATTTTTGATTTGGTTGTAATCGCTCGCAGTGATAGTATGCTTTGTTTGCGGGATAAAAACTTTGTCCTCTTTGTCTTCAATAAACATAGTTACTCCTTGTAATTTAATGGGGTCGGGAATTGTGTTTGATACACATTGTATTCCATAGTCGGCACATCGGCGGCCGTGGTAACGTCTTTAAGCGTAAGCGTCATTAAGCGTTTAGCAAAAGAAAGTTCCAGCCCGGTAATTTTAAAAACACGTTTCCAAACGGGCAATTTTAAGAACTTGTTGTAATCGCTCCAATTTTTGGCGGCAATGTTGGTGTTTTCGGCACAGACAGTAATTTTATCGCCTAACTCAAGTTCTAAAAATGGAATACTATCAACTTGCACAGTATATCCAAGTGCTGAAAGTGCCCGGTAATTTGCTTGAGCAATAGCAATAGAAATATCTACATTATCAGCCGGAATAAAATTGTCATCAGAAATCGTTTTTTCATGGATGCCATAAATGTCCATTGAATTAGGGTGCGGTTTTCCTTCCGTATTATCATCTACCGTTGTTTTGAAATTGCCAAACTCTACACTTACACGGTTCGCCAAAGTATCAATGTCAGCCGCGTTATTTGTAAGAGAAATAATTTGCTTTGGGGAAAGTTCCATTCCTGTATTTATCCCGGTTCTTGAACGAAAAAAGAAGGTTCCATTCTGGTTAAATCCTATTTCATAAGAAACCATTTTTGCCAGTTGTGCAATAGCTTCCCCAACGGTTAAACCCGTTAAATTAACTAACGGTATTTTGGTTGTTCCTATTAGTTTAGATACGCTTGCATTTTCAAATTGTTCATAACCAAAATCAGAAGTTGTCCGATAATAAATCCTTAAATATTGTTTACTAGAAGGTATTATATCTCCTAATTGAATTGGTGTTAACGAACTATAAGAAAATCCGTCATCACTATCGGAATAATACCATTGTCCTTTTCCGTTATTAACAACAGAACTATTGGCATGTAAGCGATACCATCTAATTCCATTATTACCTAAAACACAATCAAAACGTATCCCTTTTCTATTGTATATTCCGTCTTTATCTGAATGAAAAATAGAGTTATAAAATGATTGCCTATTTGATAAGTCTGGTTGCCCTATACTTTCTGTATATCCAATCACCCCCTCTATGTAAGGGGTACCATTAATTGAGGCATAATTAAAAAAGGAGCATGGAGGGTTAAAATCGTACTCCAAATATTTCACGGGCCCACTACAATAAGGGGCTGAAAAAGAATAATTGTCATAATACAAACGAATTTTATTATTGACAAGTTCAAAACCAATGAATGCATGTAAATAATCATATTCCTTGCGTATTGTTTCAACACGTCCGTTACGCACAGCGGACACTACCATTGCCATATAAGGACCATTGATACTAACGCTAGAAAAAATTTGCAGCCCATTTTGAAAAGTATTATCTTCATATAACCCAATACTACAGTATGGTTGAGTATATGCATCAGGGGAGCACATATTAAAATACCCTTTTGTAGGAAGGCGACAAGTAAAAGATTGCAAAGATTGGCCTGTTAGCGCAAGCGAATTACTATTTCCGGATGGATACAACGGACGTAATTTTTGTTGTTCATCAATGCCAAACATAATATTCATATTTTCAGTTTTTGAAAAAGAAGCATATTCCACTGCATTATCTTTACCGAAATCTGCAACATCAATAGCACGATTGGAAATATGGGTCAGGTTCAAGAGAGCGTTGACAATGTCTTCTATTGCCATATCTTTATGCCAATAACGGTATGAAAGCCACATTTTGTATCCGACCGTAGGCGTAAATTTTAATTTTACAACGGCGGGTTTGGTGTATTCGTTGGTGTCCGAAAGGTCATAATCGTTCCCGGCGGCAAGCGTTTGCGCGCTCTCAAACTCTGCCCCATATTTCACTTCGTCCACATACCCCACACCTGTTTCGGCAGTGGCAAATTCTTTGCCTTGGTCTTTTGAATTTTGCGATTGTACAACCGTGGCAAGTTCGTCCGTTTTGGTTAAACAAAAAGATTCCGCGCTGACGTATTCCAGTGCGTCCAAACTGGACGTAACCGTCAGTTCCAAGCGGTTGCCGTTATCCCGGAATACGGGCGAGGAATACACAAACCCCGTAAAAACCGTGATACTGGCAGTCGGAGCACCCTTTTCGGCCGTTTCTATGTTGTAAACTACTTTACTGCCCCACAAAACGGCGTTCTCAAAAAGCCCGCCGGTTAAGCCCTCTTTAAAGCAGTTTAATTCGTTGTTAAAAACGAGCGTAACATTGGAAACATCCCACTTGTCCACCTCATCGGTATCAAGGGCCATTTTGATAGAGCCGGCCTCAATAAGTAAATCCGTAACGTCTATGGGCTTGGTTTCTAGCGCATATTTAAGGGTATCCGCATTCCATTTGCGGCGGTAAAGTAGCAACCGCTTTTTAATGGGTAGCGACGCATCCGCCAGGGCTAATTTTATCGGTTCGGGTACAGTTCTCATTTGCTTACCACCTTTAAGGTATAATCCAGTAAGCCGGAAAAGCGGTTTAAATCGGGAGACAAATCCCTATCTAACAGCCCTTCCAGTACAAAAAAATCCAATTCTTTAAACGGAACAACGGTAATGCTTTCGTTGTTTTGCACCAGCGCACGCAAGACCTTATATTGGGCATAACTCCCGTTAGACACCTTTATTTCCACACCGGGGCGGTGGTAATCCGTCCAGGCATAATAACTGCCGTCCTGCGCGGTATATTCGCCCCCTTGCGTATTGGGAACGATAGAAACCTGCGAGGTAGCCTTTAAATCAAACAGGTATTTTAAGCAGCGTACTTCGCCAATTTCAAAGTAATTTTTGGAACAGGTAAACGCAAACGTAATTTCCTGCGCGGTAAAAGGAGTCAGTTTTAAGATATTGTTCTGCGCAAGCGCGAAAGTGCCTAACGCCACCGTTTCCCCTTGTGTGTTTAAATACGAAATAGCCACGCTGTCCGCGGTGGAATTTTCCAAAATAACTGTGTCTATGGTGCGGGACGTAATTTGCCCGTACTTATCTTTAAAGGCCACGTGCCAGTTTTTAGGTTGGGTAACGTCCGTGTTGTAAAAAGTGGCCGGAGTATCGGCGGCGTTATCGTACAAGGCGGACATATTTTGCACATCGCCTGTAAACGCGCAACGCTTGGTAATAAAGTTCTGCCCGTAGCATTTAATGGGCGTTTTAATTTGTATTGTTTCAACCATAATGCAATATTTTCCCCTGAAAATGGGTTATACTAATAAGAGGAGGCTCTTATGAAAAAAGTTTTGTCCGCTCTTATTTTGGTGCTCATCCCGTTGTTCGGTTTTGCAACGGAATTTAAGACCGTTTGTGCCGCCCGAGTCTCTTTGAATTTTTCTCCTTGCTTTGCTTATAAAACTACTCCCAACGGGAACAATTCTTACACCACTTCTTGTATTGAACATTCCTCTATGGATTTTTTACCTTGTTACACGTGGAACTCCATTAAAAATAAAGACGGTTCTTATAGGACCTCTTGCGTTGTTAGGACCTCTTTAACTCTGCAAACTTGTGTCCAGTGGAAAAGCACGCTTGGTCAAAATGGTTCTTATTCTACCGAATGTAGCGCTTATACTTCCTTAGACTATGCAAAAAAACCTTGTGTAGAATATAAGACTACCAAAGAGACAAGCGGAAATTTACTTACTACTTGCTCTTCATACTCCAATCTCGCTTATGCAAAAGAGCAATGCACTCTTTGGAAAACAACCGAACGCTAACCGACATATTTATTGCGTTTCGCACCCGCCTTATAGGCCACATTGGCAAATTCCAAGGCATCTATCGTTCCGCGTTTAATGGCTTGCGTAATAGCGGTTAAATCACC
>UQJU01000037.1 GCA_900541355.1 Candidatus Avelusimicrobium fimicolum | reverse complement strand
CGGCCCCCGCCGCCAATGCCGCCTGCCCGGCCAAGACCCGCCTGCCCCTAGAAGATAAAATCATCCAAAAACACGATAAGGCGTTCCGAAAATACTTAAAAAAGCACTTGGCTAAAAAGCAAGAATCCGAGCTGACTTATGCCGCTGCCCTCGCGCTATCGCGCCAAAAGCCGCTTGCAAAAATTACCCGGGCGGACGGAGATTATATTTTAGTTTTTGCGGACGGAGCGCTTTTGCGCGCGTTTACTTATGATGCCAACGACCAACTGTTTGGGTGGGCGGAGAGCGAATTTATTAAAAATACACCTGCGGAATTAACCGCCGTATTTTATGATTACCGCTTGCAAGCGCCGGCTCGTGGGGGCGGCGTGCGGGGGAAACTCAAATATATTTTGTTCTTAAATATAAATAAAAAACACCGGCATTTTGCCCAGTTTATTTATGATGCCGATGCCACCCTGCTGGGGGGGCAAACGGAACGCGGATTTTATGTGTTACCCTCCAAAGAAGATTTATTTATTCCCGCGTCCGCGTATTCGGATTATATATCGCAATTACCGCCGGATGTTTCTTCCGTGGAGTTGATGGAAAATGTAAAAGACACGGTGCAAATAGGGGTTATGGCGGCGGCGGTTGCCTCGGCCTTTTCCGCGCTTCCGTCGTGGATATGGATGGGCTATGTGGGGGCGGCGGGCGCGCCGTGGATTGTTTTAATGCTTATTTGCTTTACCGGGGCATGCTCTTAAATCCGCCAGAGAAAAAGCCGCTTTTGCGCCATTTGGCAAGCGATTATGTATTGGAAGACAATAAAATCTGGCCGAAATACCGCGAACCGTTTGGATTTTTTGCTAAAGGAAATAAAAAA
Organism: Candidatus Avelusimicrobium fimicolum; assembly: GCA_900541355.1. Lineage (GTDB taxonomy): Bacteria > Elusimicrobiota > Elusimicrobia > Elusimicrobiales > Elusimicrobiaceae > Avelusimicrobium > Avelusimicrobium fimicola. The sequence goes on along the minus strand of UQJU01000037.1, from coordinate 12,845 downwards.
TGCTTAGAAATTAAGGATAAAATCTCCAAAAGTTCTAAGCATTTAATATGGGGTGGTGTCCACTTGCGGCTACCTAGTTGCTATTGCTTCCCCGTCTAAAAGATAGTTCTTCTAGACCTGCAAACGGGGAATATCTTTATGTTGCGGAGCGCCTTTTGTATCTATTTTCTATCCAAATATTAAGATGAGCGAAATAAGGCTTTCAAAGTAGGGATGAAGCTCCCCGGGTTAAAGCCCGGGGGCTGTAAGGTATTCATCAATTCCCTGATAAACAGGGAAAATACAGGGAATTCGGTCATTTTTTCCCTTATTACATAAGGAAAGGGGCGGCCTTCTGTATAGTGCAACCCCTATCTAATTTACCCAAATTCCCTAAAATCATAACAGGGAAGTATGAGCGGTTTTGCGAATGATATTATAACTTTTGAAAAGTAATATTAGAAAATATTATGCGCAAAGATAAAAAGATGAAAAGAGTAGAGAGGATTATCTTTTATAAAGTATTTTAGATATAATAAAATAAAGTCCAATAGGAGCCAGAAGATGACAAATATTAATTATTTGGTATTAATGCAAAAGAGAACTGCCAGTGACTATAATGATTTTATCGGAATGTTATATCACTTTCCTCAAAAATATTATAAGTTATTGTCTTCTGGTTCTGTTAGATTCATATATTATGATCCGGATGCCAAAGTTTATTTTGGTACAGGAGAAATTTCTAGTATTTTTGAGGATAAGAGAGAAGAAAATTGTTATTTTGCAAAAGTATGTAATTATAAACCATTTTCAAATGTAGTTTCATTTAAAGACAAAAATGATACGCCGCGCGAGTCAGGTCCTACTTATAATGCGCAGAACGCTGTTCGCAGAATTAGTCAAAAAACATTGGAAGATATTTCTTTAGATGGCGGAATTGTTTTAAATATAGAGTCCGATGTGCATCTGATTAAAGTTTTAGGGGAACAGTTAATTGGATCAGAAAAGGTTGGCGTATTGGAATTGATTAAAAATTCTATTGACGCAGGGGCTTCTTATTGTCGTGTGCGAATTGAAAATATTCCCAATCTGCCGGAGCTGTTTTCTGCGCAAGATAAAGAATACCCGAATTTACCGGGGCCCGTTATTATTATTGAGGATGACGGCTGTGGCATGTCTAAAGATGGAGTTGAAAACGGTTGGCTTCGTCCTGCTTCCACGTTAAAAACGAATATTAAAGAACAAATACGGAAAGAGCGGGAAAAAGCGGAACAATCTGGAAATCTGGGAACTTATGACGCTTTGTTAAAAGAATTAACAAAAGCTCGAGGGCGTATTCCTTTAGGTGAAAAAGGGGTGGGTCGTTTTGCGGCGCATAGACTTGGTAGGTATTTAGAATTAAGAACAAAGACAAAAGGCATGCCTTATGAATTGGTATTGAAAATAGATTGGAATGATTTTGATAAGATAACTGGCGAGCATGTTAATCTTAACAGTATAGGAGTGAGTTTATTTAAAGAACCTCTTTCTCGAGATTACGGCACTACGGACTCTGGAACAAAATTAATTATTTATGGTGGTAAAAAGGGTTTTTCATGGGGAGAAAAAGAACTTCAGGAATTAAATATATCAATTTTGAAGTTAAATTCTCCCAATCCTGTTCCTTATAAAGGGATTAAGCCCTCTTTATCGTTCCATGCCTCCTTGGAATGTCCGCAAATCCAAGAAGACTTGCCCACAACTTTGATATCTTCTGAAACCAAGGCAAATTTTGTATTTGATATTTTAATTAATGAACAAGGTGTTGCTGAAAGTTATGAATTGAAGTTTAAACACCCTCATGACTTTATCCCTCCAGAAACAATCAAAGGGAAGAATGTTGATTTAAGAATCATTGATAATAATGATGCCAACTATTGGTTCGTAGGCGAGCATAAGCGGAAGGCCGAATGTGGGGGATTTTATATGCATTTGGATATCTGGTATCGTACGGCGGCCTGGATAGACTTGCCGGAATATAAAGTGCTTACGGATTATTTGGATGACTATGGAGGCGTGTCTGTTTATAGAGATGGCGTGTTGATATTTGATTCTAAGTTAAGTTCTGAATATGATTGGTTAGGGCTGGGGCGTAAGCATATTAAACAGGGATTTCGCTTGTCCTATAGAGATTTTATAGGGAATATAGAGCTTAACCAAATTGATAATTTTAATCTGATAGATAAGACAAACCGAGAAGGTTTACTGGAGAACCAGGCTGCCAGTGATTTGGCAAAATTAGCGGCATCTGCAATAGAGTCCATTGTTCTGCCCGTCTATATTAGAAAGAGGGATGAGATGACCAAGCTTACAAAGGGGTTGGTTACAGAGCCTGCGAAATTAAATAAAATTGCAAAAGCTTCATCTTCATTTTTTACAAACGTATTAAACAGCGATTATCCTCTTGAAACGGATCCATATCAATTTTTTAGTAATTTGTGGGATAAAGTAGAAGAACGGCGTTCGGGTATTATTAATTTGGAAGCCTCTATGAAGCAATTGCAGAAAAATATCAAGATGTTAGAAGACACCCAATCTTTATTTATTGAACAGGCGGGATTCGGTATTGCAGTTGCTATTTCGCTGCATGAAATCAACAAAATTACTTCTCATTTTTATGAAGGTGTGTCGGGCCTGTTAAAAAGCGGGGATTTCAATAGAATAAAATTAGAAGATTTAAAGGCTACGTCTCAATCTTTGCGTTCTGAATTAAAGAGACTGAGCCCCTTGCGTTCTATTCGAAATGAAAAGAATATGGAGTTTGATGTTATAAAATCGATAACATATGCTTTAGAAGTTTATCGACTCAGAATGGAAAAAGAGAAGATTAAATGTGAAATTATAAATCCTGAGGACTCTTTTGTTGTATATGGCAAATATTCAACATTAAATCAAGTTTTTGGAAATTTGTTAGATAATAGCATTTACTGGATTAAATATGCCGCTAAAGAATGTAAGCAGATTAAAGTGTTGTTTGATAAAAAATATAGGACCGTTGTGTTTGCGGATTCAGGGAGTGATATTAGTGAGGTTATTCGGCCAAGTCTGTTTCAGCCAGGATATAGTTTAAAGACTCCTCCGAGTGGTTTAGGACTTTTTATCTCTAAAACTTATTTGAATAATATGAAAGCGTCGATATATGAAACGCCTTTTAAAGATCGAATTGCTTCTATGGAGGGAGCGCAGTTTACTCTTGATTTCAAAAAGACTCCTGAAAGAGGTGTGAGATGACCAATGTGTATTCCCTCTGCATATTAGATGATAAGATTCCTGTGCAGTGTCTCACCGATATTGAAGTCGATGAGACGGGTTATATAGATTCCAATATTTTAAGACATTGTTTGAAATTGGATGATTGGGATGATCCTGACTTGAAGAGTTTTGTTGAGGCTTTGCAGGAAGAGAAATCTTTTCTTTTATCTGGTTTCAGAAATCATAATTTCTTTTTTAATTATAAGCAGAATTGTTTGTTTAGCCCCGATGTGATTGTTTTTGATTGGGATGTCGGCGATACAACTGATTCGGCGGAAAATTTGCTTCGATTGCTGAAAGAGACGCATTCTTTTGTTTCTATATTCAGTGGGGCGGACAATGGTGATATTATAGCACGCAAGTTAGAAGAAGGAGAATTTAAAGAATATGAAAATCGACTTTCTATAGTTTCTAAAAATTCACCGAATTCCGTTTTTGAGCTAAAAGAAAAAATAAAAGAGAAGAGCCAATCTTTTTACTTTGCGTTCAGTCGTGATTTTAAAATCAAAACAGAGCAAGCTTTATCGGAAGCTTTAAGTGATTTCGACAAGTTGTCTTATGAACAGTTTGTTAGTTGTTTTGGAGAAACTAAAGAAGGAAAGTCCGCTTTGTCGAAATTGGATTTTGTAGAAATTATTGCTGAGCGCTTTAAAAATGCTCTGATAAGCAGTGATTTTAAGGGAAAACTGGAGGTCCCCTACCGAGAAATAAAAGATGAGAGCTGCGTGAAAAAAATATGGCATTTTAGGTTATATCAGAAACCGCAGGATAATATTGTCCGAAAAGGTGATATTATAAAAAAAGAGAATTCTGATTCATTATATTTTGTTTTATCGTCAGATTGCCATTTGAGAGATTTTTGGAAAAAGAATTTAGGGTATTTAACCTTGGTGCCTATATATCGTTTGGAAACAATAAAAGAGAGACTAAAAAACTATTTGAATGAAAACGCAATTAGAGGTTTTAAAATAACTTCTATAGTTAATCCTCAGTGCATAGGAAATATAACAATTCTGCCAGGAGTTTTTTTACAAAAGGCAGAAGATGGTTCTGTCTGCTATGAGGATGGTATTCTTTTTCCAAAAGAGATTCTAGGTGTGGAAATTCCTCGTTTAGAGGATGTCAATAATGAGTCGGCTCATTTAATGTATACACATATTCCTGACATTATAGGTCAAAATAGGATTCATTTAGCAGAACCTTTTTTGTCTCCATTAATTCAATTTATATTGAAGAATATTACAGATGTTGGGGTGCCAGATTTTGGATGTGAATTGCAAACGGTTTTGAAAAATAAAATTAGAGGAATATGTAAGAATGAAATTTAATTCTATTGATCTATTTTCTGGCTGTGGTGGCTTAACGGAAGGAATGCGCGAGGCTGGTTTTAATACTTGCGTGGCTGTTGAATTGGCTCATGATGCGGTCGCCGCTTTTAAATTGAATCATCCTCGTACAAAAATTATAGAAGGGGATATTCGAAAAATTCCTTCAGAAGAAATTCGACGTTGTCTTAAAGGTAAAACATTGCATTTGTTGGCGGGATGCCCTCCTTGTCAGGGATTTTCTTCCATTAGAAGATTAAATCGTTTGCAAAACGTTAATGACCCCCGGAATGATTTAATATTAGAGTATTTGAGGATGGTTGAGAACTTGCGGCCTTTGACTATTATGATGGAAAATGTTCCTGCTTTGGCGCATTATGAAAAATTTCAGGAGGTTGTTAACAGATTGGAAACAATGGGATATAATCCAAAAGTAAAAATCGTCAATGTTTGTTCTTATGGGGTTCCTCAAAATCGTAAAAGATTGGTTATGGTGGGATCCCGTTTGGGGAATTTAGAAATTGCAAAACCATTAGATATTAAAGTAACTGTGAGAGATGCTATTGGCTCATTAGAGCCAACGTCTAAAACCAAAGATTTTGTCCATAAAATTTATCCCAGGCATACAAAAAGTGTTTTGAATCGGATTAAACTTACTCCCAAGAATGGTGGAAGCAGAAAGGATTTACCGAAGGAATATGCGCTCTCTTGTCATAAGAAAAAAAATGTCGGGTTCAATGACGTTTATGGAAGATTAAGGTGGGATGACTATTCTACCACTATTACAGGGGGATGTCTTAATCCTTCGAAAGGACGTTTTTTACATCCGGTGAAAAATAGATGTATTACCGCCAGGGAAGCCGCCCTGTTGCAATCTTTTCCTCCAAAATATAAATTCCCCAAGAATATTTCCAGAAGTTCTTTGGCTCTGCTTATAGGAAACGCATTGCCTCCTAAATTTAGCTACTATCAATCTTTGGAAATATACAACCATTTAAAGTATTATATGGATTCTGATAATGTTTATATTGATGATAACTAAAATCTTATATTTAGCATTTTTACATGTCAATATTATTGTATAAAAGGAGTTTGTTCACATGTTTTTTCTTTAAAGATTTCTTCAAGTGGGAGTGATGTGAGTATTTACCCTTATAATATCGTTTAATTTAATGGGAAAGAAATAGATATAAAATCACAAACATAAAATTTAAGTTTTAAGACTTATTTTTGGAGCCGTTTGGAAGAAACGGCACGGGCCGCGTAGGCGGTCGGTCTCGAAGCCAGAAATGGAGTCGCTTTTTACCATACCCGAAAGGGTATGGAGGCGATTTTCATTTTGAGCGTTTCGAGACCCTCAAGGTGATGTCGCCTTTTTTGTGTCCTCTTGAAAAAACGACAAACCGATGGTAACAAAAGGAGAAAATATGCACAAAATAATAATGATGCTGGCAATGCTTGGCGTCTTGGGCGGGTGTGCTTCATGACATATTTTTGAAAGCGCGGAGCAGCAGGAAGCAAGACGAGTGGCGGAGTGTCAGGCTCATATAGAATCTTCTCTGCCGTTGTCTTCTAGAACCTATAAATTTCAAGATGTGTATGATGCGATGCAAGAGTTCAGTTATAACGAATTTCTTAAAAAGGCTAAAAGTCGTGAAGGTAGGATCGGTAAATGCGTTCTTTCTCCGGCTGTTGATGAAAACGATTTGAGAACGGCATATGCCGTCAGTTTAGAGATAAGTTCTTATTTTAAGGAATTAAAATCAGCCGTGGATAATATGCAAGGTCGGATGTTTTATGGATGCCAAGACGTGGCGGTGCAAGAATATCAAAAAATATTCAAGCGCTATCAGAAGATTGAAAAAATGGGGAAGGACATATACTATTGGGCGCAAGATAAAGAAGAAAAGGATTTCCATTCCAAGACCGGATTTTATTTGGATTTATATGATTGGTATGGAAACAATACATTAACGTCGTATATGATTAATTCTTATTCGTTTCGCCCTGAAAAGGAATACCTTTATGATTTGAAACGATTGGAAGTATTTCAACGAGTGCCGGGCGGGTATTTGTTGCGTGCAGATATCAGCGGCTATCCAAGTGAGATTATTTTTATTAAAACAAATCGGTTTTTTCCCGTTGGTTCCCAATTTGATTCTAATCAGGTGTTTGTAACGCTGACCGGAAAGCAACGCTACACAACTTTATTGGGGGAAGATAAAGAAGTTTTTGCCTTTCGAATCGTGGATATCAAACCGTTCCAAAAATGGCTTAAGTCTTATTTATTTTATCCTCAAGCGGTGCGTACGGATATTGCTTTTGATCCTAATCTCGTGAAGTGTAATTGAAGAAATCGAAAACAGGAGGAAAATATGAAAAAAGAACGAAAGGATACGGGGCTTATCGGCGCGGCGGGCGTGTATGAGGTGCTGTCGCGTTTAAGCCGCCGCGGCTGGGTGGCGGCGATGACGCCGGGCAATACGCAAGGGGTGGATGCTCTCGCTTATAAAACCCATAAGGGAAAATTCCTCGTGCGGCAAATCGAAGTAAAAACGTGCAATAAATCCAAGCCGACAGACAGCGAATTCTGGGGAAAATGCATCTTTTGGCAAATGAATAAAAAACATGAAAAAGCGATGCCCAACGTTTGGTATTGTTTTGTCAATTTTGACGAATCTTTTGATGTTAAAACGGGAAGGCCTCTTCCCAAAGAAACGCTCCCGCATACGTTGGTTTATTTGGTTTCGTCAAAACAAGTGACCGAATTTGTCAAAGAATCCCATCCAAAATGGCTGAAAAATCCAGAAGCCAAAAAAGAACATAAAGATACGGATTTGCGTCGGTTCTGTTTGGGGTTTGCCGGCGAGAAATATGCCGTTAAATCAACGCTTATGGCGGAAAAGTGCCGGGAGCGTTGGGATTTAATTGAAAAGGGAGGAAAATAAATGTCTTATGTGTCGCGGCATTTAAACGGGAAGGAAAAGATTTTGTTTAGAGGAAAAATCCATTGGATTATTTTTCTCTGGCCCATTCTATTTACGCTGATTTGGTTTGTTTTTCAACTTTCAGCCGCGTGGTGGCTGCTGTTGGTGTGGGTTTGGCTGTATTATCTGGTAAGTTATTTGTTCGCGGAAGTAGTGATTACCAACCAAAAAATAATCGCCAAATACGGTATGATTGCGGTGGAATCGGCCTTTATGGAGCTTGGAAGAATAGAAAGCGGGCAGACTAGTATTTCCATTGTAGGCCGGATTTTAGGATACGGAACCGTCTTTGTTTGCGGGAACGGCGGGAAAAATATAGGCATTCCCAGATTAGTCAATCCGGAGAAATTCAAGTCGGAGCTTTATCAGGCGATTGAACAAAAATAGTCGTGTGAGTAATTCTTGAAAATAACCTCGGAAATGTTTTTCGGGGTTATTTTTTTATGCGTATTTTGGATTTTTACTTGGCCGGGAAATGTTTTAGATAAAGTTAGGGGAACAAACGCCTCAAACAGTTTGTTCATATCAAATAAAATTGCCACAGCTGGTAAATGTGTGGTTATGCAGGCTGACTGTGTGTGCTATGTTACCAAAACATCTTAATATTGATTTTGGTGTTGAGTCCTTTGCAGAAATACTGCAAGAAATTTTATATATGTACATAAAAGTCCCGCGTGTTTGCGGGGTCTTGTGTGAGGATAGAAAAATAGTTAGAAGGGATTTTTATCCGAGAAAGAGCCGTCCGGCATTTGCCATACTTGTTTGCCGTTGATTACATACATATTTGGGATCCCATTCTTGCGGTTTTCTTCTTGTGCCTTGCGTACAGCACGGCTCGCGATACGGGTTAATTTAGCTGTTAAATCTGTCATAAATTTCTCTGAAATACAGTATAAAGGTTTTCTGCTAAGACTTCAACTTGCTGCCCTTTATCTCGCTTGCCAACCAGCACAATATCATATCTCCCGTTATAATACAGTACCCAGTGATCGGTGAAATCTTTATAGAGGTTCCAAAAGTTGTGTTTACTCCATCCGGAGCCGTTTCGGATTAAGGGATACAGCCATACTAAAAAACTATTTCTTTTCCTTTTGGGCCAGTTTTTTTTGGACTTTCCCCAAGTTTTCCAAAAAATCTTTTTCTACAGCAGATAATTGTGTTTTCGTGCGTTCTTTATACTTGGCATACTCTGCTAATGCTTTATTATCTGCTTCCAACTTACTTATTTTGCCAGGATGCTGTAATAATTCACTGCCAGACATTTTGATAAAATCATCCAGTTTCGCTATCCAGTCCTTCATATACATGTGGTGATGTCGTAAGGCTTGCAACTCAGCAAACTCTAAATAAGCAGTTGTGATACGATTTAAAATATTTAACTCGTCAGCTGTTAGATAATTTTTAGCCACTAACACTTCGTCTTTGCGTGGTTTTCCACCTTGAAAGGATGTCAGACCCATAAAATCTTTTTCGGAATCAGCACGCAGATATTCAATCTCGGCAGCAGTATGCCCGTGAGCTGCAAAATGCATTTTATTTTGAACTACGCGGAAAAATTCTTGAGTCAACGTAGAGTGTGGGTCATAATCTACGCTAGTAGCATAAATATCTAAGATTTGGCGGTAAAAAACCTTTTCTGATGCGCGGATATCACGGATACGGGCCAAAAGCTCTTGCCAATATTTTCCACCGCCCATATTTTTTAGGAAATCATCGTTTAATGCGAACCCTTTAACAAGATATTCTCTCAATACTTGGGTAGCCCATATACGAAATTGTGTGCCTCGCCCAGTCCGCACCCTATAACCTACGGATAAGATTACATCCAAATTGTAATAAGTAACTTCGCGCTCGATTTGTCTAGCGCCCTCTTTTTGAACTGTTCGGAATTTCCGAACAGTTGCCGTTTCATCCAACTCTCCTTCTTCAAAGATATGCTTAATATGCTCACTAATATTAGCTTTGCTTGACTGAAATAACTCTACTAGTTGAGCTTGGGTAAGCCATACAGTCTCATCGGCCAAGGTAACTTCTATTTTGGTTTTTCCAACTTCGGTTTGATAAATGATAATGTCAGTATCTTTGGGCATAGTTAAATCTCGAAAAATCCTTTTATTTATGTTACCATAATTGGGCACGTCATTGACATGGATTTGAATATAGCAACCCAGGGCGCGGGTAAAATTACTATTTTCCAAGCGTTAGTATTTCCGGGTTCTTTCTGCTGTTCCTTTTTTGCCATAAGACCAGAAATTTTATTAAAAAATGTGTTTTTTAAAGCCTAATTTTTAAGTGCTTGCATAAAAGGCCTTAAAGCGCGAATTTTTTTAACAGTTTTTAGTCGTAAAAATGTAAAAATCCTTATTTTTTCAATGCTATTTATTATAATAAATAAATAGCAGTCATTTTACTTTACTGCTAATTTTGTGCTAACATACCTACTTAATTGAGCACGTAAAACTGCTCCCCAGGGTCTGTTAATGGCGAAACAGGAGGAGTCAATTTCTTGGACCCTACTAGCACCCCCAGCATAGGGGTAGAATACTCTGCTAGGCTAACCCCAGCCTGAACGGGGACTCCGCCCTGATGTACAAACCAAGGACAACTGGTATAAAAACCTGAAGCAAACCGCTTCAAATTCAAATTAATGAGGTATTATGATGCAAAATAAACCAAGCGACCTTGCGGTCGTCTATATACCCTTGGATACTTTGGCGGAATATCCCAATAATCCCCGTCAACACGATTCCAAGCAAATTATCAAAATCCAACGCTCTATTGAATCGTTTGGGTTCATTAATCCTATTTTAGTGGATGAAAAAGGGCAAATAATCGCTGGGCACGCCCGATTAAAGGCGGCACAACTGGCCCATATGGAAAAAGTGCCAGTTATACGCTTGGGCCATTTGTCCGAGGGGCAAAAGCGTGCCTATCGTATTGCAGATAACAAACTAGCCGAATTGGGCACGTGGAGCATAGAACTATTGCAAATGGAGTTTAAAGCTTTAGATGAATTAAAGTTAGATATGCCTCTTACCATTACGGGATATGATATGGGAGATATTGACCTTATTTTAGAGGGAAAAGAAACCAAAATAGACCCAAAAGCAAATAATATCCCCTTCATTCCAGATAATGAAATTGTCAGCCAAGAGGGTGATATTTGGCAACTAGACAAACACCGGCTGATTTGCGGAAATTCCCTTAAAAAGGAAACATTAACTGCCTTAATGGAAGATAAAAAAGCCGATATGGTATTTACGGACCCACCATATAACGTGAAAATAAATGGACACGTTTGCGGGGCAGGAAATGTGCAACATCAAGAATTTAAATTTGCCTCTGGAGAAATGAGCTCTGAGGAGTTTACTCAGTTTTTGCAAACCGCTTTTGAGCGACTCTGTGAGTGTAGTAAAGACGGCTCTTTGCACTATATTTGTATGGACTGGCGTCATATTAAAGAAATTATAGTGGCTGCTGGGGTATATGAGCAGTTTAAAAATTTATGCGTATGGCGGAAAGATAACGCCGGTATGGGTAGTTTTTATCGTTCCCAGCACGAACTTATCTTTATGTTCAAACACGGCAAGGAGCCACATATTAACAATGTGGAACTAGGGGTACACGGTAGATACCGTACCAATGTGTGGTGCTATCCCAGTGTAAATACACCTAGTGAGGAAAATGCCGAAAAGCGGGCTATGCACCCTACTGTAAAACCGGTGGAAATGATCAAAGATGCTATATTGGACGCCTCTAACCGGGGCGGAATAATACTAGACACCTTTTTGGGTTCTGGCAGTACCTTAATTGCCGCAGAAAAATCCGGGCGTATCTGTTATGGGGCCGAGTTGGAGCCACGATATATAGATACGGCCATTAGGCGCTATGAAAACATAGGAAAGGGACATAGTGCCATACACCTATCCACAGGGAAGACTTATCAAGAATTACTTTTAGAGAAGAAAAGAGGAGGAAATGAAAATGGAAAATAATAATACAGTAAGCAATTCTTATGAAGTCGGGTACGGAAAACCGCCCAAACATACACAATTTAAACCGGGATACAGCGGCAATAAAAAGGGCCGTCCTAAGGGAAGCGCAAACCTATTTACCGCAGTTGAAAAACTGCAAAATGAGCGTGTGCGCATCGTCCACAATGGGAAACAAAAAAGTATTTCGGTGACAGAAGCCATCCTTCGTAAAGCAGGAATGGATGCGCTCAATGGCAATGCAAAAGCACAAAAAATAATGCTGGACTATTTTGAAAAAAATGAGAGACGGAAGGAAGAACTCGCCCGGCGGGTAGAGGCATTGCGAGAAGATGATAGAACTTTATTAGCAGAAACCATTAAGGAGTACATGGAAGGGAATGTCAATGATACAACAAAATGAAGAAACGCAACGCTTTGATGCTCTCTTGCGGCACGATTTTAAGATGTTTGTAAGAAAAGTATTTGCCGAAGTTAGCCCGCAGACGAAATACTTAGATAATTGGCATATAGATGTGATTTGTGGGGAATTAGAGAAAATGCTGTATGGGGGAAATACCCGCCTAATTATTAATATCCCGCCCCGATATATGAAGTCCATTATTTGCTCGGTGGCGCTTCCTGCCTATATATTGGGGAAATTCCCCAAGGAAACGGTTGTATGCGTAAGTTATGCCGATGAATTAGCCAAAAAACTGGCGGCCGACTGCCGGCGCATTTTGGAAACGCCTTGGTATAAGCGGGCGTTCCCAGGAACTCGTTTAGCACTCAATCGCCGCGAATTGATGGATTTTGAAACCACACAGGGTGGTGGGCGCTATTCTACAACGGTGGGTGGCACCCTAACAGGGCGGGGTGGTAATTGGCTGATTATTGATGACCCGATTAAACCAGCGGATGCCAATTCAGACTTACTGCGTAATAAAGTAAACGAGTGGTATGGAAATACGCTGTATAGCCGCCTAAATGATAAAAATAAGGGCAAAATCCTGCTTATTATGCAGCGCACGCACGAGCAGGACTTAACGGGCTATTTATTGGAGAGCAAAGCCGGGTTTAAGCAGATAGTAATGCCTCTTGTTGCGGTACGCGAAGAACATTGGCAATGGAAGAAATATCTTGAGGATAAAGTCATTACGCATCATTATACCCGTAAAGTAGGCGAAGCGTTGCATCCGGTGCGAGAAGGGCTGGCGGAAATAGAGCGTATGAAACTGTCTATGGGCAGTGCAGCGTTTGCCAGCCAATGTCAGCAAGATCCTCTGGCACTA
>UQJU01000036.1 GCA_900541355.1 Candidatus Avelusimicrobium fimicolum | reverse complement strand
GGGGGAAAATACATAAGTTTATTTTGTATTGTCATTCCAGGGCCCACGCCCGGGATGACAATTAGGAAGAGTGTTATCCCGGAGGGGAGCAGGCGGCCCGCCAGTATCCGGCACAACGTTCCCTGAGCCGTTGTTATTAAAAAGTATAAAAATTCTCTGTGCAGGCCGACAAAAACAAATGGGAATTTGCTACACTTATATATATGAAAGTATTTTTTTTGTTACTGGCTTCTTTGTTCGTTGCCGCGTGCGGCGGATATCAAACCGTTTCCATAACTCTGCCCGACGGGTTTGTGGTAAATGCCCTCGTGGCGGACACCCCGCAAAAGCAAGAAAAGGGGTTGATGTTTGTAAAGGATTTGCCCGAAAACAAAGGGATGCTCTTTGTCTTTAACCAAGAGGAAGAACAGGCCTTTTGGATGAAGAACACGCTGATAGATTTGGATATTATTTTTATCGGCGCAGATAAAAAAGTAAATTCCGTAGAGCCGGAAGTTCCTCACTCCTATACTTATACGCCCGATGACGAGGTGGCCTACTCCCTCGGTTATGGACAATATGTGTTGGAACTGGCCTCCAAAACCGCCGCCAAACACGGCGTAACCGCCGGAGCGCCTTTGGGCTTTACTGTGCCGGATAAAAAATGAAGCGCATTGTGCTTTGCTTACTGATTATCTTTTATTCACTAGCCGGACACGCACAACAAATGCCTGACTGGACGCCCCTTAACGACGAGGCAAAGCGTCATTTAATCAATCTGTTAAATATTGATACTTCTCTGCCGGAGCCGGACGAACTGGCCGCCGCGCGTTATATTTATAAAGAATTTAATAAACACGGTATAGATTGGGATATTTTTATTCCGCGCCAAGGGCGCGCCAATCTAATGGCCCGCATTAAGGGGAAAGACCCCGCTAAAAAGCCCTTGCTTCTCATTTCGCATTTAGATACCGCCCCCGCGGCTGAGGGGTGGAGTTTCCCGCCTTTCAAAGCCACCGTGGAAAACGGAAAGATTTACGGGCTTGGTGCTACTGATGCCAAAAATTATACAGCCGCTTATTTGGCGCTTTTTACTTGGTTAAAAGACCAAAAGACCTTGCCCGAGCGGGACCTGATTTTTTTGGCTACGTCCGGTGAGGAATCCGGCAGTGCCACCGGGCTGTTGTGGCTGGGCGGAGAGCATTGGGATAAAATTAAACCCGGGTTTGCACTAAATGAGGGGGGCGGCATTATAAAAAATAAAGACGGAAAGGATATTGTATTTGCCGAAGCCTCAACCAAAATGTATATGGATATTAAGGTTACTGCTTTTGGTACGGGGGTGCATTCCTCTATGCCCGTAAATGATAACGCGGTTTATCTTTTGTCTCAGGCACTTGCCAAAATTGCGGCTTACAATCCTCCCGCTAAATTAACGCCCACCGCCAGAACTTTTTTTAAAGCCATTAAACCGCTTTTGGACGAAGATGCCCAAACCACTATCGGCTTTTTGCTGTCCGGCAACCTTCAAAACCGCCAATCAGCCGCTGATGTAATGGCATTAGACCCCTTTTTTAGAACGCAGTTAAAAGATACGCTGAACCCAACAGTTTTATCGGCCAGCAAGGATACAGGCTCCACCAGCGGTGAGGCTTCCGCCGTTTTAAACGTCCGCCTGTTGCCCGGTTCGGACCCGGATGAGTTTTTTGAAAATCTGACTAAATTATTTTCGCCGGACGAGCCTATTTCATTGGAAATTATGGAACGCCCGCAACTGCCGTTTCCTACCCCTATGGACGGAACAGACCCGTTGTTCGCGTCCATAGAAAAAACCGCCAAAAAACTGGTGCCGGATTCTATTACCGTGCCCGGTATGAGCCCCGCTTCGGGTGATAACGAGTTTTTGCGTAAATTGGGCGTGATTACCTACGGTTTGGGGCCGGATATGGACCCGCTGTCCGAAAATACGGCGCACGGGGCAGACGAATTTATCAGCGAAAAAGATTTTTTCCACCAGTTGCAGTTTATTGCGGGTGTCGTGTTTGACTTCGCCTACGGCAAGGACTTATTGCCGCTTACCCCGCAGACCGCCCCGGCTCCCGCCGTAGAAAAAACCGCAGAGTGATTTTATTTTACTTACAAGAAGGCCTTATGTTAGAACAAGACAAAAAAGACTTGGAAATTTTTTCCCGCAGTGAAATAACGGAGCATTTTATTTACCGCCGCCTGGCTGAACTGGAAACAGACGGCAACAACTGCTCTGTACTGAAAAAAATAGCCGAAGCCGAGTGGGAACACCACGAATTAATCAAAACCGAGACGGGGGTAAATGCCAAACCGTCGCGCTTTAAAATTTGGCTTTATGTGTTGCTTGCGCGCGTGCTCGGGCTGACGTTTGCCATTAAATTAATGGAAGCGGCCCCGCATCACGCTTCGGGTGCGTACCGTGCGTTTACCAACTATCCCAAAATCGCTAAATTGGCAGATGAAGGCCCCGCTGTGGAAAACGAACTTATCGCTCTGTTGGACGAGGACCGCTTGAAATATATGAGTTCTGTTATTTTGGGTTTGTCTGATGCGCTAGTAGAGTTTACAGGCGCGCTGGCCGGCTTTACCTTGGCGTTGTCCAATGCGAAGTTGATTGCGCTGACGGGTGCGATTACCGGTGTGGCGGCGGCGTTGTCTATGGCGTCTTCCGAGTATTTATCTTCTAAGACCGAAAAATCATCAGGCAAAAAGCCCTTAAAGGCCGCGCTCTACACCGGGGTAGCCTATGTGGTAACGGTAGTAATGCTGATTTCGCCGTTTGCGTGTTTTTCCAATGTGTTTATTGCGTTGGCGCTGATGCTGTTATTGGCCCTTTTGTTAATTGCTGCGTTTATGTTTTACTATGCAGTGGCCCGCGGAGAAAGTTTCAAACACCGCTTTGTGGAAATGGCTTGTTTAAGTTTCGGCGTGGCGGCGGTCAGTTTTTTAATCGGCTATGCTTTAAAAACCTTTACCGGAATAGAAGCGTAAGGCCTTATAGGCCTGTATTAAATTAGTATAATAATAAAGATGACAGATTCCGCCGAAAATGTATTGGAAGTACGCAATTTGCAGTTGGAATTTTCCTCAGACGGAAAAACAGTTCCCGTTCTGCGCGGCCTTTCGTACACTTTGCCCAAAGGGAAAGTTCTTGGCGTGGTGGGGGAGTCGGGCAGCGGAAAAACCGTGCACGCTCTTTCTGTTTTGCAATTATTACCTCCTGCGGCGCGCATCAGCGGAGGGGAAATCTTATACAGAGGCAAAAACCTGGCCTCACTATCCCGAAAGGAACTGCGCCAAATCCGCGGAAATAAAATTTCTATGATTTTTCAAGACCCTGCCGCCAGTTTAAATCCCGTTTTGACGGTGGGGGAACAACTAACCGAAACCATTTTGGCACACCGCAAAATTTCCAAGAAAGA
Source organism: Candidatus Avelusimicrobium fimicolum (assembly GCA_900541355.1). Classification (GTDB taxonomy): domain Bacteria; phylum Elusimicrobiota; class Elusimicrobia; order Elusimicrobiales; family Elusimicrobiaceae; genus Avelusimicrobium; species Avelusimicrobium fimicola. Next base: position 10,565 of record UQJU01000036.1, on the reverse strand, counting down.
GGCCCGCTTGCAGGCCGCCCGGTTGCTCCAAAAAGTAGGCATTGCCGAGCCGGAAAAACGCCTGTTGGAATATCCGTTCCAGTTTTCGGGCGGGATGTGCCAGCGCGTGATGATTGCAATGGCTCTTGCCTTGTCGCCGGATGTGTTAATTGCCGACGAGCCTACCACCGCATTAGATGTTACGATTCAAGCCCAGATTTTAAAATTAATTAAAGATTTGCAGAAGGAAAGCGGAATGTCCGCCGTATTTATCACGCATAATTTGGCGGTGGTGGCGGGAATTGCCGATGATGTACTTGTTTTGTATGCCGGAGAGTGTATGGAATATGCTTCTGCGGCTGAACTTTTTAAAAATCCGCTTCATCCCTATACGCAGGGATTATTAAAATCCTTGGCGTCCGTACATAATAAAGCGGACATTTTACCTGTTATCAAAGGCCACCCGCCTGTGCCAGGCGAAAAAATCACGGGTTGTCCTTTTGCGCCGCGCTGTCCGCACGCGTTTGAAAAATGCCGCCAAACCTGCCCGCCGCTTTTTAATAAAAACGGCCGCCAAGTACGTTGCTGGCAGTTGGAGGATAAATGACCGCGCCCGTCGTAATAGAACATTTATTTAAAACCTACACGCGCCGCCGTTTTATCGGCAAAAATGTGGAAAAAACCGTTTTGCACGATGTCAGTTTAATGCTGGAAGAAGACCACGTTTTAGGCCTGGTGGGGGAATCTGGCTGTGGGAAAAGTACGCTTTGCAAGACCCTTTTAGGGATAGAAAAGCCAACGGCGGGCACTATTCTTGCCAACGGGAAAGATGTGGCTAAAATTTCCAAGAGTGAATTTAAAAAACTCCGCCGCGTAATGCAGGTGGTCTATCAGGACCCGTATTCCAGTTTGGACCCGCGTATGAACGTGCGCCAACTGCTAAGCGAACCGTTAGATATACACGGATTAAAAAAGGACCGCGCTGAACGGAAGGCCTTTTTAAGCGAACTCTTAAAGGCGGTCGGCCTTTCCGAAAGCCAGTTAGAGCGCTACCCGCACGAGTTTTCCGGCGGACAGCGCCAACGTATCAACATTGCGCGCGCCTTGGCTTTAAACCCTAAAATTTTAGTGGCAGATGAGCCTGTTTCCGCGTTGGATGTGTCGGTTCAGGCGCAAATTTTAAATTTACTGAAAGAAATCAAAAAAACCCGCCGTCTTTCTATGCTCTTTGTAACGCACGATTTTGCCGTGGCGCGCTTTCTGTGCGACGATATTGCCGTAATGTACAAGGGGCGCATTGTGGAAAAAGCCCCGGCGGAGGAGTTGTTTACCAACCCCCAGCATCCGTACACGGAAGCCCTGCTTTCGGCTGTGCCGTCAGCCGAGGTGGTGCAAAAGCCTTTCGTGCCGTTTGAAGAACACCCCGAGCGTGCGGATTGGGCGTGTCCGTTTGCCTCGCGCTGCCGTTATGCTGATAAGAGTTGCCGGCAAGGGGATAACGCTTTAAAGGAAGTTTTGCCGCGCCACGCGTGTGCGTGTAGCGTGTTGCCGTTTAAAGATAAAAAAAGTTCAGCAGCCGTATAGGAGATATTATGACGATTAATCAAAAACGCTTGGTAGAAACCTTTGTAGAACTTGCCAAAATTGACAGTGAATCCTTTTTTGAAAAAGATATCCAAGAAGTGTTGGTTTCAAAATTAAAGGATTTGGGCTGTAAAGTACAGGTGGATAACGCCGGGAAAAAATATAATACCACCGCACAAGGAAATGTGATTGGTTTTTTCCCCGGAACTATTAAAAGTGCTCCCATTGTGCTTAGTTCGCATATGGATACGGTTGTGCCCGGCAAAGGCGTTAAACCCGTGGTGAAGAAAGACAAAATTACCTCGGACGGTACTACTGTTTTGGGCGCGGACGACAAGGCCGGTATTGCTATTATTTTGGAAGTTTTAAAAACCTTGCAGGAACAAAAGTTGCCCCACCCGCCCGTAGAGGCTGTTTTTACCTTGACGGAAGAAAACGGTATGGCGGGGGCCAAAAATTTAGACGTTAAAAAAATCAAAGGGCGCGAGGGCATCATTTTGGATAACGAGGAAGTAAATGAACTCTTAGTCCAAGGTCCGGCGGTTAATACGATTGAAGTAGAAATCAAAGGTCTTGGCGCACACGCAGGCGTTTGCCCGGAAAAGGGTATTTCCGCTATTGAAGTAGCCGCCTATGCTTTATCTATTATGAAATTAGGCCGCATTGATAAAGAAACCGTCGCCAACTTTGGCATTATCAAGGGTGGCAGTTTAACCAATGCCGTAACTGAGGATATTTATTTAAAAGGCGAAGCGCGCAGTTTGCAGGACGGAAAACTGGAAAAGCAGACCGCACATATGAAGTCCTGCTTTGAAAAAGCCGTCAAACGCTATACCAAAAAAATTAACGGCAAAGTGCATAAACCCGTTTTGACATTTACAGTTACGCCGCGTTATCCGGCGGTCAATGTGCCCAAAACGCACCCAATGGTCAAGGCCATACTGGCAGCGGGTAAAGCCCAGGGCGTAAAAATCAGCCCGGTGGCGTCCGGCGGCGGGTGTGATGCCAATATTTTAAGCGGCAAAGGGTTTATTTTGCCGAACTTGGGCGTGGGTTGCCGCGATTGCCACACGGTAAAGGAAAGTTTGCTTTTAAAGGAATTTTTTGCCGCGTGTGAAATAGCCTTGTCCGCGGTGCTTGCGTACAAAAAATAAAAAGGATACCTTATGTTGAATTACATCTTTCGGCGGCTTTTGTTGTTGCCCCTGGTGGTACTGGGGGTAACGTTTTTGTTGTTCTTTTTAACCCAACGGTTAAGCCCCGAAATGCGCGCCTCTTTGTATGTGAAGGACCCCCGTCAAATGGGCGCGCTGGAAGAGGTTATCCGCGAATACGGCCTGCGCGATAACGTATTTAAACAGTACGGACGGTGGCTCAAAAATGTAGCGCACGGCGATTTGGGGTATAGCCCCAGTGCCAATATGCCCGTAGCCAAAGCCATAAAAGAATATCTCCCAGCCACTATACAACTGGCATTTGTTACCATTATTTTTGTGGTGTTTTTTGGCGTGTGGTTCGGGTGCGGTTCGGCCATACACAAGGACGAGTGGAAAGATATAGTCGCGCGGTTGATATCGGTGGGAGGGTTTTCGTTGCCGATATTTGTACTGGGGCTTATTTTATTAATGGTATTTTATGGACAGTTGGGCTGGTTTGCTCCCGGTGGATATTCCGTCCAGACGGACGTAATTATCCATAGCCCAATGTTTAAAACCTATACAGGCTTTTTACTGGCGGATTCCTTGTTAAACGGCAATTTTCGTGTGTTTTGGGACGTATTATCCCACTTGGTTTTGCCAGCGGTTACGTTATGTATCGGTTCGTTTGCTTTAATGGTGCGGGTAATGCGTTCCAGTATGTTGGAAGAATTAAATAAAGATTATGTCCGTACCGCCCGCGCCAAGGGCCTTACCAAATGGCAAATCGTTTATAAGCACGCCGGAAAAAATGCTATTATCCCAGTGATTACCTTGGCAAGTATCCAGTTTATCCGTCTTCTTGGCGGAACGGTAATTGTGGAAACAATTTTTGATTATCCCGGCATTGGCCGCTTCGGTGTGATTGCCGCACAACAGTTGGATATTGCGGGTATATTGGGCTTCTCTTTAATGGTAGCGGTGCTGTTTGTGCTGGGAAATTTACTTTCGGATATTTTATATACTGCGGTGGACCCGCGTATCCGCTTGGATTAATATGATTAGTGAGCGCCTTTTAAAACGTATTTATACCAACAAAACCTCTCTTTTGGGTTTGGTAATCGTAGTGTTTTTCCTACTGGTGGCTTTGTTTGCACCTTGGCTGGCTCCGGTGCAAAATCAAAATAACCCCTACCAACTGCCGCAAAAGAGTTACCAAATTGCGCCGCAGCCGCCGTCTGCACAAAACTGGTTCGGTACTACCGAACAGCAATACGATTTGTATTACGGCGTGGTGTGGGGAACGCGCCTTGCGTTTAAAATTGGGCTGACCGTAACCTTTTTCGCCTTTTTAATAGGGCTTTTTGTGGGCGGAGCCGCGGCCTATTTCGGCGGAAAATTGGACGAAATTTTAATGCGCCTGACGGACGTTGTTTTTGCCGTGCCCTCGCTGGTGCTTGCTATGGTAATTGCCGCTATGTTGGGTCCAGACATCAAGCATATGATGATAGCCCTTACGGCTGTCGCGTGGCCGTCTTACGCGCGTCTCGTGCGCGGGGATATATTATCCGTCAAACAGCGCGACTATGTAACCGCCGCCCGAACCTTGGGCGCGCGCGGGCCGAGGGTCCTTTTGCGGCACATTTTACCGAATTCCATTTATCCGTCGGTTGTGGTAGCCAGTCTGGATATCGGCTATGTGGTGCTGACAGCGGCTTCCTTGTCCTTTTTGGGGCTTGGTGCCCAGCCGGGTACGGCAGATTGGGGGCAGTTAATCGCTATGGCGCGCAATTGGGTGCTCGGCACTCCCGGCCATCCGTTTGCCTATTGGTACACGGTCGTTGCACCGGGCGGAGCCATTTTTTTATTTGTATTGGGTTGGAACCTGTTGGGAGATGCGTTTAGGGATATTTTGGACCCCCGCCAGGCTTAATTTTACTAAAATTTAGAAAAGGGATATTATTATATAAGAGGTGCTTATGATTCGCCGTAAAGATTTATACACTGCTTTGGCTGATAGTGCGTTCCGCTTTCCGGATAAAATAGCATTAGTGGAAGCCGGTACGGGCAAGAAGGTGTCCTACCACGAACTCTTGATGCAGGTGGACCGCGCCGCCGATATGTTTTTTGAACACGGTATCCGCAAAGGCGACCGCGTGGCCGTGGCGCACCGCAACTCTATTAATACGGTAGTAGCCAACTTTGGGCTTTACAAATTGGGCGCAGTATGTATTCCAATGAACTTTATGGTTACCAAACCGGAGGAAATTGAATATATTTTAAACAATGCGGGGGCCAAGGCGGTCGTAACGCAGGCTGAATTTATCCGCCATTATGTAAAGTGCCTTCCCCAGTTGCCGACTGTTAAATATATTTTCACAACGGATGAAATTCCGTCCTCTGCGGCGGAGTGCCCGATTGTGCAAAAATTCTGGGAGGAAATTGAAAAATCTACCTTCCACGACGAAACCGCTTCCGCCCAAGCCGGGCTGGATGACTTGGCCTTTATCCTCTATACCTCCGGCACCACGGGGCTGCCCAAAGGGGCTATGCTCACACACGGCAATTTGGCCTCTAACGTTATTTCGTGTGCGCAGATTTTTAAAATTAACGATAACGATTGTTTTTTATGTCTGTTGCCGATGTTTCACTCCTTTGCCTGGACGGCTTGCGTGGTAATTCCGCTGTATCTTAATTTAAAGGTGGTTATTGTAGCCAACGTAATGCCCGCCAGTAAATGGTTGGGGGCTATGGGAACGGAAAAAGTAACCCTGATTTTGGCGGTTCCGCAGATTTACGCGGTGCTTTCCAAAGAAGCCAAGGGCCTAAAACGTCTTTACTTGCGTTTTTGGCCGTTTAAAAATGTGCGCTTTGGCGTGTCCGGCGCGGCCCCGCTGACGCAGGAAATCAAAGACCGGTTTGAAGAAAAAATCGGTGTACCCATATTGGAAGGTTACGGCCTTACCGAAACAAGCCCGGTCGTCAGCGTGAACACGGAGGAATTGCAAAAAATTAAATCCGTAGGCCCGGCTATTCCGGCGGTTAGTACCTTGGTGTTGGACGACGACGGCAAAGAAGTACCGCGCAATGCAGAAGGCGAACTGTGCGTAAAGGGGCCTAATGTGTTCCGCGGCTATTGGGGAAACGAAAAAGCCACGCACGATGCGTTCACCGAGGATGGTTGGTTTAAAACCGGTGATATCGTTACGGTAGATGATGACGGGTTTATCTTTATTAAAGACCGCAAGAAAGATATGATTATCATCAAAGGGTTGAAAGTGTTTTCGGCCCAGGTGGAGGCCGTTATTTGCGAACATCCCGCGGTGGAAGAGTGCGCCGTAATCGGCGTGCCGGACGGGCGCGGCGGCGAATTTGTTAAAGTGTATGTCGTCAAAAAAGAGGGGGCGGAACTTTCCGACGGCGAATTTAGAAAATTCTTAAAAACGCACTTGGATAACTATAAACGCCCGCGTGATTTTGAATTTGTGGAATCGTTGCCCAAAAATGCCTTGCGCAAGGTGTTAAAACGAGAACTGCGCAAAGATGCCGTAGCCAAATTGGCCGCGCGCGGAGCGGGGGCAAGTGCGGAGGAAACCCTTGCTTGATTTGGCCCGCATTTTAAACGAGGTAATTCCGCAGGCCCATTATGTGGGGGGAATTGTGCGCAGCAGTTTATTAAAACGCCAATCCTCCGACTTGGATATTGCGTTGCCGCCCGAAGATGTAAAGCCGGCGGCATTGGAACTGGCGCGCCGGTTAAAGGCCGCCTCGTTTGAAATGGACGCTGAATTTGGGGTGTGGCGTTTAGTAACGCATAAAGATAAAATTCAAATTGATTTGACCGCTTACCAAGGCAAAGATTTAAAGGCGGACCTGTTGCGCCGTGATTTTTCGTTTAATGCGCTGGCGTACCCTGTTTCGGCCTTGCCGCAAATAGAAATTACCCCGCATCCGGACGGCACAGCCCGCGTGATTTTAAAGCGTTTGCAACGCAAAAATATTGTAGATGTGGTTGGTGGCTTGCAGGCGGTGGCGGATAAAGTGATTGATGAAAACAATCCGCGCGTATTTAAAGAGGACCCTTTGCGTATGTTGCGCGCGTTCCGCTCTGCCGCGGAGTTGGGTTTTTCTATTTCGCCCCGCACCCTGGCACAAATTAAAAAAGACCGCGCTCTTATCAATCAGCCCGCAGGCGAACGTGTGCGCGAGGAATTGGAGCGTTTATTTGCTACCTCTAAGGCCTATGAAAATTTGCTTTTAATGGACTCGTGCGGCCTGCTGACCGCGTTATTCCCGGAGTTGGAAGCCCAGCGTGCCTGTGCCGAAGTTTATTACGGAAAGGGCGGAGTATTGAAACATACGTTAGATGTGTTTAAACGTATGGAATATCTGCTGGACCATTTGCAAAAGGCTTTCCCTAAATACGCCGCCAAACTGGCCCCGATTGCCCGGCACAAGGCTCTTTATAAAATGACGGCTCTGTTGCACGACATCGCAAAGCCCGCCACTGCCAAAAAAGTGGGGGACCGCCTGCGCTTTTTCTATCACGAAGAACGGGGCGCCAAAATGGCTAAAACCGTATTGGAACGGTTGCATTACAGCCGGGCCGATATCCGGCTGATTTGCGCGATGATTGGGGAGCATTTGCGCCCGTCTAATCTGGCCAGTAACGACGTGATAACCGACAAAGGAGCCTATCATTTTTTCCGCGATTTGGGCGAAGCCGGTGTGCCAATGCTGCTATTGTGCTGGGCCGATTATACCAGTTATGTTACGGATGCGCAGTTGCGGCGAATTATGCCCAAAAGCGGAGAACGGTTGATGAGTATTGCACGCGCCCAACAAACGGCTAATGTGGGTAAAACCCTGCGGCATATGCAAGTGCTGACGTTACTGCTGCACAAATTTTTTGACCAACCGAAGAAAGTTCAGCCCACGCGGCTGATTACCGGGCGCGACGTAATGGACGCGTTATCCCTGCCGCCCAGCCCCAAAATCGGTGAGATTTTGGAAGCCGTTTCCGTGGCCCAGGTGGAAGGAAAAATAGCAAGCCGCCAAGATGCGCTTGATTTTCTTAAAACATTAGATTTACGGGCGCAACATATTAAATAGTTGTGTATGTTCGCCTAAAATTTGCTAAAATAAAGAAGCGGACTCCGCTATGCGGGCGTGGTTCAATGGTAGAATGGAAGCTTCCCAAGCTTTAGACGAGGGTTCGATTCCCTTCGCCCGCTTTTTAATCAGGAACCATTATGGAAAACGAAAATTTAGATTTGGACATAAAACCTGCCGGAAATAAAGATTTGTGGCTGTTTCTGATTATTATAGACATTATCTTCCTGTGCGTTTTCGGTTATTTCGTTTACAAACATTTTTCTGCTCGCGTGTTTGACGCGCCTGCCAATGCTCCGCGTGCCGAACAGGCCGAAGTCGTGCAAACGCCCGAACTCCCCAAAGAGAGCGAACCTGTGTTGGTGGAAGAAAATAAACCGGTAGAGGAAAAGGTTCCTGCGGCGGCTCCGGTGGAAATCCCGGTTACGGCTGTAATTGAGCAAGAAGAAAAGAAGGCCGAACCCTCCAAAGCCGCTCCCGCGCCCGAAACGAAGCAGGAAACAAAAGAAAGCGTAACGGTTAATCCTTCTAAAAGCAGCAAATACCGCCGCGTAACGTTCCGTTGGTATGGCGAGGGGAACAAAGTAGCGATTGTAAGCGGTTTTACAATGGCTAAGCCCCAAGCACTTAAAAAACGCAACGGCTATTGGGAAACCACCCTTTCTATTGCGCCCGGTACTTATAAATTCTTATATGTGGTGGACGGGCAAAATACCTTGGACCCGTACTCCCAAGAAAAAGACGGACGTTCGCTGTTAATCGTCAAATAAAATAAATTTTTAAGAGAAAACCCCGCTCCTTGTGTGCGGGGTTTTTCATTGTGCCAGAAAAATATTCTTTATTTGGTCTGTTATCTAAAACTTTTAGAGATTACGCGTGAAAGAAAAAATAAAGGTCATTTAAGACCGGGATTTCTTTCTGGTGTAAACAGCCTTTTAAACTATTCCCCGGCAAAGCGGGGGCTAGATACAATAAAAAGCCCCCGCGCCAGCAAACGCGGGGGTGAGGTTACGACTAATTGCCCCGGGTTTCGGCACCCAAGGGCAGCAGGATGTTTAGCAACTTACGTTGCGCTTGATAATACTGCGCACAATGCCTTCCACGCGGAAGGCCGTTTTATCGGCTACAATGGGATTATAGCGCGGGTTTTCCGATTGCAGAATAACATTTTCGCCGTCCTGCGTAAACCGTTTTACCATTACTTCCCCGTTGTTCACACATACGACGACATCTTTGTTTTTCGGTTGGTGGTTCTGCTCCACAATCAGCCAGTCGTGCGGGGCGATAAGGTTTTCCATAGAGTCGCCCTTGGCTTCCACCATAAAGCCCTTGCACGCCGGAAAATAAATCATACTAGGGTCCACCGGCACGATGCGCGTAGGTTCGCCGTCCAAAATAGTCCCCTCCGGGCCGCATTTGGCCATACCGTACATTTTTAGGTAGATTACGTTACGCTCCGGGTCTTTTAAAATAATATAGTCGCGCGGGTTGGCGGGGTTGCGCTTTAAAAAGCCCTTTTTTTCCAACTGTTTAATGTGATGAAATACCACGCTTTTTCCGCTCACATTTAGGCGGTCAGCCAATTCCTCCATAGTCAGCGGGTCGGAAATATTGCTTTTTAAAATTTCCAAAAGTTCTGTTTGTTTGGGGTGCAGGGCTTTCATAAGCGTTCCTTTTACATATTGTGTCGTTCTATATTTTGTTCTATAAAATTTATGGGGAACAAGTCAAGGGGGGATTTCCTATGGGTATGTTTTCAAAATCTACCTTATGAGTTGTTTGGTGGTTTATTATTACAGGGCGGTTTTCGGGGACAGAGCGTTTCAGTATCTAATCCTTGTTTTAATAACAACGGATCCTGGACTACGACTTTCCAGGATGACGACAATCACCAATTACCCAAGCAGTAGATCCTGAATTGTCGCCCATACCGCTAGGCGGCACCCCGTAGTGTTTCTGTACGGGGTCTATTAATAGGTTTCAGAATCTACCGATTGGGGCGTTTATCTTTTGTATTGTAGTTGTCGTCATCCTGGAAAGTTGTAGTCCAGGATCTGTCGTTACTCAATAAGAGGAAAACAACAGATACTGAAACGCTCCGCGCCAGAAAACCGCCCTGTATGACTTTTTAATAATAAACCACCAAACAAAAACCCCGGGGAAAGAAATTCTCCGGGGTGGCAACATAAGATATTTAACTTAACAGTCTAATAAATAGAATTCCATCTGCGGGTAGTGAACGAAAATTCCACGCGGCGGTTGGTGCGGCGGCCGTCGCTGGAATTATCCAGCGTAAGCGGGCGGTCTTTGCCGTGGGAATGAATACGGATGCGTTCCGCATTTACGCCGCGGCTGACTAAATACGCCTTCATCGCGGCCGCGCGCGACGCGCCCAGCCAATAGTTGTATTCCTTGGAACCCAGCACGTCCGTATGGCCTTCCACAATCAAGTGCAGGGACGGATACTGATTCATGACATTAGCCACTTTGTCCAGGAACGGATAGGCGTAATCCGGCGGGCGGATGGAGTCAAATTCATACGTAATGGCCGGGAGTTTGAGGGTTTTGGCCATGCGGGTTTCGCTCTGGTTATACAGTTTTTCGTTCTTTCTGGCCTGCTCCTCAATCACCGGGTCCTGCTTGGGCGGACGCGGAATATCTTCTTCCTGCTTCTGGGCGGATGAACAGGCAAACAGAACGGCGGAAAAAACAAACAGCAAAACGGTTCTTAATTTCATAGAATTCCTCCTGTCA
>UQJU01000035.1 GCA_900541355.1 Candidatus Avelusimicrobium fimicolum | reverse complement strand
GCCGAACCGCCGGCGGAGTGCAGTTTGCCCGCGGAGTCGGCCCCCATTGTTAAAAAAGATGGAGAACATTCCTCCTCTGCGGAGAAGAAACAGACGGTTGCCGAGCAGAAAAAGGCCTTTAAGGCACGCCAAAAACGCATTAAAAAATTAGTAAAGCAGTACAAAAAAGCCAAAACGGCGGAAGATAAGGCCTCTATTAAAGCCAAATTGGCGGAGGAAGTTTCTGCCGGAGTGGATGCGGGACTTGCTTATGTAAAGGACCGCATAGCCGCTGAACGCGCAAATTTGGATAATTGGGAAAACAAGGTGAAAGCCGACGAGGCCAATTTGGAACAGGTAAAGGCTCAGCGAGTAGAGGACTTATTGTCCGGCGTGGCTGAAAAAAAGCACAAAGCCGCCAAAAAGGCTTGGAAAAAGCAACTGAAAGAAGCCAAAGAAAAACTGCATTAACCCAAAAGCCTTTTGCAACATACCCCCGGCCGAATACCGGGGTTTTTTATATATGCAAATTTCCTTACTCAAATATACCGGAACTTTCCAGGGCATTTAATGCTTTGGTTATATCATTTACTACCACTATCCAACGGCTGTTCGGCCCGGTGCTTGCGGTACCGTAAATGGTGGTAATGTTTATCCCGTGGCTGGAAAGGACGGCCCCAATATCCCGCAACAATCCCACGCGGTTGGGGGTATCAATACAGATGGCATCTGTCTTTACGCTTGTAAAACCGGCCTTGGTCAGCGCGTGGCTGATTTCCTGGTCGTATTTAACTGTCAGGCGGACAACAGCAGCATCATAGCGGACATCTTGCGAAATGGCGATTACATCTACATTTTCGCGTACAAATAATTCGGCAAAATTTTTGAGCGCACCCGGTTCATTTATCAGGAAGACGCTGTACTGCTTGACTACGTTGATAGACATAATAACCCCTTATAAATAAAACCCTACCTAAAATTATATCACACCGCCGCCGATGATACAACAAAAAGGACCGCGTTTTGGCGGTCCTTTTCTCAAATTTTTGGCAATTCGTTTTCAGTCTCTTTGATGATTTTTAGCATTTGCGTATGAATTTTGCCGTTGGTTGCTAAAAGTGTATGCCCGAAATCTTTTATTTTTTTGTATTTTTTGCCGGAATAATCCGTAACTTTGCCTCCGGCCTCTTGCAAGATAAGTACCCCCGCGCCGACATCCCACGGGTTTAAATTATCTTCCCAATAGCCGTCCAAACGCCCGGCTGCCAGCCAACATAAGTCCAGAGCGGCGGAGCCTAGCCGGCGCACATCGTGGCAAGAATTTAAAAAACGCCCGAACCGGTCTAGCAACTTTGGCAGCCGTGCAAAGCGGTCATACGGAAAACCCGTAACCAATAACGATTGTTCCAATTTAGCCGTTTTGGAAACGTGGATTTTTTTGCCGTTTAGGGTGGCTCCCTTGCCCTTTCGGGCCAAAAAAGTTTCGCCGGTGGCCGGGTTGACTACCCCGCCCAAAACAGGTTCGTTTTTATAAAAAAGTGCGATAGATACGCTGCATTGCGGAAAAGTATGCGCAAAATTAGTAGTTCCGTCAATCGGGTCAATCACCCAAGTATAATCTGCTCCGGTGTTTTTGATGCCGTTTTCTTCGGCTAAATAGTCGTGCGCGGGGAAATTCTTTTTTATCAGTGCCAAAACAGCCTTTTGGCTCGCAACATCTGCCTTAGTAACCAAGTTGGCCTTTCCCTTTAACTCATAGCCTACCTTGCCAAAATTTCTGCGTACAATTTTGGCTGCTGCGGCTAAACACGCTTGCAGTACGGCAAATTCTTTCTTCATTTTTTCAAGTCCAGCACGTCGGCTTCTTTTAATTTGTTTTCCAGTACGAGCATTGCCTTGCAGTCATCCTCGTTGTACATCAATACCTTGTTTAACAAATCTTGGTTGCCGGTTTTCAGCCAGTTGGTAAAATAGACCATACTGTCCATTGCGCCGCAGTCATCTTGCCGCCAGTTAAAGCCAAAGGCGGGCGCGGCTGCTTTGAGCGAAAAACTGGGCGCGGGCAAATAGAACTGTTTGTTTACGGACACTTTTAAGTCGTAGCAAATGGAGCAGAGTGCTTTTAATTTGGCAGCATCTTGCGGATTTTTTCCGGCCAGATTTTTCATCTTTTTTACTTCATATTCCGTCCAATGGTAGAGGGCCGTGTCGGAAAAATCTTTGATGTAGTCATAAAACTGTTCAAAGATTTTAATTTCTTCTTCCGGGGTTTTGGCCACAAAACTTACATATTTGTCTTCTTCTTTATCCCAAATGCCGATTAAATAGACAAAGGAAACGTTGTTTTTGGTAAAAGTTTCGGTGGCCTCAAAATCAAAATACAAATTGTATTTTTTGACGGGGGGAGGAAAGTGCCCCGCTTCGCGCAAGACGGGTTTGTTGTGCAAATAGGCCAAAGAATTGTAATAGGAATTTGTGGCGTGCGGTTCTTCCAAAATACCCTGTAATTTTTCTAATCCGGCGTGTGCCACATCGTCAGTGGTGAACATCCCATTGATTTTAAGGCATTGGCGCATTTCGGTATTTAAGCCGGGGAGCATTAGTAAATCTTTGCTTTGGGCCACCACTTTATTAGCATAAACGCGCCAAGGCGCACTGGCGGCTTTGGGCGGCTTATGGGCTTCGGGGCGGGATTTCCCGTCGCGGATGCTGCGCCAATAGGCCAGTTCCCGGGCCAAACGGTCGCAATGGTCGGCGTAGCAAACGTCAATCGTGCGGTCGCGCAGGAATACGCGCGTATTGGCCGGCGTGTATTTTTGCGTGCAGCCCAGTATGCGGTTAAGCAGACTGACCTGTAAGGCATAATGCTCTTTTAAATCGTGTGCGCGTTTAAATTGGAAAATATGATAATGATAGTTGCCCCATATGCTGGAAGCATCATTGGAGCGGACGAGTAAATTTATGCTGCCGTAGGTGTTTTCGGGCAAGTTCCAAAGTAAGGCATTGGCAATAGCACTTTCACCTTTGGCCATAGCGGCTAAGGTGTTTTTAAAGCGTTCGCTTTCCGTTTCACCCGTAATGAATACCACACCGGGAAACTCCTGCTTAATCCAATTATCGCGAACGGTGCGGTCGGTGCGGATTTTTAAATTTTCGTAGCGGTTAGGTTCCGGGACGGCTTCTTCTTTGGGTGCGTGGAAAAAGCACCAAATGCTGAAAGGGTCTTCCAGCAAGGAAAACATCTTGGAAGCATTAAAATCCTGTTTCCCGGGCACACGGCCTGCGGAAAGGGTGTTAAAAAGGGTTTGCAACTCGTTCTCTGTCATTATATATGTATTCTATCTTTTTTAGCGGGGGAATAAAACCGATTTTTGACAACTTGCCAGCAGGGGGGCTTATTTGCTACCATAAAAACCTAGAATTATGGCATTGAACGAACAAACAAAAATAAACCTGGGGAGGCTGATTACGGCACAGCGCGTGCTGGTGGCTCCCGAGGGATTAGACAAAGACGGTTTAATTGAAACCTTGGTGCGTATGGCTTGCCGCCAATGCCCGCGCTTGGACCCGGCAGAAGTAACAGCCCAGGTGTTGGAACGCGAAAAAGGCATCAGCACTACCTTGGATACGGGCTTGGCTATTCCGCACGCCCGTGTGGAGGGATTGGACGATTTTGTTGCCGCGCTGGCGGTTTTGCCTGTTCCCGTGACGGAGGAACGCCATAATAAATCTATTCGCGTGATGTTTTTATTTTTATCGCCCGACAAGCCGGCTTTCTTTCAAAAACACTTGCAGGTTTTGGCGGCATTGGCAGAGACCTTTCAGCCCGGTTTTATCCAAGAATTGCTTACGTTAAACGACCCGCAAGCCGTGGCTGAACGCTTATCTCGCTGACGCGCCTTCGGCCCGAGTCCAATTATGCTAAAATAAACTTATGGCAATATTGCGTGTAACAAAATACGGCGAAGATATCTTGCGCCAAAAATTGAAATCTGTTGATTTTAAAGCGTTGCAGCCGCAACTGCCCCAACTGCTAAAAGATATGGAGGAAACTTGTCTGGCGGTAAAAGGGGTAGGTTTGGCGGCTAACCAAATTGGGTTGGATTACCGTTTGGCGGTAATTTTGATTCCCGAAAGTGATAAAGAAAACGCGCCTTTAAAAAGATATGTGATTATCAATCCCGAAATCCTTTCTATGCGGGGAGAAAAACTGGAAGAAGAAGGTTGTCTTTCTCTGCCCGGTTTGTGGGCCGAAGTAAAACGCGCGACGGACGTAACCCTGAAATATACCGACGAAAATGGAGTGGAGCAGGTGAAGCGTGCGCGCGGGCTGTTGGCTAAGGCTTTCCAGCACGAAGTGGACCACCTGGACGGCAAGTTATTTATTGATTTGGTGGACCCGGTATTAAAGCCGGAACTTAAAAAAGCAATAAAAAAATTGCGCAAAAATTGGAATTGAACGGTTATAAACAAAACTCCCTATCATACGATAGGGAGTTTTGCTGTAAAGTTTTATTTGGCTTTTCCTTGATTGGCAACGGCGGCCATTTTCTTTTTGATTTCTTCCGCATCTCCTAAAAAATAATCCTTTTGCAATTTTAACTCGTCCGTAAATTCAAACACATACGGTACTCCCGTCGGCAAATTTAGCCCGATAATATCGGCATCTGAAATATTTTTAAGATGTTTTACAATTCCGCGCAGGCTGTTTCCGTGTGCCGCTACAATAATTTCGTTAGCCGTTTTTAAATGCGGAAAAATGACTTCGTTCCAATACGGCAAAATGCGGTTTACCGTGTCGCACAAGGCTTCTGTCAGCGGTAAATCTTTGGAATTTACCCCTGCATAGCGTTTGTCGTTTTGCGGCGCGCGCGGGTCGTCCAAGGTTAAAGCGGGCGGGCGCACATCATAACTGCGCCGCCACAGTTTTACCTGTTCGTCGCCATATTTTTTGGCGGTTTCGGCTTTATTTAAACCCTGCAAGGCTCCGTAATGCTTTTCATTAAGCCGCCACGTTTTTTCCACGGGCAGCCAATCTTGGTTGAGCACATCCAGTACGCAGTTTAAGGTTTTGACCGCACGTTTTAAATAAGAGGTATAAGCCGCATCAAAATAGAAACCTGCCTCTTTTAATAATTTCCCCGCGTTGCGGGCTTCTTCCACTCCTTGCGGAGTTAAATCTACATCCGTCCAACCCGTAAAGCGGTTCTCTAAATTCCACTGGCTTTGCCCGTGGCGTAAAAGTACAAGTCTTTTCATACAAACCTCCGTTTGCCTACATATTAGTTTTTTTGGCGAAAAGCGTAAAGCGGCTTTAAGGGTTACTTTGGTATAATGTTTGCAGGGGAATTTTAGTATTTATGCAACCGATTTGTATTATGAAGTTTGGCGGCAATACATTAGCCAACAAACAAAAACTTTTAATGGCGGCCGATTTGATTAAATCCCGCTATACGGCTGGATTTATCCCGGTGGTGGTGGCTTCCGCCAACGGCAATTTGACGGACGTCCTTTTGGACCACGCGTTTAGCATTACGCCAACTCCGGATAAGCGTGAGTTGGATATGCTGATTACCACCGGAGAGCGTGTGAGCGTGGCGCTTTTGTCTATTGCTTTGCGGGCTAAGGGGGTGCCGTCTGTATCGCTGACCGGTTCGCAAATCGGCCTTATTACTACTTGCAATCATACCGGCGCGGATATTTTAAAGTTGAAAGGCGACCGTTTATTGCGCGAAATTGAGGCCGGTAACGTGCCTATTGTGGCTGGTTTCCAGGGCATTGGGGAGAATAAGGAAATTACCACTTTAAAACGCGGGGGAAGTGATGTGTCCGCCGTATTTTTAGCCTCCCAATTAGGTGCGGGCCACGTGGAAATGATTAAAGATGTGGACGGTGTTTATTCCGCAGACCCGAACAAAGATGTCAAAGCGCAGAAATATGAGATACTGGATTTTGATGAAATGTATAAGTTGGCTTTAAACGGCGCGAGTGTGCTGCACCCGGACGCGGTATGTCTGGCCAAGGAAAAGGGTGTGGAAATACGCATTGTCCACTATCAAACGGGCCAAACGGGTACGGTTATTAAATAGGAGCAACAAATGCACTTAACTTTTAAATTTAATACTTTTGGGATCGTTTCTTTTTTGGTGCTGTGCGGGTTGTTTTACTGGCTGTGCCCAGTGCCGGATAATGCTTTTTGGCGTTACCTTATATATGGGGTGTTTGCGCTGGGGGCATTTTTTGCCAGTTTTGTGATTGTGCGTTCCAAATAACGGGCATATCAGACTCTTAAAAATATGGTATTATAAAAACTATGGAAACTACCGTCATTTTACAACTTATCGGTTTTACCGTTTGTTTTATTTTGTTGTTCGTTTTTACGGCCAAGTACCGCGCGGCTTTGGCGCACGAAACGGACTTTGAGCCGGCTGTGGAAGATTTAACCGTGGTAACCGTGGCCCAACCGCCTTCCTTTAAGCCGCGTGCTTCGCTTTTGCAATCGTTGCAGGGCTCTTCTTCGTTGGACCTGGCTGATGTAAAGGAAAAAGTGAAAAATTTGCATTACCGTTTGGAAGAACTCAAAATGGCGCAAGATAAATCCGCCGGCGATTTGGCTAAACAAATGGCCCGTATGGAACAGCGTATGAGCACTTTTGAACAAGAATATGTAAACAAACTCCAACCCACTTTGTTAAGCCTGATTGAAGATTTGGAAAATATGAAAGTGGCGGAAGAAAAAACGCAAAAATAGTTTCAAATTTGCTTTGCTCTGGTTTAAAACCGCCGCAAGTTCTGCGGCGGTTTTAAAATTTTAAGCCCAAAATTTTTCCCAGACGTTTCTAAAAAAAGCAAATTTATGCCCGATTTTGCGATATTGCTCTTTTATCCAAAAAACCGGTCTATGACGGTAAACCGCTGCAAACCGCCCCCAAGAGAAGAGAATTCTGACAAAACGGATTAGATTTTGTCAATACTCTTGCTCAAAAATACCGTTTAAAATTTGTTTTGCCTTTCTAAATTTCCTAAAATATATCTATATACGTATGCCAAGGAAAGAGGATTTTACGTTAGGAGAACAAATGAAAAATAAAAACCTTGAACCTATCGCCGTTGTTGGTATTGGGGCGATTATGCCTGGAGCGTTGAATAAAGACGAATTCTGGACAAATATTAAAGAAGGCAAATACTGCATTACCGAAATTCCCGCGTCGTACTGGGACTATCATCTCTTTTATAGTCCTGACCATAAAGCAGAAGATAAACTGTACTCCAAAATCGGCGGTTTTATTCCGCAAAGTTTCAAATTTAATTCCTTAAAATACCGTATTCCTCCGCAAATTGCCAAGCAAATGGACACGGTGCAACACCTGGCCATTGAAACTACCCGTATGGCTTTGGAAGATGCCGGATACGATAAAAAAGCCTATGACCATAACCGCACGGCGGTAATTATTGGTAACTCTATGGGCGGTATGAAGAACGAAATGTCCAACACCCGCTTGAACCGTCCGTTCTTGTACGAAATTCTCAAAAATACCTCCTCTTTCAAGTCGCTGGCTCCCGCCGACGCCCAGAAGATGCTGGACGAAATGGATGCGGGTGTGCGCGAAAAATTTTCCCCGATTAACGAAGATTCTATGCCGGGTGAACTGGCCAACGTTATTCCGGGCCGCGTAGCCAATGTGTTTGATTTACACGGCACCAACTTTGCGGTGGATGCTGCTTGCGCCACCTCTTTGGCGGCTATTGACCAAGCCGTAAACGGCCTCCGTATGGGGAACTTTGATATGGCCATAGCCGGCGGGGTGGACCAAATGATGTCGCCCTCTGCCTATATTAAGTTCTGCAAAATCGGTGCTTTGTCCGAGGACGGCTCCTATCCCTTTGATGCCCGCGCCAACGGCTTTGTAATGGCCGAAGGTGCCGGTATGGTTATTTTGAAGCGCTTGTCCGACGCCGTAAAAGATGGCGACCGCGTGTATGCCGTTATCCGCGCCGTAGGGGCTTCTTCCGACGGTAAAGGCAAGGGTATCACCGCTCCGAACCCCAAGGGCCAAAAATTGGCTGTGGAAAAAGCGTTTGAACAGTTGGACTATACTCCCGGTGAAGTTGGCCTGCTTGAAGCGCACGGTACGGGTACCCGCGTGGGTGATGCTACCGAACTTGGCGCGTTGACCGAACTGTTTGCCCCGTATGCCAAACCGGGCACCATTGGGCTTGGAAGTGTAAAGAGCCAAATCGGCCACGCCAAAGCGGCGGCCGGTATCGCTTCCTTAATCAAAACGGCGCTTGCCTTATATAATAAGGTGTTGCCGCCGTCTGTCAATTTCAAAACCCCCAACCCGATTGTGGATTGGGCCACCTGCCCCTTCCGCGTGATTACGCATACGGAAGATTGGAGCACTAATAAAGTGCGCCGCGCCAACGTTTCCGCGTTTGGTTTCGGCGGTACGAACTTTCACGTGGCTATGGAAGAAATGAACGACGGCCTTTTGAAACAGACCGAAGAAGCCACTCATCACACCGTTTCAACCCCCGCACAGGAGAAATCTACCATGAGCAGCAGTTACACCCTTCACGTTCCCGGTGAAAAAATCCAAAGCGACGTTTTGACTTTCTCCGCCGCTACCAAACAGGAACTTTTCAATGTGTTGGATAAAGCCGTTGTGGCTATCCAATACGACCCGACCTATTTGCCGAGCATTTCCTATAAAAACCATATGGCTAAACCCGGCAAATTTGCGGTAACGATTAATGTTGAAAATCCGGATAAATTAAAAGAAAAAATTGAATTTTTCAAGAAGACCGCTTCTACCCAAGACGTATGGGAAAAAGAATCTCTGTACCTGCGTATGAAAGGTATTTATCCTTTTACCCCGACTGAAATCAAACCGAAAGTCTGCTTTATGTTCCCCGGACAAGGTTCCCAGTATGTGGATATGATGAAGGACCTGGCTGCCAAGTATAAAATTGTGCAGGATACCTTTGACGAAGCCGACCGTCTGCTGATGGGCATTATCGGCCAAAATCTGACGGATACTTTGTGGAGCAAACCCGGCGAAACCAAGGAGCAAATTGCCTTGCGTGAAGCCGCTATCAAAAAGACCGAAATGACCCAGCCTGCTGTACTTACGGCCGATATCGCGATGATGCGTCTTTTGTCCTCGTTCGGCATCAAGCCGGATGTGGTAATGGGCCACAGTTTGGGTGAATATGCCGCTGCCGTAGCCGCCGGTATTTTTGATTTTGAAAACGGCTTGAAGGCTGTTTGCACGCGCGGTAAAGTAATGTCCGAAATTAAGGTAGAAGACAACGGCAAAATGGCTTCTGTCGCGGCTCCTGTGGAACGCGTAGAACCCGAACTTGTACGCATTAACGGTTATGTGGCGGTGGCTAACAAGAACTGCCCGACCCAGACGGTTATTGCGGGCGGAAGCAAAGCCGTGGATGATGCAATTAAAATGTTTACCGATATGGGTATTCAAGCGGTGCAAATCCCGGTTTCCCATGCGTTCCACTCTGCTATCGTGCGCCCGGCTATGCCGCAATACCGCGCATTCTTGGATACGCTTACGTTCCACGCCCCTAAGATGCCTATTACTACCAATGTTACGGCGGAATTTTACCCGAGCGATCCGGAAAAAATCAAAGACCTTATGGTTACGCAGATTTCGCACTCTGTGGAATGGATTAAACAACTCCAAACCACCTACGATTCCGGCGTGCGCTTGTTCGTAGAGTGCGGCCCGAAACGCGTGTTGTCCGCTTTGGCCTCTAACACTTTGTCTGACAAAAAAGATATTAAAGTGTTGGCCTCCAACCACCCCAAAAAGGGCGGTATTGTGGAATTTAACGACTTGTTCGCTAACTTAATTTCCTCCGGTATTCATTTGGATTGGACGGGTACTGATATGTATGGTGATAACCACACCTTTAACCCTGCTTTTGTAAACTGGGTAACCGGCAACGCTACCCCGGTTGAAAAAACCGAAGGCTCTGCCGAAACACCCAAAACCTGCGCGTGCAAAGTTTCCGCGCCTGCCGCAGACAACGGTAAAAAATCCGTGGTGATTAGCGGTATTGCCGCTGGCGGGCCCGGCAGTTGGGATAAAATCTTCCGCGAAGGCGTGCTGGACGAAATTCTTTCCGGCCGCAATATGATTGAGCCCGTCTCTGCGGAAATTCAGCAGAAACAAATTGATAAGCACGTTGAATTTGTTATCAAATCCAAAGACGGTAACCACCGTTTTGAACGCTTGACCTCTCCGATGCAGGCCATTAAATTGGCGGCCAAGGGCGGCGCGTTTGACCTGGAAAAAGAATTCGGTCTGCCCGCCAAATGGGTCCGCTCTATGGACCGCAGTTTCCAACTGGCTATTGCCGCAGGTATCTTAGCCTTGAAGGACGCGGGTATTCCGTTGGTCCTGTATTATAAACCCACTTCTACGGGCGGTTATTTGCCGGACCGCTGGGGTCTGCCGGCCGAAATGATTGACGAAACCGGCGTAATTTTCACCTCCGCTTTCCCGGTGGCCAACAGTATGATGGGCGACCTTTCCAAACGCGTGTCCGGTTTGCTTAACAACAAAACCGCCAAAGAAGTCCGCGCGTTCTGCGACAAATTTATTGCCCAAATTTCCGACCCGGCCCTCAAAGCCGAAATTGAGACTTGGTACCGCGATAATTTCAAAGACAAAGAAATTGAACCCGAAGCCTTTACCTCGGAATTTATTTTAAAGACCATTATTATTGCCCATTGCCACTTCTGCCAATGGATTCGTGCCCGCGGCCCGGCGACGGCTATGAGCGCGGCTTGCGCTTCCACAGCCCAGGCGATTGCTGTGGCGCAGGACTGGATTAAACTCGGCCGCTGCAAACGCGTAATCGTCATCAGCGCAGACGATATTACCAATGATAATGTGTCCGAGTGGATTTTGACGGCCTTCTTGGCCTCCGGCGCCGCTACGACGGAAGCCGACGTTACCAAAGCGGCCTTGCCTTTTGACCGCCGCCGCAACGGTATGATTGTGGGTATGGGTGCGGTATCCCTGATTGTGGAAGACGAAGCTGAAACCGCCAAACGCGGTATGAAACCGTTGGCTAAACTCTTGTCCACCGAAATTGCCAACAGCGGTTTCCACGTAACCCGCTTGGACGTAGGCCACGTTGCCCAAGTGATGGACCGCTTGGTAACCCACGCAGAAAAGGAATACGGTTTGAACCGTTCCGATATTGCCAAGCAGTTGGTGTTTATCTCTCACGAAACTTATACGCCCGCCCGCGGCGGTTCCGCCAGTGCCGAAGCGTATGCACTTAAATCCACCTTTGGTAAAGACGTCAGCAGTGTAATCGTCAGCAATACCAAAGGTTTCACCGGGCACTCTATGGGTGCCGGGTTGGAAGATGCTATCGCCGTGCGCTGCCTGAACACGGGCCTCGTGCCGCCGATTGCAAACTTTAAAGAAGCCGACCCCGAATTGGAAGGCATTACGCTTAGCAAAGGCGGACATTACAACTTTAAATATGCTTTGCGCTTAGCCGCCGGGTTCGGTTCTCAACTTGGTATGACTTTGCTTGAAAAAGTATGGCAAGAGGGGGAACCCCGTATCGCTGATGAAGCCAAACACGCTTCTTGGTTGAAAGCCATTTCCGGGCAAGAAGCCCCGGTGTTGGAAGTTGTGCAGAACACCTTGCGTATTAAAGATAACTATCGCCACGGTGTAAAACCCGCCTTGGTAATGGAAGGTTCTCAGGCTTTTGTGGATAAAGTGAACACGATTCACTCGCACGAGACCAAGGCCGCGGCTCCTGTTGCGCAGCCTGCTCCGGCAGTGCAAGCCCCTGCGGCCGCGCCCGCTCCGGCGGTAGCGTTGGACGAAGCCAGCGTAACCAAAGAAGTCGTGAAAATGGTAGGCGAAAAGACGGGTTATCCGGAAGATATGCTTGATTTAGACCTGGATATGGAAGCCGACCTTGGTATTGATACGGTCAAACAGGCAGAACTTTTTGCCGCAATGCGCGAACATTACGGCATTGCCCAGCAGGAAGGTATCCAGTTGAAGGATTACCCGACTATCCGCCATTGCATTAATTTTGCCTTGTCCAATGCGGGTGGCAAAACTGCCGAACAAGCCGCTCCTGCCGTTGCCGAGCAGCCTGTTGAACTTCCGCTTACGACGGAAGAAAAGCCCGTGGTAGCGGAACCGGCCAAAGAGGAAATTAAACCTGCCGAGGAAGCCCCTGCGGCTCCCGCGCCGAAACTTATTAAAAAACCGGCGCATATCGTAGCCGAACACATTGGTAAACCGCAGGAAGATGCGCTGATTACCAATCCGACGGCTCCGATTGAAAAGCATTTTTCCTTGGCGGAACGCCCCGAAAGAGAGGGGTATCAGGGCGAACATTGCCACGAAAAGAAATTGCGCTATGTTACTACGGTAGCCGATGCGCCGCTTACGGAACGCGAAAACAGACGTCTTTCCAAAGACCGCACGGTGTTGCTGTTTGCCGACAATTCCCAACTGATTAAGGCATATACGGAAGAATTTAAAGAATTGGGCGTAAAATATCACGTATTTACCACGCTCAAAACCCGTAGCAAAAACACGACTATTGTAAATTGGGAATCGTACGAAGAAACCGAAGCGGCTTTGAAAGCATACGAAGCCGAGGACTCGAATATCCAAGGTATCGTGTACTTGTTGGGCGCGACGATTAAGAAGTTTGATAAAAAAGCCAGCCCGCACGCGGAACTGACCAAATACGTTATGCCGTTGTTTATTGCGCTGCGCGTATTTGAAAAAGGCCTTGCAAACCGCCAAGATGCCGATACGTTCTTTGCGGTAAACACCAAGATTGACGGCAACTTCGGTTATACGACGAAAGAGGAGTTTAACCCGATTGTGGGTGCGCTTACGGGCGGTACTACTTGCTACCGCAAGGACGTGTACGAACGCACGGGCGCCATTAGCAAATTAATGGATTTTGAACCCACCGCCACTCCGGACGAAATGGCCCAAAGGACGATGGACGAAGTGCTCCACGGCGATATGCGCCTGATGATTGGTACGAGAGATAACGTGCGCTCCACGATTCTTTCTTTGCCGACCCGGTTGGATAAGAGAGTCAAGAATTTTGACCTTGCCGGCAAAACCATTATCTTCACGGGTTCCGGTCGCGGTATCGGTGCGATGCTTTCCCAAAAGATTGCCGCCCAGTACCACAGCAAAATTATTGTATTGGATATCATTGAAATCCAAGAAAAAACGCCGTTGTGGGCTTCTATGAACGAAGCCGAATTAGCCGCGCTCAAAAAACAAATCTGGGAAGACCTCAAAGCCGATCCGACCAAAAAGGCTACCCCTGTAATGTTGGAACGCGCTTTCGGCCGCGTGAAAGATTCCATTACGCTCTATAACAACTTGCAGAAATTGCGCAACTTGGGCAGTGAAGTGGAATACTACCACTGCGACGTAATGAACTCCTCTATGATGAAGGAAGTTTGCACCAAGATTAAAGCCAAAAACGGCCGTGTGGACGGGCTTATCCACTTTGCTGGATTGGAACGCTCTAAACTTATTTACGATAAAGACCCGGCTGAATATTACCGCATCTTTGACGTAAAAGCCACGAGTTTTGCCACTTTCTTGGCTAACAATATTGTACGCGACGACGGTTTCTTCGCTTTTGCCTCCTCTATTGCCGGTAAATACGGTAACTTGGGGCAGAGCGACTATGCCAGCGCCAACGATTACTTGGCTAAATCCGCCTTGTCCTTGTCCAACCAAGGCTACCGCGCTATCAGTATTGCTATGAGTGCTTACAAAAATGTAGGTATGGGCGTTCGCGCCGGTGTGGAAACCTTCTTGCGCTCCAACGGTGTGGACTTTGTGGACCCCGAAGACGGTATGCAGATCTTCTTGGACGAAATTGTCTATGGACGCGTGCCGGAAATTGTCCTCACGGGCTCGTTGGGCCGTTTGGACTGGGACCATCAGTTAAAGTTTGATTGGGACGAAATCGGAGCCGAAGAAAACGGCTCCGATGACTCCGCCAACGGCGGCAATACG
>UQJU01000034.1 GCA_900541355.1 Candidatus Avelusimicrobium fimicolum | reverse complement strand
CCCAAGATGTAGATTCTGAAACAAGTTCAGAATGACCTTCTTATTTTATTAAGGCCCTTTTCCGGTCATTCCCGATTGTCGTAGGAGGAAATGACGGCTATTCTGCTTTGGTCGTCATCCCCGAGGGTTTCTGTCGGGGATCTGTCGTTATGTAAGGAAACAACAACGACAAACAACAGATTCCCGACTACGACACTCGGGAATGACAACAAAAAACAATAAAACAAAGATGTTATAAAAATAAAAGTCATCCTGAATTTAGTTCAGGATCTACCGATTGGGTAGTTAGTTGTTTCTGTTGTTTTTAACAACCTATAAGGTAGATTCTGAAACAAGTTCAGAATGACCTCTTAATTTGAATAACAACAAGTTCCTATCTCTCCCCCTCTTTTTGTTTTCTTTTGCCCAAAAGGGCCTAGGGGCCACCTAGGTCTTTTAGCCCTTTCTTTTTACAAAACTCCCGTGTTATACTGTTAGTATGAACACACGCATTGTAAAAACTATCCCGTTGATTCTCGCTTTCTTTTTATTAAGCACCTCTCTGCCTGTCCGGGCGCAAAAGGGGCTCCGCTCCACGCGCCGGGCCGTCAAAATTGTAAAAGTAAAGGGTGTGCCCAGTCTGCCGGCTGAATTAGCCACCGCACGCGTTGCCACACAAATCCCGGCCGCCCAAATAGCCCAAATGTCCGCTAAGGCAAATGCCAAACTGGCCGCTCAAACCAAAGCCGTCGGGCAAACCTTATCCCGCCGGATGCCGCTTAGCCCGCACCAGCATATTAAAGAACTGCTGAAAGGTAATAAAAACCCGACGGAGGCCCTGCGCCAATGGTGGGATTTAACAGATAAATACCACAAACCCAATATGTTTGAAGCCTTTGCTTCCACCTATTATAAAAAGCACTTTTATATTCTTACCCCCCATTTGACCCAACTTTTCAAACGGGTGGAAATGCAAAATAACCGCGATTTGGAATTACGTTTTTTAAAACGCTTACGCTTTTTAGCAGAAAACCGCACCCAGTTTCAAAAGGCATTTTCTCCCAACGCGCACCAAGCCACCTTGCGCGTACGCTTTACGAACGATATTTCCCGCCTGACAGCCAAAAACTTTAACGCAAAGGATTTGGTTTTTTCCGTTGAAAAATTTTTAACCCCCAAACATCCTAAGCACGGTATCCGGCACGTTAATTTAAACAGCACCTTTACTGTCGGGAACGGGCAGGAGTTTGCAGTTTACAATTATAGCGGTCCGCTAGAATTTCTGCCGCATCTCTACCGCTACTTAATTAACGGGGAAAAGCACCTGCGCGAACCGATAACCGTCGTGTTTGATGCCAAGGCAAAAGCCATTGCTATTTACAATAAAGACAAATCCCTTCGCCTGCGCATTACCACGCACGAATATTCCCGTCCGGAAAAGTTGCACTTGCATTTAAATGAAACGCGCACCGGCACTATCGTCAACCAGCAAGGTCAAGAAGTGGAGGAAACGGTCAATTTTAACTTGTCTATTCCCATAGCCAAGCCCGAAAAATTGCCCAATCATAAACGGGACGAATATTTGTACAAACAGTTTATCCAAAACCCGCTTAATTTCTTCCGCGGGGATAAACGCGTAACAATTTTGCAACAGCCTATTTTCTGACGGGGAAATATTGCTATAATACTGTTATGATAAGTCCCCTATTTAACTTTGACAAACAACAGGCCATCTGTACCGAGTGCGACTTTATTATCGGCGTAGATGAAGCCGGACGGGGGCCGTTGGCAGGCCCTGTGGTGGCGTGTGCTTGCTTTATTCCCCCCGCCGCCGCGGCGGACTTTACCGATGTAAATGACAGCAAAAAATTAACCGAAAAGAAGCGTGAAGAATTGTTTAAACGGCTCCAAACGTCCGATGCGGCCTTTGGGGTGGGCTTTGCTTCCGCCGCCGAAATTGACCGTTTAAATATTTTACAAGCCACCTTTTTAGCAATGCGTCGCGCCATAAAAAAATTTGAACATATCCCCAATTCCGTACTCTTAGTGGACGGGCCATACCCCATTTCCGGACTGGAAGCCAAACAACAACCTATTATAGACGGAGATGCCAAATCTTTGGCTATTGCCGCAGCCAGCATTGTAGCCAAAGTTACCAGGGACCGCTATATGTCCGTGTTGGACAAATTATATCCCGGTTACGATTTCGCCGGACATAAAGGCTACGGTACAGCCAAGCATATGGACGCCTTGCGCCGCTTAGGCCCGTGCCCGGAGCACCGCCGTTCGTTTGCCCCGGTGCGTAAATTATTGGCGCCGTCCATTTGGCCG
Source organism: Candidatus Avelusimicrobium fimicolum (assembly GCA_900541355.1). GTDB lineage: Bacteria > Elusimicrobiota > Elusimicrobia > Elusimicrobiales > Elusimicrobiaceae > Avelusimicrobium > Avelusimicrobium fimicola. The sequence continues at coordinate 11,819 of UQJU01000034.1, read as the reverse complement.
TGAACCGCTTGGGCCTGGCGGGCGAAGAAAGCGCCGCACAATTTTTAAAAGCCAAAGGCTACCGTCTGTTGGAGCGAAACTTCGCCGCCCCATACGGGGAGATTGACATTATCGCACAAGATAAAAAGACCTTGGTATTTGTAGAAGTAAAATCGCGGGCTTACACGGCCTTTGGCGGGCCGCTTATGGCGGTTACTCCCGCCAAGCAAAAGAAGATCGCGCGTACAGCCCACGCCTATTTGCAAGCAAAGGGCTTAAAATTTGATAGTATTAGATTTGATGTAATCTGCGTTCTGCCGGAAAAGATAGAACATATTGAAAATGCGTTCATTCCGGAAAGAACGACAATGTAAATTGGAGGGAATATGACTCAACTCGCGCAGGTAAAAAAAGCAGCCGCTTATATTAACAAAAAAACGAAAAACTTTAAGCCCGAAATTGCTCTTATCACCGGGTCCGGTTTGGCCGGTTCCATACCGCCCTTGGAAAAAGAAGTAAAAATTCCTTATACGTCTATTCCCGGTTTTTTGCAAAGCACCGTGCCCGGCCACAGCGGGAACCTCATTTTCGGTGTTTATAAAGGCCGCAACATTGTAGTAATGCAAGGCCGTTTCCACTATTACGAAGGCCACCCGATGAAAGATTTGGCCATCTCTATCCGCACCTTAAAAATGCTCGGAGTGGAAAAACTTTTGGTATCCGCAGCCGTCGGTTCTATGGACCTTAAATTAAAACCCGGCGCCCTGTGCGTGCTGAAAGACCACATTAACTTTATGTGCAACAACCCTCTTATCGGCAACCACGACCCGGCCTTCGGCCCGATGTTTTTTGACTTGTCCGAAGCATATGACAAAGGTATGCGCAAGGTCGCCCTTTCCGCCGCTAAGAAAGCGGGCGTAACCGCCGGCGAAGGTGTATATTTGGCGGCTACTGGCCCGAACTTTGAAACTCCGGCCGAAATCCAAATGTTCAAAAAATGGGGCGCTACGGTTGTCGGTATGTCCGTAGTGCCGGAAGTGTTGGTGGCGCGCCAATGCGGCATCAGTGTATTGGGCCTTGCCTGGGTAAGCAATATGGGTTGCGGTATTGAAAAGAAGCCGCTTTCCCACGCGCAAACTATCAGCGAAACCAAAAAAATTGAAGGCAAATTTAAAAAATTGCTGGAAATTTTATTCGTAAAATTATAAGGATTATTTATCCGCACGGGCATATAAAAAGACCCGTGCGGATTTTTTTGTTTTTATGGCAAAGGATATCAAACGGCTCGGCAAAGAAACTCTCATCTACGGCACTTCCACTGTGCTCGCCAGGCTGCTTAACTTCTGTTTAGTTCCCTTTTATACCTACTATTTGCAACCTGCGCAATACGGCGCGATTGCCACCGTTTTTGCGGCCATTGCGCTTTTAAGCGTGGTGTTTTTGTTTGGGCTGGACCAAAGTTACCTGCGTTTTGCAAGCGAAGCAGAAAACAAACATAAAGTCTTTCGCCAATGTTTTTACGGAGTCTTGGCTAATGCCCTGGTATTGGGCGGACTGCTCTATATTTTTGCCCCCGAAGTATCCCTATGGTGGGGACTTGGCGAAAATTTTGGTCTTTTTCAATTAGCCGCCGCCATTTTATTTTTAGATGTTTTAAATATGATTGCCTTTACCAAGTTGCGCTTAGAACGGAGAGCGTGGTATTTTGCGGGCGTGCGGGCGTTTTCCATTGTGATAAATGTGGCATTAAATGTATTCTTTTTGGCGGTTTTGCACCGGGGGCCAAATTCCATTTTATGGGCCAACATCGGGGCTTCTTTGGCTTCGCTTATCGTTTTAACACCCATTTGGTGGGGTGAATTGAAAGGGCACAAACCCTTTGCCTTTGATTGGAAACTGCAAAAAGAAATGTGGTCCTTTGCGTGGCCTTTTGTTCCCGCGGGGGTGGCAAGTCTTTTGGTAAGCGTGATAGACAAGCCCATTTTAGTACATTTAGTGGGCGCGGAGCAGGTGGGTATTTATCAGGCAAACTTTAAAATCGGTGTTTTTATGATGCTTTTGGTGTCTATGTTTGACCAGGCTTGGAGGCCTTTCTTTTTAGCGCACGCCAAAGATAACGATGCCAAAGATACCTTTGCCAAGGTATTATCTTTCTTTTTTGCGCTCGGCTCGTGGTTTTTACTGGGCATTTCCTTTTTAATGCCGGACCTGATCAAAAGCAACCTTTTTGGCAATTTCCATTTAATCGGGCCTGACTATTGGGGCGGGCTTTCCATTATTCCGCTTATTGTAACGGGATATTTCTTCTATGGGTTATATATTAACTTTATGGTAGGGCCTGTAATTACCAAAAAAACACGAGTGCTGATGTGGATTACCCTTTTAGGAGCCGCCGCCAGCATTACCACCAACCTAACCTTGGTGCCGCATATCGGCATTTTGGGCGCGGGGTGGGCGGTAGCCGTCAGTTACGCGGTAATGGCAGCCGCGCTCTTTACCTTTACGCAAAAGGTTTATCCCATTCCTTACGAATACAAAAAACTGGCAGTGATGTTACTCGTCTGCCTGGCTACGGTGGGCATAGCCCGGTATTTTAACGGCGCCGTGTGGGCAAAAATAACTTTATTAACACTCTATCCCGGGTGGATGTATCTCTTTTTAAGGCGCACATTACCGCAAACTGATTAAGGTTAAATCAAGCGTAATATTGCCGTCTTTATATACCAAAATGTGCGGCACACTTATATCGCCGGTTGTATCCAAGAGGGCATATTCATCATAAAACAAATCTGCCGTATTGAGCATTGTTACCGATTGTGCCGCATACGGATAAGTTTCCCCCTCGCGGTATAAAAAGCGTTCCTTGGCATCCCGCCCCTGGTAAGTAAGCGTAATCTCTCCGTCTTTCACGCGGTACTTTTGAAATACTCCCGCATCAGACAGCAACAAATTTAAAAACTGGGTAATGCGCCCGCGCACCACCGCAGTATCTGCGTCTTTAAACAAATAACGGTAGGCAATTCCCTCGGGGCTGACGGTTGCGTGCAACACCTTATAGGCGGCACCCGTCATCAGCAAAACGTCATAATCTTCCGCCCCGATTTTTTTAATACGCAAAACCCCTTCCACATAGTCCTCGTTCATTTGTCCGACGGCCTTAAAAGCCGCCTGTGTGCGTCCGCCAACAAAAAAATCTACTTTTTTATAAGCGCGCATCCCGCTTGGCATTTGCTTGATTTGCCCCCCTGCACACGCACAGAGCCATACGGCTAATGAAAATGTTAAAATTCTTTTAAACATATCTTGTCTCCTTATTATGATATTATAAATATTATGAAACCTTTTGTCCTTTATTTGCTGGCCGGTATCGTCTCGTGCGCGGTTTGCGCGGGAGTGCTGCCTATTCTCCGCCGAGTGGCTTCACGGGCCTTTTTAGATAACCCCGGCGGGCTGAAAACACATCACGGGGCGGTTCCTCTGCTGGGCGGGTGCGGTATTTTTTTAGGTTTGATATCCGGATTGGTTTTTATCCGTCTAACCACAGATTTTCCTTCCGGCACATTACACACCCTGCGCGGCATTTGTTTGGGCGGCCTGCTGATTTTTCTATTGGGCCTTGCGGACGATTTAAATAAACCCAAAGGCGTGAATATTGCCCTTAAATTACTTGTGCAACTGACAGCGGTGGCGGCCCTTATTTATTACGGCATAGTCATACGGGCGTTTCCCTCTCCGTGGGTAGCTTGGCCGCTTACGTTTTTGTGGGTGGCGGGGCTAACCAACGCCTTTAATCTGTTGGACATTATGGACGGACTGTGCGTGAGCCAAGGCGTAATCTGCACGCTGGGACTTACTTTTATCGCACTTCCCGGCGAATATGTATATGTCAATTTTGCGGCCTTATCCCTATTGGGTGCGTGTCTTGCCTTTTGGCCGCACAACCACGCAAGCAAAAAAATCTTTCTGGGCGATAGCGGCTCCACCCTTATCGGCTTTACGGTGGCTTCTTTATCCATTGGAACAGGATATAGCGGGCACACGGATTGGGGCTTTTTGGCTCCTCTCTTTATTTTGGCAGTACCCCTGTTTGACACGGCCTTTGTCAGCCTGGCCCGCCTGTTAAAAGGCAAAAACCCTTTAAAGGGCAGCCCTGACCATATCGCCCTGCGGCTTAAAAAAGCCGGGTGGAAACCGGGCACTATTGTAACCGCGTTCGCCGCCACAGGGCTTTTGTGCAACGGGTGTGCGTGGGTTCTTACGCGCGCCGGGCTGCCTTTGGTTATCGGTTTATTTGTCTTGACCGGGCTATCGGCCCTTATACTTACCTTTTATTTACTCAAATTACCGGCGGATTAATTATGCACGTTAAAACATTAATTCTAGGCGCCGGTCTAACCGGGCTTTCCACCGCTTACCACTTGGAAAAACAAGGCCACACGGACTATCTTTTGGTAGAAAAAGAAAAGGCCCCCGGCGGACTTTGCAAAAGCCAAGTGCTAAACGGCTGTACCTTTGATTTTAGCGGACACCTACTACATTTGCACACCCCGGCAGGGAAAAAATTGGTAAAGGGTCTTTTGGGCCAAAATCTGCGCCGCGTAAAACGGCGCGCCTGGATTTACACCGGGTCCGCCCGCGTGCCGTTTCCGTTTCAGGCTAATTTATTTGCCTTGCCCGAAAAAGAGCGCAAACGCTGCCTCAACGGATTGTTGGCTTGTGCCCGACAAACCACCCCCGCTCCCCAAAACTTTAAAGAGTGGTGCTTGCAATCGTTCGGAGCGGGCATATACCAAATTTTTATGCGCCCCTATAATACAAAACTGTGGGGACGCGACCCAAAGGAAATGACCTGCGACTGGTGCGGGCCGTTTGTTCCCGTTCCCACCGTGGAGGAAGCACTAAAAAGCACCGTTACCCCGCCGAAAAAAAACTATGGCTACAACGCATATTTTTATTATCCCGCCAGCGGCGGTTGCGGGGCTTTGGCAGAAGCCTTGGCGCGCCCTATCACCCATTTATCGTTAAATACACCTGTTACGCGCATAGATTTAGCCCATAAAACAGCCCAATGCGGCAACCAATCCGTTTCGTTTGAGTATTTGGTAAATACTTTGCCTTTGCCTGAATTTTTGCGCCTAACCGGGGAAGCGGAATTTTCCGCGCTGGCAAATAAACTTGTCCACACACAAGTTAGAGTTTATAATTTTGCCGTCAAGCGTGCGGTAAAACCGTTTAGTTGGATTTACTTCCCCGATAAAGAAGACCCCTTTTACCGAGTCGGCCTGCAAAGCGGTTTTTCCCCGGATAATGCCCCGCAAGGCATCAGCACATTTTATGTGGAACTGCCCGGAAACTATCCGTGTACACAGCAGAGTGAAAAGCGCATTTGGAAGGCTTTGGTCCAAAAAGGTATAATAGAAGAAAGCGACGACGTTTTATTTTCCTTCTGGCAGTCCTTGCCTTATGCCTACGCAGTTTACGATAAGCACCGCGCAAGCGCCGTTAGCCAAGCCTTAAAGGCGTTGGCAGGGTGCGGGTGTTTGTGTGCGGGACGGTATGGCAAATGGGAATATTCCTTTATGGAAAAATCTCTATTAGAGGGCTTGGATTTAGCCAAAAAACTTGTATAATGAGGTGTTATGAAAGTTCTCGTTTTTGGCGGCAGTTTTGACCCCGTACACAAAGGGCACGTTTCTTTGTTTCGCCGCGCGATGAAAGTCATCGCGCCGGATGTCGCACACATTGTTCCGGCCTATCACTCTCCGTTTAAAGCAAAATCTCCCACCCCGTTCCGCCTGCGGATGAAAATGCTTAAACTGGCATTTGCGGGGTTTGGAAAAAACATTGTTTTTGACGATTACGAATTAAAACAGGGCGGCAAAACATACACCTACCAGTTGGTCCAATATCTTAAAAAGCGTTACGATAACCCGGAAATTTATTTATTGGTCGGCACAGACTGCTTAAATGATTTGCATAACTGGAAGAACCCCGGTTATATTTTTGATAATGCCGTAGTCGTAGCGGGAAAACGCAAAGGATATAACGAAAATCCGGCCCAATTTAACCATTTATTTTTGCCGGGATTTTTCCCGAAACTTTCGTCCAGCCGTGTCCGCGCGCACATTTTAGCCTGCGGGGACGTGCCGGACACCGTTCCGGAAATTATTGCCCCGATTATCCGCGAAAATAACCTCTATGGCTTGGACGTGCACACCTGGTTAAAGGCCCATTTAAAGCCCAACCGTTATTTGCACTCCAAAAACGTGGCGGAAATGGCTGCCGCTTTCAGCGATATTTACGACGTAAATGTAGAACTTGCCGTAAAAGCAGGCATTATGCACGACGCGGGCAAAGGTTTTTCCGGGCCGGAACTGATTGCTTTTTGCAAAGAACATAAAATTAAAGTCCCGTTTTTTGAAGATATTTGCCGTATGGAGCCAAGTTTGCTGCACAGTTACGTTTCGGCGTGGATTGCACAGCACGAGTTTGGCGTAACCAATAAAGACGTTATCCGCGCTATTGCCGAGCATACTTTGGGCAGTTTGCATATGAGTACGCTTTCTAAAATTCTGTTTGTGGCAGATATTTCTTCCAAAGACCGCAAGTACAAAGATGCCTTCGTCATACGCAATTTGGCGTTGCAAGACTTAAACAAAGCCCTGCTCTATGCGGCTAACCGCAAACTCCTGTTTACCATAGATACGCAAAAATGGCTTTGCCCGTTGGGAACACACTTATGGAACCACTTAATAAAGCAAGAAAAATAACCGAGCGGTGCCTGATGCTCTTGGCCACCGCGCTTTTTGCTTGGGCCATTTGGGCGCAACTTACCTCGCGCACCGTACAAATTCTGACGAACCGGGAAAAGGACTCCGTACATTTATCGGTATTGACTTCCCCGGCTATGGATATTGCCTATAATCCGGCCACGCGTAAGGCGGCTATTTCCGTACGGGCCGAAACCTGTCCGCCGCACAACTGTAAACCTTTAAACCGCGCCAAATTTTTCACACCCGAAATTACCGGGCGGGAAGAAGCGTGGAACACCTTTAAAGAAGCCTTAAATAACTGGCGCTACAATCCGCTTATTATCGGACAAGCGGTATGGGCCTATATCACAGCCTGGCACGATAAACGCACCGACTTAACTCCGGCGGAGTTTGCGCTTATATCCCTGGAACTGACACAATTGGAAGCCGCCGACTTTGCCCTAAAACTTCCCCCTTCCTCTAAGCGCGCCAAAAAGGCCCGCCAGCAGATGCCGGAGATGCCTCTGGTGGCAGATATGGCCCCCCTGACACAAAAGAACCGCCCGATAGTGGTGGAAATTTTAAATGCGTCCGGCCAACGGGGATTGGCTTTAAAATTAACGCAATTTTTGCGCGATCAAAATGCCAAAGGTCTTTTGCGCGTGGACGTCTTGCAATATGATAATTATCCCACGTTACAGGCTACCTCCTCTATCGTGGATTACAGCGGACGGCTGGTACAGGTAAAACAGTTGAGCCGCGCTATCGGCATAAACGGCGAAATTAAGACAGACTCTTCCCCCAATGTGATATGCGACACACGCATTATCTTGGGTAAAGACTTTGAAATGCCGCTCTAAAATGCTAGACTAATTTTATTGCAGTTATAACGTTATTTGCAGAGGTGGTTTATGAATACCAAAGAACTCGTATGCCTGGCGGCAAGACTTGCCGATGACAAAAAGGCCGAGAATATTAAAGTAATAGATTTGTGCGGACTTTCTTCGCTGTGCGATTATATCCTAATCGTATCTGCCACCTCTAAACCGCATTTGGACGCGGTGGAAGAAGAAATCAGCAAAAAATTAAAAGAATTGGGCTATTACAAAGCCAACCGCGACGGCGGAGAAAGCCATATGTGGCGTGTGAGCGACTATGGCGGTTTTTTGGCCCATATTATGACGCCGGAAGCGCGCGATTTTTACGCGCTTGATAAGATTTTCAGTTTCGGTAAAGAAATTGACTATAAAAAACCTGTTAAAAAAGCAGTAAAAAAACCCGCAGCCAAAAAGACTCCGGCCAAAAAGACAACTGCTAAAAAAACAACCGTTAAAAAGACCGTGGTAAAAAAAACGGCTACCAAGAAAACCGCCGCTAAAAAAACTGCCGTAAAAAAGACGGCTGCTAAAAAAACCGCTAAAAAGAAATAACCTCTTATGCTAGAAAAACTAAAACAAGACATCTCTTTAAAACTCGCCAACGCGGACTACTTTAAGGGCTGTGAATTGCCCGAAGTGGAATTTGCCCCCGCGCCCGCCCATACCGGGGCGGACATTTCGCTCGTGTGGGCAATGGCTGCCGCCAAAAAGTTACACAAGAACCCGCTGGAAATCGCCAAAGAGGCCTGCAAGGTCTTGCGCGAACTGACCGGCATTGCCGATGCGCAAGCCGTTCCGCCCGGGTTTATTAATTTAAAATTGGAAGACAACTTTGTTATTACCTGCGCTTCCGACCGCCGTATTAAAGACCGCAGTGCCGAAACCTCCAAACATAATATTTTAATTGAATTTGTTTCCGCCAACCCTACCGGACCCTTGCATGTAGCCAGCGGACGCGGAGCCAGTTTGGGCGACAGTTTGGTTAAAATCCACCGCGCATTGGGCTATTCCTGCGACAGCGAATATTACGTCAATGATGCGGGCAACCAGGCCGAACTGTTAGCGGTGTCCGTCAAAGCCCGCAAAGAGGGAAAAGAACCTCCGGAAAACGGCTATCACGGCACTTATTTAATTGATTTAGCCAAACGTATCCCGGCTGATTTGCCCGAAGACCAATACGGCCGTTGGGCAATGGAGGAGTTAATCAAAACCCAACAGCAGGATATGAAAGATTTTCACGTTGATTTTACGCGTTGGTTCCGCGAATCAGACCTGCACAAAGACCAAGCCCCTAAGAAAGCCCTGGAAGCCTTAACGGCCAAAGGCTATACTTACGAAAAGGACGGGGCGGTTTGGTTCGGCTCTACCAAGGATGCCGAAGCACAGGACGATAAGGACCGCGTGCTTGTGCGCCACGACGGCCGCCCGACGTATTTTTTGGCTGATATTTCCTATCACAAAAACAAGTACGACCGCGGATACGATACCCTAATTGATATTTTGGGGGCCGACCACCACGGCTATGTACCGCGTATGAAGGCCGCTGTGCACGCGTTGGGCCACGAAGAAAAAACTTTTGTACCGATTATCCACCAACTGGTGCATTTAATTGAAAACGGCGAACAGGTAAAAATGTCCAAGCGTGCAGGCCGCTTTATTACCTTGCGCGAATTAATGGACGAAGTAGGCACAGATGTCTGCCGATTCTTCTTTGCCAGCCGCACGCCCAATGCCCATATGATGTTTGATATGGACCTGGCCAAAAAGCGCACCAACGAAAATCCGGTTTTCTATGTGCAGTATGTACACGCGCGTATTCACTCCATCTTCAAAGCCGCGGCGGAAGCGGGCATTACCGATTACAACGGCATTACCACTCCGCTTGCCCCGCAGGAAAGGGCTCTTTTGTTAAAACTGATTTGGCTCAAACACGTCCTGCGCAACTGCATTGCAGATTTAAGCCCCCACCACTTAACCACTTATTTGGTTGAATTGGCGGGCCTGTTCCACGCGTTCTATGATACCTGCCGCGTGCTGGATGAGAACAACTTGGAACAAACTAAATCCCGTTTATTTATTTGCCAACGGGTAGCGGAGCGGATTAAAAAAGGGCTGGAATTTATCGGCGTAAGCGCGCCGGAACAAATGTAAGCCCGGACAAATTAAAATATAGACAGAAAAATCTCTATCCTCCTTCGGGCGGACGGAGATTTTTCATCTCCGGTAATTTTTATATAAAGGGGAATTGTATGAAAAAAACACTTTATCTTATTTTAGGCATTTTGCTGTTGCCGTTGGCACTTGGGGCGCAAAGTCTGCCCAAGGCGGAGGAATCTTTTGCAAAAGGCGATTATTCGTCCGCGCTCACACAGTACAAACAATTAATGCAATCGGCCACCGGAGAGGAGCGTCTGCACGCCCAACTGCGCTATGCCGCCTGCCAATACGGCCTTGGAGAATATTTAAATGCCGCTAAAACCATTTGGAATTATCCCCTGCCTGAAAACGATTTGTGGAAAGTGCGCTTTTTGCTCTACCGTATCCAAATTTCAGATCAAGCCGCCTCGGTTTACCGCCGGCTGTTAAACGAACGGCAAATAGACTCTAATGACGCGCAAAACGATCCCGAAACCTGGACCCAAGCCGAGTGGGAATCCCGCATCACCCAAGATTACGAAACGCTTTGGGCTATGCGCGCCGCGCTTATCAATTTCCCGGTTGAACGCGAAACCCTTATTTTAAACATCAAGGAAACCGATACCCAGCGTATTCCCACACTATTTGACTATGTGGTGTTTGAGTGGCGCAACAGATTAACTGCACAAAAGACCGTTGTCCCCGCCCGTTTGGAAAATGCCGAATATTTAGACGGATATGCCGAGGTTGTGCCCCAACAGAAGGAACAGGCCGAAAAATTGGCTTACCTCCTAAAAACCACCTATTTGCTAGACGGAAAAGGCCGCCAAAATGCAAAAATCTTTTGGCAAACCGATTTTATTTTATTGCCCTTTACGCAAGAACGCTTTTTTGAACTTAACAACAAAGAAAAAGCCCTTAACGCCGCCGTCAGCCAGTTAAACGTCATCAGCGGTCTTACCCCCCAAACCTTGGGCTTTTGGAATAAAATTAAAGGCTATGTGTCTGCCGACAATACCGACTATGGCCGCTCTTATGCGGCTTACAAGGCCGCCGAATTATTATGGAACCACAACGGCGACCGCGAAGAAGCCCTTAAAATTGCCCGCTTTGGCAAAGGCTTAAACAATGGCTACTATGCCAAACAATGCGCCCAACTGGAAAAGCAAATTTTAAAAAAGGAACTATCCTTTAATGCCTTGCCCAAGGCCATTAATCCGCAAAAGACAGAACTATCTTTCACCGCCCGGAACGCACAAGAAGTATTTGTCCGTATATACAAAACCTCGTATGAGGAACTGTTAAAATTCTATCGCGCAGGGCAGGTGGGCCGGACAGTGAATTCGTGGGATTTTCTCACGCGTTTATCCGGCAAAAACATAAAGGAAGTGCTTTTCCGCGCGCCTTACAAAGCCGCCTCCACACAAGTAATGTACGAACGCCCTTATTTTGAGCAAAAGGCCACTGTTGCGCTCCCCCCGCTTGAAAACGGTTTCTACTTTGTGCTGGCCAGTTATGACGCCTCTTTTGATGATGCTTCCGCACCCGTGCAAGGCGCCGTTTTAAATGCTACCGATTTGGCCTTGTTCGTTACCGGAGCCATTGAGGACAATCCGGATAAGTATGTAGCCACTCTGTCCGGCAAGACGCAAACGTTCCGCCCCCATGTATTCCGCGTGTACACCGCTAATTTAAAAACAGGCGAAACGGAAGGAAACGCTAATTTGGACATTATCACCACCTGGAAAGGGACCCGCCAAAAAGCCGTTACCCAGGCCGACGGCTCCGCCGCGTTTGTACGCCCCATTACGGTCAGCACCGCCAGAAACACCAATAACAACTATTTTATCAGCCCTTTGGCAGAAAAAGACGGCAGCCGCGCCTTTGCCCCTGCGCTCTATTTTCATTTTTATAATAACGAACCGGTGCGGCTTTTCCTGCAAACGGACCGCGCCATTTACCGCCCCGGCGAAAAGGTGCAACTCGCTTTAAATGCTTTTGAAACCTTGCCGCGCGGCTTAAAGGTTCTTCCCAATCACCGCGTGGAAATCAAAGTGGCGGACGCTTCGGGCAA
>UQJU01000033.1 GCA_900541355.1 Candidatus Avelusimicrobium fimicolum | reverse complement strand
CGGCTTACCTTTTCCCCCTCTTTTGACTGGTGTAGCCACACTGTTTTGGCAATGTTGCAAGCAACAAAACAACACCCATAAATAAAACAAAGGCCGTCATAAAAATTGGGGGCATTCTACTGGGGTCGTTGGTCGTTTATAAAAAAAGGTCATACTGGAAGGTTTCTGTCCAGTATCCGTTGTTTTCCTTTTTTAATAACAACAGATGCTGGAACACTCCGCGCCGGCCGACTTTCCAGGATAACTGCACTCTTCGGACGATTAAATTCAGGATGGCCTTGTAAAGATGAACGCATATAAGTTTGCACGTTAGGACAAACCTCAAAACAAGTATAATAAAAAGAGATATAAAAAGCATTTCCCGGGAGTTTTATGAAGACATTTTTAAAAATTATGCTGGTGCTCGCGGTCATCGCGGGCGTGTATGCGTACGCGTTTTACAAAACACCGCAACAACGCAATTTTGCCAAAACCTTAACCCAAGCCCAAGCCGGTGATGTGTCTGCGGCTGTGAAAATAGGAGATTTTTATGCGCAAGGCCTTGGGGTAGAGCCTAGCGGCGCGCAAGCCGCCGAGTGGTACAAGAAAGCCGCCGCGCAAGGCGATACTTCGGCCGATTGGAAACTCGCCCGGTTATATATCCAAGGTACTTTGGTAAAGCAAGATTACGAGGAAGCCCTGCCCTATTTGCAACTGGCCGCGCAGGCAGGTAATGTGTCCGCCCAAACGGAACTGGCGCGCTTTTATAACGAGGGATTAGGAGGCCTTTCCGCCAACAAAGGAGATGCTATTTTGTGGAATTTAAAAGCCTCTGCTATGGGAAGCCAGCCGGCCCAGCAAGCCTTACGCTCCTTGCGGGAAGCAGACCCGGATTTTTATGATGTAGTGAACCGTTTTTCCGCCACCTTATTGTTAGCCGCACAAGGCGACAGCCAAGCGCAACTCTCCGCCGGGGAAGGGTATCATATGGGTTATCCCGTTACTAAAAATGACGAAGAAGCCTTGAAATATTTAACCTTGGCCTGGCAAGAGGGGCAGTTGCCTGCGGCAGCCCTTGAACTGGCAGAAATGTACCAAAAGGGAGAGGGAACCTCCCCGGACGAAAATAAAGCATTAGAACTGCTGGGCGCAGCGGCACAAGCCAAATTTCCGGCCGCCCAGTATGCCTTGGGCGAGCGTGCCTACAAGGCAAATCCGCCCAATTACCAAGATGCCTTTGCTTGGTTTTCCAATGCCGCAGAGGGTGGATTAGCCCAAGCGCAATATATGACGGGTTTTATGCTGATGCAAGGGCAAGGAACCGAGCGTTCTGTACCCTTGGCAATTGAATTTTTTAAGAAAGCCGCCAATCAAAATGATACTGCCGCGCAATATGTGTTGGGGCAAATTTATTGGAAAGGGCTAGGCGTGGCGAAGGATAAAAAGGAAGGACGCCTCTGGCTGGAAAAAGCCTCGGCAGGCGGGAATTTATCCGCGCGCGAACTTTTAAACCAGTAGTAATTAACCAGTCCCCGGCAAAACCGGGGGCTAAATTTTTGCCGTCCTCCCGCATTTAATAACAACAGATCCCCGAATAAATTCCTCAGGGATGACGACTAAACAATGTATTTTTTATTGTTGCCGTTTCGTTTGTCCGCGGCATTGCAAAAATAGTGTTGCTCCATTAATCGTTAGTCAGCGCAGGGAGTTGCCGTCCGCAGGACCCGTCAGGGTGCCTGTGGAAAGGTCTAAATCGTACCAACGCTCCGCGGGGCGCGCCCCGGCGTTGCTCCCCTTGTGGATAATCACACGGATTTTGTCGTGTGCCTCAACATCAAAAAACCGTTCCAAATGCAGGTAATCCATAAACGGATAAGCGGAAATCTGTTTGTAAAGGCGGCCCTTTCTAAATTGCTGAATTTTTATCACAGCGTCATCGGGTGTTAGGTGTGTAATCGGGCGGCCCAATATGCGGATTAAAGTGCCCGTGGCTTGCTGCGGATGATTAACCTGCTCCACCAAGCGGCGTACCCATTGTATGGGCACAATTTGGTTAAAATCGTTAATGGGCTTGTTGTCCAACAACTTGCGCCACTCGGCGCTTTGCGTATTGGTATTGCCCACAATACCCACAAACACACCGACGGCTTTCCCGTTGACAAGCAAAGGCGAGCCGCAATAACCGTTTAAAACAGGAAAATCCTGATAGCGCGCCAAAATACGATGCGGACTGGCAAACAAAACATCCACCTTATTAAACCAGGCAAAATTGCCGCGTGAAAATCCCGCCGATTGTACCGCATGCGCGGGCGACGGCAATTTTTCATCCGCCTCCAAAGGCACAATATAGTTGTTAAGTTGCGGCGGAATTTTAAAAATAGCGATATCTGCCCCACGCAAATGGCCTTCCCGCACCGTAAAAATTTGCGTATAAAAGGGTTTTCCGTTTTCGTCAAACAATTCAATATACGGCTCCCGCCCGATATCATTTAAAATATGCTTGGCGGTAACCCCCCACACTTGCCCGTTTATTCTTATAGCAAAGGCGGAGCCCTTTCCGTGCGTTTGGGGAGAATGCTGCAAGGTAAAAACGGCCTGACGGACAAAATGGGGCGCCGGCGATAACGGACGCGGTTTGGCGGGCAGGACCGGAGTATTTTGTATCAGCGGAGCCGTTAATCTGGCCGCCAAAATATTAGACGAGTGCGAACGCGCCGCCACGGTAATCAAGCGATTATTTAATTGAAATTTTACTTTGTTAAACCAACGGGCACGCAAGGCGTGTGTGATTTTTAAATCTTTAAAAAAGCCCGGTAATTTACTTTGCGCCGAAGCGGGTGCCGCCACAAAAAAAGCACAAAGAAACGCTAAGGCCAACCCCTTATTGGACATTATTTTTCCCCTATTACCAACTCATCAGCGAATCGTTTCTTCCCGGGTAACGATACGCTTTTCCACATCCACCCAATAGGCGTAGGTGGAGCCGTCCTTCCGGCTGATAACTATTTTACCCTTTTTTAAACCCTCATATTCAAACGGAACATCCATAGACCCCACCTTTAAAAACGGGTTTTTATCAATGGTTTGTTCAAAGCCGTTCTCGTAATACGCAGTTACACTTTTAACCGTTTCGGTAATGGGCAGTTTGCCTACCCAAATGCCCCCAAATAAGACGACGCGTTGTGCGGAACCGGGATTGCGGTATTCGCGCAATAAATCTTGCACGCGGGCAAAAGGTAAAATTTCGCCGATAGCGGACAGGTCCTGCGTTTTTGGTAAATCTTTATTGGAGTGGCGGTTCCAGTACCACTCGGCCCGGTCAGCCAAAGGATGTGAGGTGCCGAGCGATAATCCCACGGCTTCCCCCTTTTCGTTTACCACCAGTCCGCCGGCGTTGGTTAAGGTTCCCTCCGCTTCGGCAGGCGGCAAGGACTCTACAATGCGCTCCGTATGGGCGGTAATAACGCGGCGCTGGGCCTTTTGGTAGCGGCCGTTATTGTATCCGTAAGTAAAAAGATTAGTCCCTTTTTGCGGGTATTCTTTGGCCCAAATGACAGGGCGTGCCACTTCCAAAACTTGGTCGGGCAAGCGGATAAGCACGGCATTAATGCCTTCCGTGCGGCCCGTTAAAACAACTTCGGCCGGATAGGTAAATTTCTTACCCGCCACATAAAAGGACACTTCTACATTTTGGCCCATATGTTGCACATATTCCAACGGAGCCACACCCCACAAAACGGTTTTGCCGTTGTTTTCCTCGGCAAAGACAAATCCACCCGCTTGAAAGCCGTTTCCTTTACTTGCGGCCGATACGGTAAATAAAAAATGCGGCGTGTTTTGCTCAAAGGGTTGCAGGGCGGGTGCCTTTAAAAAAGAGGACTGAATTTTGGAAGCGGCCACAATCTGCTTGGATATCTGCACCGCTACTTGCGGAGTGGCCGTAGGCAATGTAATTTGCGGAGCCACCGTGGGGACCTTAGGCACACGGATACGGGGATAAAGACGCGAAACGGTCTTTTGAAGAAAGCCTTTCCCAGTGGCTTTGGCGCCCCCCTTTACCAAGGCCGATTGGGCAAAAGACGGCTGTGCAAATAAAACGGCCAAACAGGAAAGAAATAAAAATCGTTTTTTCATAAACACTCCTTACAAAAGAAAACACCTTATAGTATTAATTTACCCGATTGTCCGCCAAATAAACAGGGCCATTAGACCTAGAAAAAAGATACGATAAGGCCCAGTTTTTTCTGGGCCCTAAAAAAATACCCCGGGCAGACAACTCCCGGGGCGCTAAGTAAAGTTACGAAAGCGACGGATAAAGCGGAAATTTCTCCAAGAATTTTTTTACTTGTCCGGCCACTTCCGCCAAATAAGCGTCGTCCTCGTGGTGCGAAATAGCCCCGTCAATAAAGTCGGCCACCTGCGCCATATCCGCTTCCTTCATACCGCGCGTTGTGATAGCGGGAGTTCCTAAGCGAAGCCCGCTGGTAACAAACGGCTTTTCGGGGTCAAAGGGAATCGTATTTTTGTTCGCCGTAATGCCCGCTTTATCCAGGGCGGCTTCGGCGGCTTTCCCCGTTAATCCCTTAGAGCGCAAATCAATACACATAACGTGGCTGTCCGTTCCCCCGGCCACCAAACGGTAGCCGCGCGCCATTAATTGTCTGGCGAGTTCAGCGGCATTTAATTTTACTTGATGTTGGTAGGCTTTAAATTCAGGTTTTAAGGCTTCCCCAAAACAAACGGCCTTGCCCGCAATAACGTGCATAAGCGGCCCGCCTTGCACCCCGGGGAATACAGCGGAGTTAATGGCTTTGGCCAAGGCGGCTTTACATAAAATCATCCCGCCGCGCGGACCGCGCAATGTTTTGTGTGTGGTGGTAGTTACCACGTCGGCATACGGCACCGGGCTAGGATATTCTCCGGCGGCAATCAGGCCCGCATAATGGGCCACGTCGCACGCCAAATAAGCCCCGCAGGAATCGGCAATTTCGCGCAAGCGTTTCCAATCAAACACGCGGGAATAGTTGGAGGCTCCCGCCATAATGAGTTTAGGCTTGTGTTCCAAAGCCAAGCGGGCGGCTTCATCATAATCAATTTCTTCGGTATCTTTACGCACGTTCATTGCAATAATGTTATATAACTTGCCCGAAAAATTAAGCGGATGTCCGTGCGTTAAATGTCCGCCGTGAGAAAGATTTAAACCCAACACGGTGTCGCCGGGTTTTAATAATGCAAAATATACAGCCATATTGGCCTGCGCGCCGGAGTGCGGCTGGACGTTGGCGTGTTCGGCGCCGAAAAGTTGCTTGGCGCGGTCAATCGCCAGTTGCTCCACCACATCCACAAATTCACATCCGCCGTAATAGCGTTTGGCAGGATAGCCCTCGGCATATTTGTTAGTAAGAACAGAGCCTTGCGCCTGCATCACAGCCAACGACGTAAAATTTTCGGAAGCAATCAGTTCCAACTTTTCGCGCTGGCGGTTTAATTCGTGGGTTACCGCATCATAAACGGCGGGGTCTGTTTGTTTTAAATCGGGATACATTTTTACGCTCCTCGGGCCTCTTTTACCGGCCCTGTATTTTTTATACGATTTTCCTATGAAAATTTAAATATATTTACTATAATTTACTAAATAGAAGTAAATAAATCCAGCAGAGGTGTAAAAAGAAATGGCAAAACTAACCAAGAAAGACTTTCTCAAAGACACCATCAAACACATTGACCTCAAAAAATACAATGTGGTTCCCTTGGTGGAAGCCTTTGGAAATATGGCCTACGCTTCTCGCGAAGTGGCCAGAGCGAGCAAAATCTACAATATGATGCTCTCCGACAAAAAATGCTCCGTCATTTTGTGCATTGCGGGGTCGCTTGTTTCCGCGGGTATGAAGAAAGTTGTGGTGGATATGATTCAAAACAATATGGTTGACGCGATTGTTTCCAACGGCGCAAACATCGTGGACCAGGACTTTTTTGAAGCCCTTGGCTACAAACACTACATTGGTACTCCCTATAATCAAGACGACAATTTGTTGCGCGATTTGCATATTGACCGCATCTACGACACATACATTGATGAAGACCAGTTGAAAGAATGCGACGAAACCATCCACAAAATTTGCAACACTTTGGAACCCCGCCCTTACTCTTCCCGCGAATTTATTTGGGAAATGGGTAAATGGCTGGAAAGCAAAGGCAAAGGGAAAGATTCTATCGTTTATAACGCTTACAAATACGGCGTGCCGGTATTTGTGCCTGCTTTCTCGGACTGCTCTGCCGGTTTCGGCTTTGTAGCGCACCAGACCGAACACCCCGAAGCCCACGTTTCTATTGACAGTGCCAAAGACTTTTTGGAACTGACCAAAATTAAAATCAAAGCCAAAGAAACGGGCCTGATGATGTGGTCCGGCGGTGTACCGAAAAACTTTGCGCAGGACACCGTAGTGGCTGCTGAAATTTTAGGTGCGGATTCTCCGATGCACAAATATGCCGTACAAATCACGGTGGCTGATGTGCGCGACGGGGCTCTTTCCGGCTCTACCTTAAAAGAGGCTTCCTCTTGGGGTAAAGTTTCCACCGCCTTGGAACAGATGGTGTACGGTGAATGCACGACCTTGATTCCGCTCATCATTGGTTACGGTTACCACAAAGGCGCTTGGAAGAAACGCAAAGCCTCCAACTATGTCAAGTTCTTACAGGACGAAGACGCCAAAGTTGCGAAGGCCAAAGCGAAGAAATCCAAATAAGCCAATGCGCGTAAAAACCGCGTTTATTTGTTTATGTTTACTTATCTGCCCGTGTGCGTTATGCTACGGGCAGATAAATTTTTCCAGCGTAAACGGAGAGCGTGGCTATGCCGCCATGCGCGGCACTTATGATTGGAACCTGGACAACGGATTTATCCTATCACCCGAATACGGATATTACCGTATGTCCGACAAAGAAATTGACGAAGCAGGCTCCACTTCCCGCTACGCCTTGGGGGTGTCCTACGAACTAAACGATACTTGGCGGCTGACAGCAGACGGTTTTTGGCAGCCGCAAGCGGTGGGCTACCAGGCCGCCGGCTATGGCTTGGGCGCAACGTGGTTTCCGTTCTACCGTTGGGAACAAATTACTAACCCGCGCCTCTCGGCGCGTTTTTATCAGGCACGTTACCGTACTTATGTGGATAAAAAGGGTAACGATTTAGCCGGCGGGGCATTTTCGCAGATAGAAACGGGCGTACACGCTTTAACATCTGCCGACGTAGGCAACTGGAAACTGCAAGCCGCCTGGCATAAAGTGATAAAATATAGTAGTTCCCAACCAACCAATGTTACGTTTAGTTGGGCGGATATCCCGTTTATGACGGCTGTGGTACAAGGGTTTGTCAAAGAGGCCGCAGGCATATCGGTACGCTACCGGACTAATTTTATTACGCCGTATGCGGCTTTGGTGCGCTACCGCTACGCAGAACTCAGCGATAGTGCAGCCGCCGTCAGTGCCGGGGTGCATATTGTCCTGTGGGGGATGTCGGTTTCCGGCGGGGTGGAAGTATTTGAACCGCGACGGGAAGCCAATCGCAAGACATACTTTTCAATGTCTGCCGAAATAGAATTCTAGCCGGAGGTAGCCGTGCCTAAACTTGATTTACATTGTAATATAGACGAAAAAATGTTTTCGCTGACACTTTTTTTAACCCGGCTTTTGTCCGGGTTGACACTCTTGTATATTACCATAGGGTGCTTACTATTCTACCGCGAATTTTTGTATAACGCTACCGCAATGGGCCTTCCTCTGCCTGTTCCGGCGGGGCTGGCCTTGGTGGTAGCCGAACTGTTTTTGAGTTTGCTTTTAATGTTGGGATGGTTCACGCGCCCGGCGGCAGGGTTGGCCTTGTTATCCACGGCAGGATTAGCAGCCGTATTTTTTGCATCCGATTTTAATAAACTGTATGTGGCGTTACTTATTTTGCTGGCAGCCGCATTACTGCCCAGCGCACTCTTAGGTCCCGGAAAAATCAGTTTGGATTATTCCCACGCGGTACGCCGCGCCAATAAAAAATTTAGAGGTTAATTATGGAAATGTTTGACGAAAATCATCAATATATAAGTTTGGCTAATAAATACCGCCCCCAAAAGTTTGAAGATATGGTCGGGCAGGAAAGCATTTCCAAAACGCTTCAAAATGCTTTAAAATTGGGACGTATCGGCCACGCCTATTTGTTTTACGGACCGCGCGGGTGCGGAAAAACCACCACCGCGCGTATTTTGGCAAAGGCTTTAAACTGCACCGGACACGCCGAGGATAAACCAACCGCCGAACCGTGCGGAGAATGCCCCCAATGCCGTGAAATTGCCCAAAGCGCCGATTTAGACGTTCTGGAATTAGACGCCGCCAGCAATACGCAGGTGGAAAAGGTGCGCGAAGCCATTATTGATACCGTTGCGTTGGCTTCGTCGCGCGACCGCTATAAAGTTTTTATCTTGGACGAAGTCCATATGCTTTCAGCCAGTTCCTTTAATGCTCTTTTAAAAACGATTGAGGAACCCCCGGCCCACGTTGTCTTTATCTTGGCGACAACGGAAAAACACAAGGTGCCCGCCACCATTGTCAGCCGTTGCCAAACCTTCCGTTTCCGCCCGATAACGGTGGACGAAATCAGCACGCACCTGTTGGACCTGGCCGAAGCGGAAAGTATAGATTTAACCCCGGGTGCGGCCAAAATTATCGCCAAAAATGCAGGCGGCGCAATGCGCGACGCACTTACCTTAATGGACCGCGCGATTGCCTACTCCGGCAACCGCATTGACGAAAAATTAGTAGGCGAAATGTTGGGCCTTACGCCGGATGAATTAATCAAAAAAACCGTTACTGCACTCGTGCAAAAGGATAATGCGGCCCTGCACCAAGCCTTTGAAACTTTAAAAAACGAAGGGTTTGATGCAAATTCTTTTCTAAAAGATTTGAAAAACGCCTTGGGAGATTTGTTCTATTTTGCCTTGGGCCAAGGAGGAGAACCCTTTGACGGAGCCAAACAAATTACCGAACAGGTTTCCCCCGGTTTTTTGGCGCAACTTTCCCGCAAGGTAAACAAAATCACCGAAGAAGTAAAATTTTCCGATAATGCCTTAATCAGCGCAGAAGTCGGCTTGTTTACAGTAATGGACAGTTGTTTAGATTTGGATAATTTTATCCGCCGTTTGGAAGCCTTGGAAAAGGGCCTCCCGGCGGGCACTATGCCCACGCAGACGGCTGCACCGGCGCACCGCGCCCCGGTTCCGGCAGCCCGGCCAATGCCCAAACCCGCCGTCGCTCCGCGCGTATCGCCCGCTGATGTTGTCCGTCCGGCTCCACGGCCCGCCCCGGTTATAAAACCTTCTCTGCGCCCCGTGGTGGATGATATTATCGCCGATGACGAGGTGGCGGAAGAAGCCGCTCCGGTATCTTCCGGCGCGTTAACAGACCGCCAAATTTGGGATAAAATGCTCTTGCAGTTTAAAAAGAGTCCGTTTGTATATGACGTAATGTTAAACAGTATGGTACAGTTTGGCAAAGACGAGTGGACGCTGTGCTTTCCGCCCGGCAAAGAGTTTTACCAAATTCCCGCCCAAAACAAATTGGGTGATTTGGAAACTGCCGCTAAAAAAATAAGCGGACGCACCATTAAATTTAAAATTTCGTCCGGCACGCCACAGGAAGACAAACCCGCCTCTGCCGCACAAACCAAACAAACGCCTGCATCCGACGAAAATAAATCGGACTCTATTTCCGACGAGGAACCTTTTGTAAAAAGAGATTTCTCGGCTGATATAGCAGGCACTGCGGGTACTGCTCCGGCAGATGCTCCGGAGGAATTAAAGGATATTTTGGAAATCATCCCCGGAGAGTTGTTGGCATAAGTTATGAAAAGTTTAGACCGTTTTATCCGTGCATTACGCCGTTTGCCGGGGGTAGGACCGCGGCAAGCGGAACGCTTTTCGGCTTATTTTTTGCGTGCTTCGCAAGGCGAAACGGAAGAATTTATCAATGCCCTTTTGTCGGTTAAGCAAGATGTTAAACTCTGCCCGGCATGCTTTGCATACAGCGAGGACGGCCTTTGCCCCATTTGCCGCGACCAAGATCGCGACCACGGGGTGATTTGCGTGGTAGAGGACCCGCAGGATATTGAATCCATTGAAAAAACAGGTGCTTTTAAAGGGGTTTACCACGTTTTGCACGGAGCCATTTCGCCAATGGAAGGGCGCGGCGCGGACCAAGTAAAAGTACGCGAATTATTAGAGCGCGTACAGCACACCGAAACCCCGGTGCGCGAGGTAATCATTGCTACGGACCCGGACAGCGAGGGCGAAACCACGGCCCTGTATTTAGCAGATTTACTTCGCGGCCTTGTCGGGCAAGTAACGCGTATCGGCTATGGGGTTCCGTTGGGCGGAGATATTGACTACATTGACGAAATGACGCTTGGATACTCTTTAAAAGCCCGCACCAAACTCTAATGCACCCGGATATGTACAAAAGGCCGCTTTTGTGGTGTTTGGCGGCTTTAATTGCCGGACTAGCGTTCTTTTACCGTCCTGCCCCTTCCGGGCAGGATGTTTTCCGCTTTTTGCCGCAAAAAGAAGTTACACTTACCGGGAGAGTGGAAAGTTTTGCTGTACCAAAGAAAAACTCCCAAAATGCCGTTATCAAGGTGTTCTGCGTAAACGGACAAAAAGCGGAAGGCCAAATTTATGCCCGCCTGCCGAATTTCACTCCCAAATGGAAAGATGTTTTAGAAATTTCAGGCCGTCTGCAACAGCCCTACGGTCTTGATTTATTTGGGAATTTTGATTGGCGCAGTTATTTGTCTTCTAAAAATATTTTTACCGAAATCAAAGGAACTTCTGTATCCGTCGTGCGCCCGGCACCCTGGCCGTGGAAACTAATAAGAAGTTTGCGCGCGGATATTTTACGCGTATTTAAAAATGATTTCCCGGCTGATTTGGCTTCTATTGCCGGGGGTATATTGTTAGGGGAACGCGGGGAACAGGACCCGGCACTTTACAGTGCATTTCAAGACAGCGGTGCCATACACCTGCTCGTGGCCTCGGGCGGCAATGTAGGGTTTGTTACGCTCCTTACGCTGGCGGTTTGTTCGTGGTTCGGGCTAAGCCGGAAAAAGATGTTGCTCCTTGCGCTTGGCGTGGCGGGTGTTTACACGCTGATTGCCGGGGCCGATGCCCCGTTGGTGCGTGCATATTTTATGACAATTTGCGCCTGCACAGGTTATTTTTTAGGGCGAAACAGCGGGGTATTCCAAGGGTTGCTGGTTTCGTGCTTTGTGATTTTAATTTTTCAGCCTGCTTCCGTATTTGAAACAGGGTTTCAAATGTCTTTTTTGGCCACACTCGCTATTATTATTTGCCTTAACAATTATAAAGTGCCCGGCAAATGGCCAAAAACCCTGCGTTTTTTCACGCAAATCTTTTTGGCCACGCTTTCCACCCAACTGGCACTCTTACCCGAATTTACCAATGTGTTTTACAAAGTATCTGTAACAGGGCTTATTTCTAATATGCTTTTAGTCCCGCTAGCCTCGGTGCTTATGGGTCTTTCGTTTGCGTATTATGTGTGCAGTTGCCTGCATGTAGGATGGCTTTTGCACGGAGTAACGTATGGAGCCCTGTGGCTGTTTAAAACCTTGGTGGTTTATTTTGCCTCGTTTAAAATGTCCGCCTTGCCGGTGGCGGCTTGGGGTGCGGGCACCATTATTGCATATTATGCCGGGCTGTTTTGGGTATTTAATTTACCGCTTAAAAAATTTGCACGCAAAATCTGCCTGCCGTGTTTGGGGCTCGTTTTAGTTGCACCGCTAACGGAATATTTTTTTGCGCCGGATATACAAATTTATTTATTAAACGAGTGGAATAAGAGAGGAGCCTTAATTCGCACCAAAAACGGCAAGGCCTTTTTAGCGGGAAGCGAACTGGCCCCCGATAAATTACAAGCATCTCTTTTTAAAACAGGAGTCAAACAACCAAACGCCATCCTGCTTTTTACAGATAAACCTATCCCGCCGGAATTTTCCAACCGCTTTCCGGCAACGCGTTTTATCCGTCCGTTTGAAGATGCCTGGCCCGGAGATAAAATTTCCTTTGGCCCCGCAACCGTCAAACTTAACTGGGGAGAACACGAAACACGGGAAGGCCGCCGCTGGACTAACGAAGGATACTCCGGCTCCGTCAAGGACAATGTGTCATACTGTTTTGATTACAAAGATAAAAAAGCCTGTTTGGGTGCTTTTGCGCGCTTTGCTTACAGCGGGGATAAACACACACCCGCGCAAAGAAATAAAACCATTACGCTTAAAATTTAGATATAATAAAAAAGCGCTGTGGAGGACACGATTATGGAACAAGCAGAATTAAAACAACACCAACGTTTTTTGAAGGAAGCCGTTAAAATGGCCGGGAAAGGTATGAACTCGGGCAAGGGCGGTCCGTTCGGTGCAGTCATTGTAAAAGACGGGAAAATTATCGCCCGCGGCTGCAACCAGGTAACTTCTACCAACGACCCAACCCGCCACGCCGAAGTAGATGCCATCCGCAAAGCCTGCAAAAAGTTAGGTTCTTTTGAATTGACGGATTGCATTATTTATTCCTCTTGCGAGCCTTGCCCGATGTGCTTGGGTGCTATTTATTGGGCCCGCCCCAGGGCGCTGTATTTTGCGGCAAACCGCTTTACGGCGGCGAAATACGGCTTTGACGATGCCTTTATTTACAAGGAAGTCGCTTTGCCGCTGGACAAACGCTCGCTAAAAACTTATTGCATAGATATTTCCAACAAAGCCGAGCCGTTTGAACAATGGAACAAAAAAACCGATAAAATTGAATATTAAACTAAAAGCCCGTCGCTCTGACGGGCTTTTTTTATAGCGTAACGGGCAAACGGCCGGCGGGTTCAAATTTGCCTAGCAGGCATTTCGCCGCCGCCCGCTGAAAAGAGGGCGCGGGGCTAAATGTGAACAGCGTGCTTTGAGCGTTTAATTGTTTGGCCGCCCACGGGTTTGCAAGTGTGATAAGTATATGAGCCGGATAGTTTTTTAGTTCCGTCTGCACCTTGTTTATTTCGCTTGGGTCTAGTGCGATTTTACCTTTAAAGGCTTGATACCTCCGCCAGCACAACACCACTAACACATCCGCGTTTTCCCCCGGTTGCGCCAAGAATATACCGCCCTGCCGTAAAGTGTGGATAAATGGCTCAGACGATAGGTTTTCGTCGTTGCCGACTTCTATGACTTGCACTTTTTGCCCCGGACAAAGCGTAACCCTTGGGCCCTGGCAGACAAGCGCCTGTTTTGCGGCACGTTCTGCAAAATCAGTCTCTTGAAAAGCATCTTCCGCTGTGGGGGCGGAGATGAAACCGGCACGCCTGCAAAGCCTTTCCTGCTGCTGTTCGGCTTCGTCCAACAATGCTTTATCAAGCATTACTTGGTGCAAAAAATCAAGCAGTTCAAACGGCTTTTCCGGCACCAGCAAAATATGCGCACCGGCCTTAAAAGCGGCCAAGGCGGCCTGTTTTTCATCGCCCAATGCCTTCATAGAAAGCGCATC
This sequence comes from Candidatus Avelusimicrobium fimicolum, assembly GCA_900541355.1. GTDB lineage: Bacteria > Elusimicrobiota > Elusimicrobia > Elusimicrobiales > Elusimicrobiaceae > Avelusimicrobium > Avelusimicrobium fimicola. Next base: position 1,014 of record UQJU01000033.1, on the reverse strand, counting down.
CGTTACCACACAGCCTTTATAACCCAGTTGGGTTTTCAGTAAGCCGCCGATAATTTTTGCGGAAAGAGAGGCCGGGCTGTTTTTGTCTAACGCGGGCACCAATAAATGCCCCACCATTACGCTGTCTGCCAGCGACAACAATTCTTTGAACGGATAAAGTTCGTGCATTTGCAAATGTTCCGCAGACGAAGATACCGTAGGCATCGCCATATGGGAATCGGTGGACGTGTTGCCGTGGCCGGGGAAGTGTTTTATACTGTTTAATGCCCCCCCTTGGGCCAGACCGTTTATAAAAGCGCGCGCCAAGCGGGTAACCAACTGCGGGTCTGCCCCAAAAGAGCGCGTATTTACAATCGGGTTTTGCGGACAATCCGCCAAATCTAAAACGGGAGCGAAAACCCAATCCACCCCCAAACTTTTGGCCTGACGGGCGGTCAAAATCCCCTTTTCAAAGGCCAAATCTGTATTGTTTGCGGCCCCCAAAGCCAGGTTAGAGGGCAGAAGTTCCGCATCCGGCAGCCAACGGCCCAGGCCGTCCTCGTAATCTGCCGAAATTAAAATTTTTGGTAAAGGAGATTGCGCACGCAAAGCGCGGGTTAATTCCGCCACTTGTTTGCGTGTGCCGCCATAAAAACAAAAACCGCCCACACCCAAGCGGGCCAATTTTAAAGCGTCCTCTACTTTTGTTTTCCCGAACCAAAAGCCGGGATGGACTAAACGGTTTATTTGCATAAAGTGATTTTCCCTAAAACAGCCGCGCGCTTTGCGCCTGTGGCCGCCGCACAATGATTAATTTTGCGGTGCAAGGCCAACCAGGCAAACAGCGCAAAGGCCGCACTTTCCTTGGCTTGCGGGTCAATACCATAGGACAAAGAAGTCGTTACTTTTATTTGCGGCAAAAGAGTCTGCAAATATACAAGCAAGGTCTTGTTATAGCATCCGCCGCCAGAAACAATTACTTCCTTTTGGTGTGCAGACGGCACGAAATCGGCAATAGCCTTCGCCACGGCGGCC
>UQJU01000032.1 GCA_900541355.1 Candidatus Avelusimicrobium fimicolum | reverse complement strand
TGGCGGACGCTTCGGGCAACACCGTCTTTTCCGCCCGCCCCGCGGCCAATGCGATGGGAACCGCACAGGCTGAATTTACCCTGCCGGACAACCCGATGCTGGGGTCCTTTCAAATACAAGCTTCCTTAACTGCAAATAACCGGACCTACCGCACCTACCAGTCGTTCCAAGTAGAAGAATACAAACGCCCGGATTACGAAATCACTTTATCTGCGGACGGGACCACCCGAGAATATAACAAGGAAACCACCGTAACCGGCCAAGCCCAGTATTATTTTGGCGCGCCTTTGGCCGGAGCCGTCATCAACTATACGGTACACCGCCAAGACTATCTGCCACCTTTCTACTGGTGGGCCATATTTCCGCCTGCCGGGGGTGATACCGTTATTGCACAAGGCTCCGCCAAAACGGACGAAAAGGGAACTTTTAAAATTTCCTTTACCCCCCGCCAACAGGAAAAGGACGAAACCTTTGCCAAATATGTGGTAAAAGCCGAAGTGTTGGACGAAAGCGGCCGCCCTATCAGCACGCAAAAGACCTTTACGGTCAGCACGCTGGCTAAACTCTTTAAACTGGACTTTACGCAAGGTTTTTATGACGCCAACACCCAAACGCCCGACTTTGCCCGGCTCACACTTACCAATGCAGACGGCAACGCAGTAACGGGCAAGGTATCTGTCAAGGTGTCATTATTGGAAAACACATTGCCGGAAGTCCAAGAGGAAAACCGTTTTTATCCGTACCCGGAACGCACATTGGAAAACCAATTTAAAAACGCCAAGGAAGTCAAAACCGCTTTCACGCGGGATATTTCCTTTAAAACACCCGGTGAACAAATTTTATCTTTGCCCGCGCTGCCGGAAGGGATTTACCGCCTGACCTTAAAGGCGGACAAAGCCGGCACGCAAAGTATGGTTTTTGTGGTGGCGGACACGCGCTCTCAGTTGCAGTTGCCGGACGTTACGCTCTTTCAACGGGAAACTTATTACCCCGGGGAAACCGCGCGCGTATTGTTGGGGGCAGGCAATCTGACAGGCTCCAAACGCGTAGAAATTTATAGCGGGGAAACCTTCCTTACGCATAAAGATTTATTACCCGGCGGCGTGTCGGTTTACACCTTCCCGGTGGAACAAGAGGCGCGCGGCGGGTTGGCGCTTGCTTGGTTTGGAGCCAGCAATTATACATTTCACCAAGGCCAGGCAACCATAAAAATCCCCTTTAACAATAAGAATTTATCGGCTGTTATTGACGTTCCTAATGAGGTCCGCCCCGGGGAGGAAACCTCTTGGAAATTGACCGTAAAAGATGCTGCCGGCCGTCCCGTACAGGGACAAGCCGCTTTAACGGTATATGATAAATCGTTAGATTATTATGCAAAACCGGAACACGCATTATCGGCGCAGGCACTTTTCCCGCAAAATGCCCAAACGGCCGACCGTGCCTCTAACCAGGCCAACGGATATTTTTCCAACTATTTTACAGGAAAAACGGAGCATACCTTTACCCCGGCGCCGCGATTACCCGCCAGCAACCTGCAAATGGCGGCACGCCCATACCGTATGTTCGGGCTTTCGCGCGCCAACAACGTAATGTTAAAGTCCGCTATGGGGGCCGCCCCACAACTGGCCGCAAGCAAAGCCACCTACAAGGAAAGTTTTGCTGAAACCGCCGAAGACACCGCAGCCGAAGAATCTTTTGATACCGCCGCCGCGCCCAATGATGCGGGCTCTGCTGATTCCCCCCGCACCAACTTTGCCGCGACTGCGTATTTTAATGCGGCCTTGCCTGTCGTTAATGGGCAAAGTATCGTTAAATTTACCTTGCCGCAGAGTTTAACGGCTTGGAACATTGTAGGTTTCGCGCTTACGCAAAATGCCGATTTCGGTTCATTCAGCACCGCCACCGTTACCCGCAAAGACTTTATGGTCCGCCTGCAAATGCCGCGTTTTTTCCGGGAGGGCGATAAAGGAATTTTACAGGCCGCCGTTACCAACTTAACGGGTAAAAAAATTACCACCGAGGTCGCCCTTGCTATCCAAAAGGACCAGGCAAATGCCCTTATGGATTTCGGCCTGACAAATACGGCTAAACGCGTAACCGTTGGCGCAAATGCAACTGAATTTGTAACGTGGGAAATTACCGCCCCCAATGCGCCCGCACTCTACGGCATTACCGCCACCGCCCGCAGTGGCAAGGCAAGCGACGGCGAACAAAAAACCCTGCCTGTTTATCCGGGCCGCCAACGCACCTTGGCTACGGTCAATACCGCGCTTAAAAACGGGCAAAACACCTTGGAATTGACCGAACTGAAAGACGTACCCGCCGCCGATATGCAAACGGCGGTCCTGACCATTCACCCCAGTTTGGCACTTTCGGTGCTTAATTCCATGCCTAACTTGCTGACAACCCCATACAAAGACCTTGTCAGCACCTTAAACCGCTACGCGCCCTTGGCTGTGGTTCACCAGTTTTACACCACCTATCCGCAACTGAAACAAGCGGTTTCTAAACTGCCCAAACGTACGGGTCAAGATGCTGTTTGGAACGAAAAGGACCCTTTGCGTTTAACGCTGTTAGAACAAACACCGTGGCTGCGCCAAGCCCAAGGCCGCCAGAGCAAAACCGCGGATCTAGTAGATTTGTTCAATCCGGGAACGGTCCAAAAAACGCTAAACAAGGAACTCACGCAACTTAAAAAATTCCAAAACACAAGCGGCGCTTTTGCGTGGTTCCCGGGCGGACACGACGACGACTATTTAACCCTCTACGCCTTAAATGCGTTTGCATCCGCCGTATCTTTCGGTGCGGAAATACCGCAAGCCGAAACCCAACAGGCAATTTCCTATATGGTCCCCCGTATTGAACAAAAATTAAAGGCCGATAAAGACGGAAGCGAAGATACGGTTTCCTTAGCGCTATATGCGGCTTATACTCTTTCCGCCTTCCCCCAAAACTGGGCACAAATCGCACAGGCAAAACCCTATATTAAGCGCTGGGCCGACTATGCCGGGGAACACGCCCGCTTTATGACGGCCCTCGGCCAAACCTATGCGGCGGCCGTTTACCACCGTTTGGGAGATGATATTAAAGCCAACCAATACCTGGACCTCGTTTTATCCCGTATGAAACAGGATAAACTGGCCGGAGCCTATTTTGCGCCCGAAGAGCAAAGTTGGGTTTGGTACCGAGACACCCTTTCCACCCAAACGGCCACTCTGCGCGCGCTGGCAGAAATCCGCCCGCAAGCCCCCCAAATAGAGGCTATGACCCAATGGTTGCTTTTTAACCGCCAAGTAACCGGGTGGAATAATTCCAAAGCCGCGGCCCAAGCCGTGTTTGCCCTGCTGGACCTAATGCAGGCCAAGGGCGCGCTGTCGCTCCCGGTAACCTATCAGGTAAATTGGGACGGCGAGCAAAAGCACTTCGCGTTTGAGCCAATGGACTGGACGCAAGACCTGCAACTCGCACACACGGGCCGCCAAATCAGCGAGAAAACCAAAACCGCCGAAATTACCAAACAAGGCATAATGCCTGATTTTGCTTCGCTGTCTGTGCTGTACCAAACGCCCAACGTAAAGGCTTCGCCCAAGGGAGTTATCAACGTAACGCGCGAATACTTTACGCGCTTTACGCAAGACGGGGTGCAGAAACTCCGCCCGGTGCAGGATTTGGACGAAATAAAAATAGGCGACGAGGTGGAGGTGCACCTCACGCTGACAACAGACAGTGAATTTGAATATGTATTACTGGATGACCCGAAGCCCGCCGGCTTTGAAAGCGAGGATTTAACAAGCGGCTGGGAATGGGATAAATTGTCCTTATACCGAGAAACACGCGAAGCGGCCACCCGGTTCTTTATCAACCGGTTACCCGCCGGAAAGGTAACACTTACCTATGTGCTCCGCCCGACAATTCCCGGCAAATTCCACGCGCTCCCCGCACAGGCGCAATCTATGTACGCGCCTGAATTTGGCGCCCACACAGGCACGGAATTATTAACCGTAGATAAATAAGCCTGTTTTTATTGTTCCCGGTTTGGTTTCTGCCAAGCCGGGATTTTTTATGTAAATCCGTATAAAAAGCACCCGAGAATATACTATAATGAAAGTAATTCTAAGGAGTATTTTACTATGCCTTTAACCGTTTTCGCGCCGATTGACGGCGCAGTTGTACCGCTTGAACAAGTGCCCGACCCGGTATTTAGCGAACGTATGTTGGGCGACGGAGTGGCCCTTGACCCCGCCGGAGACACTATCTACGCCCCGATAGACGGGAAAATTATCAATTTTAACAAAGCCCTGCACGCACTGGTTATTGCCCAAAACGGGATAGAAATTTTAATCCACGTCGGCCTGGAAACGGTCTCTTTAAAAGGCGAAGGGTTTACTCCGCTCGTCAAAGAGGGCGAGACAGTCAAAAAGGGCCAACCCCTTTTAAAATTTTCACACACCGCACTTGCCAAGGCCGCCAGTTCCCTTATTATGTTAGTGGTAACTGCTCCGGCCGATACCAAGGTACAAGGTACTGCCCCGGAACTCACCAAAACAGGCGAGCCGCTTTTTCAGGTTTGCGTGTCCGGCGCACAAACTACCGCAAATCTAAGCCAAACCTTTACGCAGGGCGGTCCTTTTACCGTTCTAAATGCCAATGGTTTGCACGCGCGTCCGGCGGGCGTACTGGCCCGTTTGGCAGCCGCCTATGCCTATCCCGTACAGATATGCTGCGGAGATAAAAGCACCGACGCTAAAAGCGTAGTGGGTATTATGGGGCTGGCGCTTGAATACAACAGCCAAGTAATGGTAAAAGCAGGCGGTCCGACCGGCGAAGCCAAAACCTTTCTGACCCAAGTGGAAAAAGCCTTTCAAAATGCCTTTGGCGAAAAGGGGGTGAACCTATCTATCCCCACAGAAAACAAAAAGACTCCGCTAGATTTTTCCGCTGGTGCAGAAGTTTCCGGCCTGTGTGCCTGCGGAGGCCTTGCCAATGGGCAGGCGTTTCTCTTTAAACCGGCAGATGCCCAATACGAGGAAAATGCCACCAACCCGCAAGAGGAATTAAAAGCCTTGTCCGCCGCGTTGGAAGCGGAAACGTCCGAAACGCAAGCCAAAATTGCGGCCGAACCGCACAAAACATCGCAAGATATTTTGGCTGCCCATTTAGCATTGTTGCAGGACCCGCTTATGCACCAAACCGCATTGGAAGCGGTCTCCCGCGGCAAAACGGCATCTTATGCCGTAAACGAAGCCGTCCGCACCAGTATAGATATTTTAAAAAAGACAAAAAACCGCTTTTTAATGGAGCGTATTGCCGACATTAAAGATTTACGCCGCTCCCTTCTGTGGCGGCTGAGCGGGCAGAAATATGCCTTGCCGAAACTGCCCAAAGGCTGTATTTTAATAGCCGAGGAGTTGCTCCCCTCCGAAGTATCCCATTTAGCAGGGTTAGCCGCAGGCGTTCTGCTGGCCCACGGCTCGCCCACCGCGCATGCGGGTATTTTGCTGCGCAATATGGGGCTTCCCGCCATAGTAAATGCCGGAGAAGATATACTTCAAATTCCAAGCGGCGCACCCGTCCTCTTATATGCGGACGAAGGGAAAGCCGTCATCAACCCGACAAAAGAGCAACTAAAAGATTTCGCCGCCACCAATCAAAAGGAACAGGCCCTGCTGCAAGAGGCTTCTACCCAAGCGCAGGAGCCGGCACTAACCTCTGACGGCGTGCATATTTCTGTGCAAGGCAACGTGTCCTCTCCACAGGAAGCGGCATTAGCCGTACAGCACGGAGCCGAAGGATTAGGACTCGTACGCACCGAATTTTTATTTAATAACCGCGCTGACGCACCCGGCGAAACCGAACAGCGGGCCGTATATCAGGAAACACTCAATGCCTGCCGGGATATGTCAGCCACGTTTAGGCTGTTGGATGCCGGCGGAGATAAACCCTTGCCTTTTGTAAATATTCTGCCGGAAGATAACCCCATTGTAGGGGTGCGCGGTATCCGCGCATTTAAACGCAATGAAGATTTTTTCCGCACCCAAATCCGTGCTGTTTTGCAAACAGCCCCCCTTAACCAAGTGCGCATAATGTTGCCGATGGTAACTTTTGCGGAAGAAATTATCTTTTTCAAAAAATTAATCGCCCAAGAGGCCGAACAATTAGGCATAAAAGAACAGGTGCAAATCGGTGCAATGATAGAGGTCCCCTCCGCCGCGCTTACAAGCGGACAACTGGCCCGCCACGCAGACTTCTTCTCTATCGGCACGAACGATTTAACACAATATACGCTGGCGATTGACCGCGGACACAAAGAATTAAGCGCGCAGGCGGACCCGCTCCACCCGGCCGTCTTAAAACTCATTTCCTTAACTAGCCAAGGGGCAAAAAAATATAACCGCCCCGTAGCCGTTTGCGGGGCTATGGCGGGCGACCTGGCCGCTGTGCCCTTTTTAATCGGGCTGGGCGTAAGCGAATTGGCCGTTGGCGTTAAAAACATTGCGCAAGTAAAGGCGTTAATCCGCCGCGTTAGCCACAAAAAATGTGAAGAACTTGCCGCCCAAGCATTAGAATTAACCTCGGCACAGGAAGTACGCGCCCTGGGCCGCAAATACATTGCCTTATCATAGGAGCATTTATGGAAAAATTAAAAATAGTTTGCACCGCTATTGGTAAGTTTTTAGTCCGATTAGGCAAGGCCCTTATGCTGCCGATTGCAGTCCTGCCGATTGCGGGGCTTCTCTTGCGCCTTGGGCAGCCAGACCTGCTTAATGTTGCTTTTATTTCGCAGGCGGGCGGGGCTGTTTTTACCAATTTGCCCATTATTTTTGCTATCGGCGTAGCCATCGGCTTCGCCAAAGAAAACCACGGAGCCGCGGCATTGGCCGCGTTCGTCGGTTATGTGATTTTAACCGCTACCCTAAAAACCCTGGATTCCAATATTAATATGGATATTTTGGGCGGCATTATTACGGGCGCGGTGGCCGGTTGCCTGTACAATAAATACAAGGATATAGCACTTCCCCCATACTTGGCCTTTTTCGGCGGGAAACGCTTCGTGCCCATTGTTACGGGAGCGGTATGTTTACTGCTTGCGTGCGTGTTTTACTTTGTATGGCCGCCTATCGGGCGCACTATCAGCGCGTTTGGCAACTGGACGATTTCGTCCGGCAGTATAGGCCTTTTCTTTTACGGGCTTGCCAACCGTTTGTTAATTCCGCTGGGGCTGCACCACATTTTAAACAACTTGGTGTGGTTCCAATTCGGTGATTTTGCCACCGTTCAAAACGGCGTAAATACCTTGGTACACGGAGATTTGACCCGATTTTTTGCGGGAGACCCCAAAGCCGGTACTTTTATGGCGGGTTTCTTCCCGGTAATGATGTTCGGCCTGCCTGCCGCGTGTTTGGCGATGATTAAAACCGCCGATACCGCCCGCAAAAAAGCCACGGCCGGGCTTCTTTTGTCTATGGCACTTACGTCCTTTTTAACCGGGATTACGGAGCCGATTGAATTTTCGTTTATGTTTTTGGCTTTTCCGCTGTATGTGTTGCACGCGGTATTAACGGGCCTTTCTCTCGTCGTTATGAACCTTTTGCAAGTGAAACTCGGCTTCACTTTTTCCGCCGGACTTTTTGATTATTTGCTTAGTTACGGCTTGGGCACAAACGGTTGGAAATTAATACCCGTAGGGCTTACATACGGAGTCCTCTATTATTTTGTTTTTTACTATGCCATTACCAAATGGAATTTACTTACTCCCGGACGGGAACCGCAAGCCGTTTTGGCACCTAACACCCCTGAACCTGCGGTGCCGGCTCCCGAGCAAACACATACGGACGAGCCTCTTGCCCGAGGAGAAAAATATATACAGGCCTTAGGCGGAAAGAATAATATTTTATCGCTGGATGCGTGTGCCACACGTCTGCGGTTGGAAGTGAAAAACGCTGCCGAAGTACAAGAAAATACACTCAAACAACTGGGGGCGCGCGGGGTAGTAAATGGCGGAAACGGCATTGTACAGGTAGTTATCGGGCCGGAAGCGGACCTCTTGGCAGATGAAATAAAACAATATTTAAAATAGGGGATTTTTTATGCGTTTAGTAGTAACCAAAATGAATTTAGGGCTATGGGCGGCGGCTTATATCAAGGAAAAAATTAATGCCTTTGCGCCAATGCCCAAAAAGCCCTTTGTGCTGGGATTGCCGACGGGCGGAACGGTGGTGGATATGTATGCCAATTTGCGGCTTTTCTACAAAAACCGTTTATTATCCTTTAAAAATGTTGTTACATTTAATATGGACGAATACGTCGGCCTGCCGTTGGACCACCCGCAGAGTTACCGTAGTTATATGCATTGTAATTTATTTGACGGAACGGATTTCCAGCCCGAAAATATCCACCTTTTAAACGGGCAGGCCAAGGACCTAAACCAAGAGTGTGCCCAATACGAGGCCGCTATCGCCGCACTGGGAGGCATTGATTTATTCCTGGGCGGAGTAGGGCGCAACGGACATATTGCCTTTAACGAGCCGGGTTCGGCCTTTAATACCCGAACACGGTTAGTGGACCTAACCCCCAGCACCATAGAGGCCAATTCGCGTTTCTTTTTAAACGACCCGCACCGCGTACCCAAACAGGCGTTATCCGTAGGGATAGGCACGGTAACAGATGCCAAAGAAGTATTATTTTTAGCCTTGGGCGAAAAAAAGGCCGAAGCCGTAGCCCATTTGGCAATGCCGGGAAAAGATTTAAACTGGCCCATTACGGCCTTAAAACTCCACCCGCACGCCACCTTATTGGCGGACCCCGAAGCGTGCGAACAACTGCCGGAGCCTTTTAAAACACAACTGGCCCGGCAAATGGACGAAACGCCCACCGGGGAGCATTGGACGTTACAGATAGAGGATTAAATGCAAGATTTATTAATTACCCATGCCCGCGCCGTTCTGTCCGGCAAAATAAGGCCGGCGGCGCTGTGGCTTTCGGGCGGAAAAATCAAACAAATTTTTACCGAAGAAGTTTCCTTGCCAAACAAACCGTCCTTTGATGCCAAAGGCGCGCTGGCCGTGCCGGGGTTTATTGATTTGCATATCCACGGCTTTGCCGGGCACGGACCGGAAAATGCCAACCCCGCGGACCTGCTTGCCATGTCAAACGAACTGGCGCGCTATGGTGTATGTGCGTTCTGCCCCACGCTCTATTGTGCGCGTCCGCACGAAATGGAAGCCCTTTTAAAAAAATTACTTCCCGCCCTAGGCTTGGAAACAGGTGCCAAAATTATCGGGTTTCACTTGGAGGGGCCTTTTATCTCTCCCCAAAAACCGGGAGTAATGAAACCGCAGGACATTGTCCCCCCGCAGTTAGACGATATGAAACGTCTCTACGAGGCCGCCCAAGGGCACATTACCAATATCACCCTGGCCCCGGAACTCCCCGGAATCGGCCCTATTATTGATTTCTGTTTGGCCCGCGGAATTTTGATACAAGCCGGACACACCAACGCCACCTATGGCGATTTTTTACACGGCGTCCAACAAGGCATAAAACACACCACCCATTTATTTAACGCGATGAGCGGTTTCAACCACCGCAACCCCGGAGCCGCCGGCGCGGTGCTGATGCACCCGGAAATTTCGTGCGAAATCATTGCTGACGGCGTACACGTCCACCCGGATGTGGTCGGTTTTTTGCGCCATATAAAACCGCTTGAAAACATTGTTGCCGTTACTGATGCCCTAAAACCAACCGGGCTTACGTCTGGGCCGTTTGTTGCAAATGAGGAAGATGTTATTTTGGACGGTGGTGTATGGAAGCGTAAAACGGACAAAGTAATTGCCGGCTCCGCGCTGACAATGGCGCAGGCCTTTAAAAATCTGGTTAAGTTTGGCTACTCTCCCGCCGAAGCCTCGCAACTGGCCAGCACCAATGCCGCGCACTTATTAAACATCCCCCACAAAGGCCGCCTGGAAGAAGGTTTTGAGGCCGATATTGTGTTGTTAGACGAGCAACTTAATTTACAAGCCGTCTTTTTAGGCGGAAAAAAGCAATAAAACTAACGTAAATCAAAAGTAGGTGCCGTAGCAAAGATACCCCCGCCATAGTGTTGGGAAGTTTCGGTACCTAATGAATTGCACAACCTGCGCCAACGGGCCACCTGAGAACTGTCTTGCTCTCCTTTTCCCATTATGCAAGCCCGTCTCTCATCTGCATTGGCGCATAACTTCGTGTTAGAACTGCTATGCGCGTATGTTCGGAAATAGATTGCCGCCTGAGTGCCCCACGGAGCCAAATACGAATAACATTGATTCGTACATATCACCGAAGTACCATTTCCCCAACAATTCCCGCCCATACTTTCGGGCAGTTTAATCGCAAAGGATTTCGGTATCTGCATATCTAACTGGTCAAACTCCGTAGCGTACTGGCCATTTGCCAAATAATAGGCCTCTTGGGCCGTTCTCGTCGCATCTAACAGCGGCATATTGGACGCAAATTTAGACTTATCCACCGCCAACTGATACTGCGGCACCGCCACCGCCGCCAAAATACCGATAATAAGGACGACAACTAATAGTTCAATTAAGGTAAAGCCACGGCTAACGACCCAAGATGTAGATCCTGAAACAAGTTCAGGATGACCTGCTTTTTTCATAAAGTCGTCATCCCCGAGGAGTTGGTGGCCCTCAGGGTTCGGGGATCCGTTGTTGTCGTTTTCTTTTTTAAATAACGACAGATTCCCGGCTACAACACTCTGGAATGACACAATAGAAGTAAACCCTTTCATTTTTTCTCCTTGTTAAGACCTTTATATTTGAGCAAAACAGCCTTTTATACGCATTTTTATACAGCAGACACATCCGGGTATATCCGGCCTTAATTGTCAAAATTTTAACAAAAAAAAAATAAAACAACCCTTTTAAAAAGCACTACACCGCACACTATCGGACGGATTGCTTTTTTCCCTCTTTTGACTAGTAGAGCCACACTTTTTTTGTAATGTTGCAACCAACGAAACGGCAACGGCAAAAAGACCAAAAGGTAAATCGTTAAACTATTAATAGCCCCCGTACAAAAGCCGTATGGAGCACCACGTCGCCCCGCCATAACATAAAAATTCCCGAGGAGCACTCGGGAATTTTTTTAATTGGCTTTCTTTAAAATGTACTGCTCGGCTAGTTCTCCGGTTATCGGCTGCTGGTCTTGGTCAAGCAGGGTCGCCTGCCCCGGTGAGAGTTTCAAATAATAGCCCTCTTGCTGGGGAATAGTCAGCGTTGCCACCCCGTTTTCAACCGTGTAAGTTCCCTTATCTTCAAACACTCCGTCAGCCTTTTCCAAATATTCGCTCGTCCAGGTAAATGTACCGTCCGGCAACAAGGCGACCGTGGTTTTGATACCCGGGCCGTCCGCCGCAGGCAAAACACCCGTATAAATTTCCCCTACCGCGGCGGTTTGCTCCGCAGGGGCGGCTTTCTCCTCCGTCGGCGCGGGTTTGCTGCAAGCTGCCAATAAAATAGCAGCCACTAATACTGTTATTTTTTTCATATTTTCCTCCTTTGTTTATATTTTATCAAAAAGCGTTTCCCGATAATGTACCTTTTTCAGATTAGATAACGGGATATTTTACCGGAAAATGCGAAACTTAAAAGCGCAGTCTCCCAAATTTTGATAAAATAGAGTAAATGCTTTCCGCGCCCGTAGTTCAATGGATAGAGCGTCAGCCTCCGAAGCTGGAAATGTGGGTTCGACTCCCGCCGGGCGCAAATTTAAAAGCCTCGCTTTTGCGGGGCTTTTTATTTAAGCCGGGAGCAGGCAAACTGCTTTGCCTGTGTCGGGAGGCGAAGGCCGGAGCGATGTTTTTGTTTGAGGGCAAGCCGTATTGTTCAGCCCGAAAGGCAAAAACCGCGAGGCCCGGCCCGAAGGATTTTTACGTCAGTAAAAATACCGTAGGGGACTCCCGCCGGGCGCAAACTTAAAAAACCTCGCTTTTGCGAGGCTTTTTATTTACGGCAAAAACAGGAAAACCGCCTGAAAAACACGCATAAAGCGCACCGCTCTCCCAAATTGATATAATACGGATATGGGAATAGAAGAAATTGAACAAAAAGACTATTTTTCTATCGGCGATGTAAAGCGCATTACCGGTGTGCCGGAATATTCCGTGCGCTATTGGGAGGCTGAATTTGGGCTCATCCGTCCAATTCGCCTGGAAAGCGGACACCGCCGTTACACCAAGGAAGATGTTTATACTATTCTCAAAATTAAAGATTTAATTTACAAACACAAACTAACATTAGAAGGTGCTAAAAAACAACTGTCTAAATATCAATTTCCGGCAGCAAGCAAAACCGAAAAAGCCCACAGCGATGTCAAACTTTTAACAGAAATAAAAGAAATACTGGAAGAATTGTTAAAATAATGATAAAATATTTAGGTAGTCAGTAAAAGACTGCTTTTTTCGGGGAGTGGCTCAGAGGTAGAGCGCTCGCTTGGGGTGCGAGAGATCGCGGGTTCGATTCCCGCCTTCCCGACCATTTAAAAATTATTTACGGGGCGTAGCGCAGATGGTAGCGCGCACGGTTCGGGACCGTGAGGTCGTGGGTTCGAATCCCGCCGCCCCGACCATTTACAAAGGCACCTTTTAAGAGGCGCCTTTTTTATTGTCTATAAGTTAAGTTCCCATTAATCTTTTTACGCCCTTTGTATCATATCACACTTGACAAACATAACTATTTTATACTATAGTCTATTTTCTGCCAGCAATCCTATTTATCCATATTTTTCCCTGCCACCCGCCTAAGCAAGCTTTCCTCCCTTTGCCGTATATATCCCACCTAAAGGAGTGTCCATATGACAACCTACCCTAAACGCTACAATACAAACTTCCGCCATAACCGGAAAGACGATAAGATTGAAAAACTACCACACCCTAGTACAGGAGAGCCAAAAATAGAAATTCTGCAGTCAGATCCGCCTCAGTTACGCGTCAATGGTACAATTATCCCGTGGCCGGAAGGAAAAACACCGCAAGAAGCCTACCAAGACTATTTAACCGGCAACCAACAACAAATGCCCCGCCCCAATCCCGCAGCCCAATCATCCGACTCGCACAAAGTTCCACTATTACAATCTAACAATCAGCCTGAAAGCTTACACCCACTGCGCCAACAGCATTTAGAAGACCGCTTGAAAGAGTTGGAATACTTGGAACGCCAACAAACCCGACAAGACAGTTTTACAACCCGCATGTATGGCAAAAAGGACTATTCCAAAGAGCGGGACGAAATTCAACAGGAATTACGCTCCACAAGACGCCAGCCCGAAAACCAGGAGAGCAAGCTCCCCAACTGGAAAGGTTTAACAGCCTTACAAGAAGGGAAACAATCCCGCAGCTCCCAATCTCCTGTGGAAAGGTTTTGGAATATAGCGGATGAGAAAACGGCCCAGGAAGACTATCCGAATACGCTCTCCGCCGTTGGTAAAGAAATCAGCCGGTACAAACGTGAAAATCCCGATGAGTATGCTTCCTATTTTAAAAAATGGCAAGACGACCAAAAAAGCTGGCAGGAAATAGACCAAGACATTAAAGACGGCACGCTGTCCAAACAAGATATTTCTTCCGCCCAATGGGATACCATTTTAAGCGCCAGCCGGCAAGAATTACAAGACAAACAAGACCCTCAAAAAAATACAGGCCAAAAACCTTACTGCAACATCTATGCGCGGGATAGACTCCTCAACAAAGGTATTTACATGGAGCCCGGCAAAAACGCAAACCAAATGATTGAAGCTATGGATAAAAAAGGTTCCGGCTGGGAAAAACTGCCTAAAAAAACAGACGCGGAGGGCAATCCTACCGATAAATTAGACCACCAAGAAGCCCAGCGCCGCGCGGAAGCCGGCGGTACGGTCGTGGCTGTCTATCACAATCCCAATGATGCCGAACACGGGCATATCGTACTTGTAAACGCCGAAGAGGGAATGAAACAGTCCGGTAAATGGGGCGGAGAAGTACCTTCGGTAGATGGATATAATACAAACACTAAACGAATAACAGAAGGAGGCTCCCTAAGCGAACAGTTTAGTACGCCGCGGGAACCGGATATGGATTACTATGAATACACCGGCCCCAAACGGGAAATACAAAAAGAATAAATGTATAATAAGACCATGAAGCATTTATTGGTGTTATTTTTGCTTAGTATATCTTGGTTAAGTGGGCAGGCCGATCCCCTGCCCACCAACCAAAAGGACAAGCCCAAAGGAACAGATACCATTGTCTATTCCCGGTTACGCGCATTTAATACGCCTAAGCAAGACGAAAACGGCGCCTATGTATTGGGAGAATTTACCTATGCCAATGAATGGACGGATTACTATGTAAGAGAGAATAATTTATATATAGATTGGAGCGGAACTCTTTATCTTCATCTTATTCCAGCGGAACCCTTACCAATATTGGAAAGTTTTCAATTATGGCACGATGATGGAAGTAATTTTAAAAAACAATTCTTAAAGGAATCCTCCATTCCGCATTTAGACGGAAAGGATTTTTCGCTTTCGTGCGGGAAGAATTCCTCGGTAGAATTTATCAAGCAAACCAAAAAAGGAGCCCCCGGAGAAGAAAATGACGTATTTTAC
>UQJU01000031.1 GCA_900541355.1 Candidatus Avelusimicrobium fimicolum | reverse complement strand
ATAAATTAGCGACCTCCCTTTTTTTCGTCGGTAACAATGACAGTCAAATGACACATACTTTTCTTATAGGGCATAGCGCGACCCTGCGGGCCGGGCTGTACTCTTTTCAAGTGGCCGCTGGGGCCGAGGTTAGCAAACGCTTCTTTAATGAAGACTTTGCTGAAATCCAGTTTTTTGCCGGCTTTCACTTCCAGGTTAGCAGCAGCGCTGTGTAAAGTTTTGGCCACCAAATCCGAGGTGCGTTTGGCTACGAAAGGAAGAACTTCCTCCGCCGCCTTGACGTTTTTACCGCGGATTTGATCCAGCACCAAGTTTACCTTGCGGCTGCCGAAACGTTGAAATTTAGCTTTTGCACAAGCTTCCATATCAAATCCTCAACTCTTATTTCAGGGCGGTGGAATCTTTCGTCATGCCACCGTGACCTTTGAACAAACGAGTGAAAGAAAATTCACCGAGTTTGTATCCTACCATTCTTTCGGAAACGTAAATGGGAAGAAATTTTCTGCCATTGTGCACCAGAAACGTGTGTCCCACGAATTCCGGCACGATGGTGCAGGCTCTTGCCCACGTCTTGATAGGTTTCTTTTCATTGGAAGCGTTCATCGCCTGAACTTTTTCCAACAGGTTTAAATCCACGAACGGACCTTTTTTAGTTGATCTTCCCATAATTACTTAACCTTGTTTTTTCTTCTGTCGCTGACAATCATCCAGCCGAACGCTTTTTTGGTGGAGCGAGTTTTCAGACCGCGGGTCTGCTGGTTCCACGGGGAGCGCGGAATGTTTCCGCCTTTACCGTGCCCACGGCCGCCGCCCATCGGGTGGTCAACCGCGTTCATAGCGCTACCGCGTACGGTAGGTCTTTCGCCGCGATGTCTGTTTCTGCCGGCGTTGCCGATTACGACGTTGCCGTGGTCAATGTTGCCCACTTGGCCGATCGTCGCGCAGCAAGCGCTGGGGACCAAGCGAATTTCACCGGACGGCATTTTGATATGGGCATAGTCCGATTCTTTGGCCATAAGTTGGGCCTGGCTGCCCGCGCTGCGAGCCAACTGGGCGCCTTTGCCAACTTTCAATTCAATCGCGTGGATAAAAGTACCTTCGGGAATATTTTTAAGAGCAAGGCAGTTACCCACTTTAATATCAGCGGCCGGGCCGGACATCAACACATCGCCCACCTGTACGCCGAGCGGATGAAGAATATATCTCTTTTCGCCGTCAGCGTAATTTAAAAGACAAATACGGGCGCTTCTGTTCGGGTCGTATTCAATAGACACGACTTTGGCCGGAATGCCGTATTTTTCTCTTCTAAAATCAATTTGTCTGTAAGCACGTCTGTGGCCACCACCAATGTGGCGAACCATAATCATACCGGTGTTATTTCTGCCGCCGGTTTTGCGCAGACCTTTGGTTAAACTCTTCTCCGGAGTGGTTTTGGTAATATCGGAATAATCCGAAACCGTAATCGTTCTGCGGGAAGGGGTATAAGGTCTAAATGACTTAATAGGCATAGTTAGTAGTTTCTCCTTTCGCTACTTTGAAGCGGCTTCCACCACTTCAATTTTATCGCCTTCTTTCAAGGTAACAAAGGCCTTTTTATAATCAGGTCTTTTCCCTTCAAAGCGACCCATACGGTGGGTTTTGCCCGTTACGTTAATGGTGTTGATTTTGGTAACGGTTACATTAAAGATTTTTTCCACCGCGGTTTTGATTTCGCCCTTAGACGCGGTTTTGGCCACTACGAAGCCGTAGCGGTTATGCGTGTCTCTTTCAATAAGACTTTTTTCAGTCAAAAGGGGCTTTTTTAACGTTTCATACGTGCGGGACATTATTTCGTCTCCTTGGCGAAGGTATCGCACAGTTTTTCAACAGCGTCTTTGGTCAAGATGACTTTGGAACTGTTGAGCACCACGTAGGCGTTGATGTCCTGCGTCGGGATATGGGTTAAACCTTCCATATTGCGGCAGGCCAAAGCGGCATTTTCGTCGGCAAAGTTATCAAGCACCAACGGTTTGCGGCCGGCGGCTAATGTTTCCATTACAGCGGCAAAGGCTTTGGTTTTGGGTTCTTTGAAGGTCAAAGAGTCCAAAACTACCAAGTTGCCTTCGGCCAGTTTGGTGGAAAGAGCCATAGCCAAAGCGGTTCTGCGTTTGGCGGCCGGCAAATCCTGACGATAGGAATGCGGGGTAGGCCCAAAAGCGAT
Organism: Candidatus Avelusimicrobium fimicolum; assembly: GCA_900541355.1. Classification (GTDB taxonomy): domain Bacteria; phylum Elusimicrobiota; class Elusimicrobia; order Elusimicrobiales; family Elusimicrobiaceae; genus Avelusimicrobium; species Avelusimicrobium fimicola. Next base: position 12,708 of record UQJU01000031.1, on the reverse strand, counting down.
ACCGCCGTGGCGGAACTGCACAGCGCGCAAACTGCCCTGGCGGGCGCGGCCGGTGCCTTTCTGTTTCCACGGTTTTTTGCCGGTTCCGGACACTTCGCTGCGGGTTTTTACATCAGCGGTGCCGCGTCTTTGGTTGGCCAAAAAGGCGGTGATGACTTCGTGCAGGAACGTAGGGTTGGCTTTGACGGCGAACAAACTATCCGGCAGAGCGCAGGTCCCTTTTTCTTTTCCTTTAATATCTAAAACTTTAGTTTCCATGGGTCAAAGTCCTTACTTCTTGTTGGCGGCCTTAGAAGCAGACACTTTATGCTGCTGGGGCGCCACATAGTGTTTTTTGTATTTGGAAGTTTCCAAGACGGAGACGATAGAACCTCTTGCACCCGGCACAGAGCCTTTAAGGAACAAGAGACCGTTTTCGTTATCCACTTTCACAACTTCAATCTTGGCGACGGTATGGGTGGTGGTACCATAGTGGCCAGCCATACGCTGACCGGAGAGCACTTTACCCAAAGAGCGGCGGGAGCCCAAGGAACCCGGAGCGCGGCATCTGTCAGATGCACCGTGGGAATCAGCCTGACCGGCAAAGCCGTGGCGTTTCATCGCACCGGCAAAACCGTGGCCTTTAATTTTCCCCTGGACGTCCACATAGTCGCCGGGTTTAAAAATCTTTTCAAGTGAAATGACTTGACCAATTTCAAAACCATTCACGTCGGCCACACGGCATTCCTTCATATGTTTGACCGGCGCCACATTGGCTTTTTTGAAATAACCGAGTTCAGGTTTGTTAAGTTTGTTTTCTTTCACTTCGCCAAAACCCACGCAAACGGCATTGTAACCGTCTTTATCCTGGGTTCTGACACGTACAACTTTGCACGGACCCGCTTTTACAACGGACACACCGTGAAGGTTGCCTTTTTCATCAAAGAGTTGGGTCATACCCACTTTCTCGCCGATTACGAAACGAAACGTAGCCGGGGCTTCTTTGACAGTTTCTGCTTTGGCCGCTTCAGCAACGGGGGTTGCCTCTTGGGCACCAGCAGCATTTTTGATTTCTTCAGTCATATTCTATCAGGTTTCCTGTTAGTTGCTTTTGATTGCCACATCCACACCGGCCGGCAAGTCTAATTTCATCAACTCGTCAACGGTCTTGGAAGTGGGACTTTTCAGATCAATGAGTCTTTTGTGAATACGCATTTCAAACTGTTCTCTGCTCTTTTTATCGGTATGGGGAGAGCGAAGTACGGTGTACTTCTTAATCCGAACCGGGAGAAGAACAGGACCCGCCACGATGGCGCCCGTTTTTTGTGCGGTTTCCACAATGCGGGAAACCGAGGCGTCCAACATACGGTGATCGTAAGAACGCAATTTAATGCGGATTCTTTCTTGGCTCAATACTTTCGCCTTTTTTTCTGTTTTTTCTACCATTTTTGGTTTTCCTTAAATGTTTTTTACAAAAAAATTATTCGGCAGAAACTCCTCCCCCGGGTCGCTTTCTCCGACGAGCCGGTATGGAATTTCCTGCCTTTCGTCCAATTCAGTACATTTTATTATACCAAATTAGTGGGCTTTTGCGCTATACAAATACTCACGTTTTTCACCATTTCGTTTCTTTGTCTAGCGCCTAAAATTCGCTTATATATATTGTATAATATCCGTCTTGTATTGTAAAGACTTTCTCCGTCGGGCTTTACAATACAGCACCCGGCCTGTTTTCGGGAGGCCGGGCACATTATAAAGTTTCTGCCTTAAAAAGCCACTGCTTTGGGGGTAATCAGTTTACCCGTGCAAACATTGTTTACACACGCAGTAGTAATGCGGGTGTAGCAGGCTTCGCGCGTACAACCGGCATTGGCACAGGCCTTTTCAAGCACATTTTGAACTTTGGCGGCCGCCGTTTTATTTACGGCTTCAAAGCCCGCGCAAGGGCAGCAGCCTTTTTGAACGGCCACACAATCGGCATCCGTTTGGCAGGTTCTGTCTGCCACGGCAACGGCTTTGGTTAATTTGGCCGGAGTGGCATTAATACCTGCACCGGAAGAAGCACAAGCGCCCAATGCGGCGGCGCAGGCTAATACAATTAGAATTTTTTTCACTTATCTCTCCTTATCTGGCAAAATAGTCCTTCATTGGCTTGGGTGTGCCCACACAAGTCCCGTTTTGGCAGGATGTGTTCAGTTCCACATAACACATTTCCAAGGTGCATACACCATCAGCGCATTCTTTATTCCAACGGGATTTCAATGCTTTGGCGGCCGCTTTATTAACCGCTTCTTTACCGTGGCACAGGCAGCAACCCTTGTTGACCGAGGTGCAATCCGCATCTACTTGGCACGATTTGTCAGCCGACCGCAACGCTTCGGCATAGTTTTTGGCTTTTGGGTTAATGGGCTGATACCCCTGTTCCGTGGCCGCACAACCCGCCGACAACAGAACAATGCCCAACAAGCCCGCTAATTTGATATTCATACGAGCGACTCCTTATATAATGATTATCTATATTATACCAAACTGGGAGAATACGTTTAAATTTGTTATACTTAAAATGTTGTAGAAATAAAAATTTATCTGTTTTTGGAACCGTGTGAAGAACACGGAGGCATTACGAACGTAATCCAGAGCAAGTCCAAAAACAGCCGATCAAATGCGCAAGGGAAAGGGCCTTATAACCCCTTTTTCTTGGGCTGAATGTTTGCCGCCTTTTTGGCGGCAGACTACGGCTGTTTATACTTGCGGCACTTGCTCTGGCGCAAGATAGGCAGCCGTTTTTTATGAGCCTTTTTTCCAAAAACTGACAAGGAGGCCTCCCGCAAATTCTGTGCCCGCTTTGGGGAACCTGTTACACCGGGCAGTTTGTATTACCAAGTACAGTAATTTATAAGGCAAGGGCATTTAATCGGCTGTATTGCAAAAATCCCGGTCATAAGGCCGGGATTTTTCTGGTAAAATGGAAATTTACTGCTCTGCTACTTCGCAGCGGTTTTGACGGCAGACGGCCTTAATGTGGGAAGTATCCGGCTGTTTTTTGCAACGGGTGTACCAATCCGCCTCGCGCACGCGGTTAAAATCCGCCAGTTCCATACGGTTAATAGCCGCATAGCCCCATTTGGGATAACGGCAAGATTTCATTACGGCTACGCATTGGCTGTCTTCCTCGCACGAGACGTGCACGCGTTCCACATAGTGCGCAAAAACTTCGTTCATATGCCGCTTATGGCTCGTTCCACAGGCACATAAAACCAACGCAAAAACCAAGATAAAAATACATTTCTTCATATCTGTATTATAACAAAAAGGGGGCCGAACAGTCGGTCCCCTTTTTGCACATTAAGCAGTAAAACTACTCAATAATTTTGGTTACAACACCGGCGCCTACCGTATGGCCGCCTTCGCGGATTGCAAAGCGCAAACCTTCTTCCATAGCCACAGGCGTAATCAATTTCACTTCAATTTCGGCGTTATCACCAGGCATAATCATATCCTGTTTGAAGGACAATTCACCCGTTACGTCCGTCGTTCTCAAATAGAACTGCGGTTTATAACCAGGAGTCAACGGAGTGTGGCGTCCGCCTTCTTCCTTCTTCAAGATATACACTTGCCCCATAAAGTGTTTGTGCGGATGTACCGATTTCGGAGCAGCCAATACTTGTCCTCTTTCTACTTGGTTCTTGTCAATACCGCGCAACAAAATACCTACGTTGTCGCCAGCAATACCTTCGTCCAAGAGTTTGCGGAACATTTCAATACCGGTCGCTACCGTGTTCAACGTGTCGCGGAAGCCGATGATTTCCAACGGATCGCCCACGTGTACCTTACCGCGTTCAATTCTACCGGTCGCTACCGTACCACGGCCAGTGATGGAGAATACGTCTTCCACAGCCATCAAGAACGGTTTATCCGTATCGCGTTTCGGTTCAGGAATCCAGCTATCCAAAGCATCCATCAAGCGGTGAATAGAAGGTTCGCCCAATTCGCTCTGATCGCCTTCAATCGCTTTCAAAGCAGAACCGCGGATGATCGGCGTGTTATCACGGTCAAATTCATATTTGCCCAGTAAGTCGCGGATTTCTTCTTCTACCAAATCCAACATTTCCGGGTCATCTACCAAATCTACTTTGTTTAAGAATACGACCAATTTCGGTACGTTTACCTGTTTGGCCAACAATACGTGTTCGCGGGTCTGCGGCATCGGGCCGTCAACGGCGGATACCACCAAAATGGCGCCGTCCATCTGCGCCGCACCGGTGATCATGTTCTTAATATAGTCTGCGTGGCCGGGGCAGTCAATGTGCGCATAGTGTCTTTTGTCTGTTTCGTATTCTACGTGAGATACCGCTACCGTTACAATCTTGGAAGCATCACGCACTACACCGCCTTTCGCAATGTCGCTGTATGCCATCGCTTTGGCTTTGCCTTCTTTGGACAATACTTTCGTGATTGCCGTCGTGAGCGTCGTCTTACCGTGGTCCACGTGCCCAATCGTACCCACGTTCACGTGCGGTTTGCTGCGGGAAAATTTTTCCTTTGCCATTTGTTTACACTCCTAATATGAAAGATGCAACCCCTGCGCCCGGGATTTCCAAGCGCAGGGGAAAATGGTTATTAAGCGGCCACTTTTTCCGCGGTGCGTTTTTCAATAATCGCTTTTGCGACGTTAGCCGGCACCTCGGCATAGTGGCTCGGTTCCATAGTGAACGAAGCGCGGCCCTGAGAGAGGGAGCGTACGTTCGTGGCGTAACCGAACATTTCGGCGAGCGGTACTTCGGCGCGTACATAGCGTACGTTGCCTCTGACACCCATTTCGCCAATCTGACCGCGGCGGGAACTCAAATCACCAATGATATCACCCAAGTTGGCTTCCGGAGCCACAACTTCTACCTTCATAATAGGTTCCAGAATAATCGGGTTGGCTTTCTTCGCGCCGTCCTTCAAGGCCATAGAAGCGGCAATCTTAAAGGCCATTTCGGAGGAGTCCACTTCGTGGAACGAACCGTCAAACACGGCCACTTTAATATCCACCAAGGGGTATCCGGCCACAGCACCGGAATCCAGTGCTTCGCGGCAGCCCTTTTCAATAGCCGGGATGTATTCTTTCGGAATACGGCCCTGGGTAATTTCGTTGACAAATTCAAAGCCTTTGCCTTTTTCCTGAGGTTCCAAGCGGAGGAATACGTGCCCGTACTGACCGCGACCACCGGACTGACGGACGAACTTGGTTTCCTGTTCAACCGTCTTGGTGATGGTTTCGCGATACGCTACTTGCGGCGCGCCAACGTTGGCTTGCACGTTAAATTCGCGTTTCATACGGTCCACAATAATATCCAAGTGGAGTTCGCCCATACCGGAAATAACGGTCTGACCCGTTTCTTCGTCGGTGCGGACGCGGAAAGTCTGGTCTTCTTCGGCCAAGCGGGCCAAAGCGTTGGACATTTTTTCTTCGTCAGCCTTGGATTTCGGTTCTACGGCAATAGAGATTACCGGTTCAGGGAACGTGATGCTTTCCAACACAATCGGGTGGTCGGGAGAGCAAATCGTTTGACCCACGCGGGAGTTTTTGATAGCCACGGTGGCGGCGATTTCGCCGGCACCGAGTTCTTTTACTTCTTCGCGTTTATCAGCCATCATACGCATCATACGGCCGATACGTTCCGTGGCGTTTTTGCCGGGGAACAAAACCGTATCACCGGCTTTCAAAGTACCGGAATAAATGCGGAAGAAACTGAGTTTACCCACAAAGGGGTCCGTCTGAACTTTAAAGATAAGACCGCAGAAGGGTTCGTTGTTGGAGGCTTTGCGGTGCACTTCTTCGCCCGTATCGGGGTTGGTCCCTTTGACAGCCGGAACGTCCACAGGAGAGGGTAGATAATCGTTCACGCAGTCCAAAAGCGGCTGTACGCCTTTGTTTTTGTAGGAAGAACCGCAGATTACCGGGAAGAATTTACCCGTAAGAGTACCTTTGCGGATGGCTTTTTTGATTTCTTCAACCGTAAAGTCCGTTTCGCCGTTTAAGTAGCGTTCCATAATTGCTTCATCAAAGTCGGCGAGTTTTTCAATCATTTCCGTATGGGCTTTTTTGGCAGCGTCCACGAGGTCAGCCGGAATTTCCACTTCGTTGAAAGTGGCTCCGTTATGGTCGCCGTCCCAAATGATACCTTTCATCTTTACCAAGTCCACGATGCCGACGAATTTGTCTTCGGCGCCGATAGGCAACTGAATCGGGCAGGCGTTGCCACCCAATTTTTCCTTAATGGAGTTGGCGGAGCGGATAAAGTCCGCGCCGATGCGGTCCATTTTGTTAATGTAAGCAATACGGGGAACGTGGTATTTGTCGGCCTGGCGCCATACCGTTTCGGACTGGGGTTCTACACCCTGCACACCGTCAAAGCAGCAGACGGCACCGTCCAACACACGCAAAGAGCGTTCCACTTCGGCCGTAAAGTCCACGTGGCCGGGAGTGTCAATAATGTTGAGTTGGCAGTCCTTCCACACGCAGTAAATAGCGGCGGAGGTAATGGTGATGCCTCTTTCTCTTTCCTGTTCCATCCAGTCCGTTACGGAAGCACCATCGTGCGTTTCGCCGATTTTGTGCACTTTACCCGTATAGTACAAGATGCGTTCGGAAGTGGTCGTTTTGCCCGCGTCAATGTGGGCAATAATACCAATGTTTCTGATTTTCTCAATCGGATAGGTTTTGAATTCAGCCATAACTTAATTCCAAATTACCATTTAAAGTGAGCGAAAGCGCGGTTGGCTTCGGCCATTTTATGCACGTCTTCGCGTTTTTTGAAAGCGGTGCCTTCTTTTTTGGCGCCCAACATAATTTCTTCGGCTAATTTTTCAGCCATCGGGCGGCCTTTGCGGCTTTGCGCGGCACCGATGAGCCATCTCATAGCCAAGGAGGTGCTGCGCAAGGGTTTTACTTCGGTCGGCACCTGATAGTTGGCACCACCCACGCGGCGGGCTTTTACTTCCACGAGCGGGCGGACGTTTTCAATACATTTATTGAAAACATCAAGCGCGTTTTCTTTGGTTTTTTCGGCAATGATAGCCATCGCATCGTCCAACAAGCGTTCGGCGGTGGAGGTTTTGCCTGCAAAATTCAATTTGTTAATGAACCGGGACACGAGCACGGAATTATATTTATAATCCGGCGCGGGCTGCGGTCTTCTGTCTCTGGGTCTTAAACCTTTTCTCGGCATATTCTTTATTCAACTCCTAAAAATTATTTACCGGCTTTGGGTCTCTTTACACCGTAAAGAGAGCGGCCTTGTTTTCTGTTTTCCACACCGGAAGCATCCAGCGCGCCGCGGATGATGTGATAACGCACACCAGGCAAGTCTTTCACACGGCCACCGCGCACGAGCACGATGGAGTGTTCTTGGAGGTTATGTCCCACACCGGGAATATAAGCGGTTACTTCCACTTTGGAAGTAAGTTTTACACGGGCCACCTTTCTCAAAGCAGAGTTCGGTTTTTTAGGGGTCGTGGTATAAACACGGGTGCAAACGCCTCTTCTCTGGGGGCAGGCTTGCAACGCCGGGGATTTCGTTCTGTGAATTTCTTTCGCCCGTCCGTATTTCACTAATTGATTTACTGTCGGCATTATTACTTCTCTCCTGTTTCTTTGCGTTTTTGTTCAAACTCTTGGGCAATCTGTCTGGCGGAAATACCTGTACCCGCCGGAATCAAATGGCCTACAATTACGTTTTCTTTCAGGCCTTGCAATTCGTCCACCTGGCCCGTAATAGCCGCGTCCGTAAGGACTTTCGTCGTCTCTTGGAACGAGGCCGCGGAAATAAACGATTCGGAAGCGAGGGACGCTTTGCTGATACCGAGCAAAATGGTTTCTGCATCGGCTAAGCGTTTGCCTTCGGCCTTCATCTTGGCGTTTTCTCTAAGCCAACTTGCGCGGCTCAAAATTTCGCCTTTGAGGAAGTGGGTATCACCCGCATCCAGAATTTTCACGTTCCCCAACATCTGACGGACAATAACCTCAATATGTCTGTCGTTAATTGTTACGCCCTGCAAGCGGTACACTTCTTGGATGGCGTTTAACAGGAACTCTTGCGCTTCTTTTTCGCCCTTCACGCGCAGCACGTCGTGGGGGTCAATGGCGCCGTCGGTAAGGGCTTCGCCCACGCCAACGTGATCGCCTTCATATACTACGAGGTGTTTGCCTTGCGGGATGCTGTACTGCTTGACCTGGTTGGTCTCTTCGTTCCGCACGACAACCTCAATCAAACCTTTGGGAGATGTTTCCAGGCTAACGATACCCTCAAACTCGGAAATAATTGCCGGGTTGCGGGGGCGTCTGGCTTCAAACAACTCCGCGATTCTGGGCAAACCGCCGGTGATATCTTTGGTACCGCCCGCTTCGCGCCCGATTTTGGCAAGCACGTCGCCGGGTTCCACTTCTTCACCGTTCTCCACCATCAGGATCGTATCAATAGGCAACGGCAAGTTTACTTTTTTGTCTTTGCCTTCAATGCTGATGCGCGGGTTCTTTTTACCCATACGGCTCGCGGTAATTTTGCGTTCAATTACGCCGGTTACTTTGTTGCGTTCTTCCTGCAAAGTAATACCTTCAATTACGTCGGTCAACTTTACAGATCCGTTCGCTTCGGCCAACACCGGGATAGAGTGCGGGTCCCATTCCGCGAGCAAAGAACCTTTCTTTACGGTCGCTTTATCCGTAGTGTAAACGGAAGCACCGTACTGAATCTTGTATTCTTTTATTGTACCATTTCCGGCCTCAACAAAGATAGAGCCGTTTCTGGAAATACAAATTTTATTATCGTAACGGTTCGTAATAACCTTCATATCTTTAAAGGTTACTTTACCGTCAATTTCAGCAACTGCCTGGCTGCGGGACAACACGCGCGAAGCCGTACCACCGATGTGGAACGTACGCAAGGTTAACTGCGTACCAGGTTCGCCGATGGACTGGGCGGCAATAATACCCACAGAGTCGCCCGGGTTGCTCTTGGCAGAGGTGGCCAACTGCAAGCCGTAACATTTGGAGCACACGCCAAACGGGGCTTCGCAGGTCAGTACGGAGCGGATGCGTACAGATTCCACACCATATTTTTTGACCAATTTGCTCTGTTCCAAGGTAATCAAATCGCCTTCTTTGATAATGGTTTTTTCTTCTTCGGAGCCGTCAGCGCGTTTCACCTTTACCACGACGTCTTCCAAACTGGTGCGGCCCAAAATACGTTCTTCAATGGGTTCCACCATTTCTTCGCCGCTCATCAAAGATTTAACTACAATACCGTTATGAGTTCCGCAATCTTCTTCCGTTACCACGACATTGTGGGCAACATCTACCAAACGGCGGGTTAAATAACCGGCGTCGGCCGTCTTCAAAGCCGTATCGGACAAACCTTTACGACCACCGTGCGTGGAAATAAAGTATTCCAACACAGACAAGCCTTCGCGGAAGTTAGCGGTAATCGGGTTTTCAATAATTTCACCCTGACCGCCGGTAAGTTTCTTCTGCGGTTTAGCCATCAAACCGCGCATACCGGCCAACTGGCGGACCTGCTGGCGGGAACCGCGGGCGCCGGAATCGGCCATCAAATAGACGGCGTTAAAGCGCTGTCCGCTATGTTCTTTATTAGACGGGTCGTATTTGCCTTCTTCAAACTTCTTCATTTCTTTGAAGAGTTCGTTGGCAACGTCGTCGGTTACACGGGTCCAAATATCAATAACTTTGTTATAGCGTTCGCCTTCCGTGATGATACCGGCTTCGGCCTGGGCCTGAATCTCTTTAACCTTTTTCTTGGCCTCAGTAATGTATTTCTGCTTGGCAGACGGAATCGTCATATCCGCAATGGAGATGGACAAGCCGGACAAAGTGGCATAGTGATAACCCATCTTCATAATCTTGTCCAAGAGTTGTACGGCTTCGTAGCGGCCGTATTTTTTGCTCTTGTAGCATTCATCTACCAAGGACGCCAATTCTTTCTTGCCGACCGTTTTATTAATATATTCCCAACCTTTCGGCATAGCCTGGTTGAAAATAATGCGGCCCACGGAAGTAAAATCTTTCCACTTGGAGGCATCTTTTTCGTCTTTGCCTTCCAATCCGGGTTCCGGAATAGCGTTAATACCGCGCACTTTGATTTTAGCGTGGTAAGAAAGTTTGCCGTATTCCAAAGCCACTAAGGCATCTTCTTTGCTGCCGAAGATAGAGCCTTCACCGATATCGCCGTCTTTAATCTTAGTCAAGAAACTTACACCCAAGACCATATCGTGAGACGGAGCGGCAATCGGTTTTCCGGATGCCGGGGACAAAATGTTGTTAGAGGCCAGCATCAAGGTACGGGCTTCCATTTGGGCTTCCAAAGAAAGCGGTACGTGCACGGCCATCTGGTCACCGTCGAAGTCAGCGTTGAAAGCGGCACAGGTAAGCGGGTGCAACTGGATGGCTTTACCTTCAATAAGTACCGGTTCAAAGGCCTGAATACCCAAACGGTGCAAGGTAGGAGCGCGGTTTAACATTACCGGGTGGCTCTTGGTTACCTTTTCCAAAATATCCCAAATTTCGGGGCGGACTCTTTCCAACATCTTTTTGGCGGATTTAAGCGTTACGCCTTCCTTCTTCATTAATTCGCCAATGATAAAGGGTTTAAAGAGTTCCAAAGCCATCAATTTCGGTAAACCGCACTGGTGGATTTTCAAGTTCGGGCCGACGACAATAACGGAACGGCCGGAATAGTCCACACGCTTACCGAGCAAGTTTTGGCGGAAGCGGCCGTGTTTACCTTTAATGCTGTCGGACAGAGATTTAAGAGGTCTGCCGCCGGGGCCGATAAACACTTTGCCGCGGGCACCATTTTCAATTAACGCATCCACCGCTTCCTGCAAAAGACGCTTTTCGTTATAAATCATCACTTCCGGCGCGCGCAGGGATTCAATGTGTTTCAAGCGGTTGTTACGGTTAATAATACGGCGATATAAATCGTTCAAATCGGACGCTGCAAAACGGCCGCCGTCAAGCGGAACGAGCGGGCGCAAATCCGGCGGAATTACCGGCAAGATGCTGATAATCATCCACTCCGGGCGGTTGCCGCTTTCCTTAAACTCTTCCATCGTTTTAATACGGCGGATAAGTTTGGTGCGTTCCATTTCGCTCTGCGTATTCTTTAATTGCTCGTGCAAGGCAGGAATTTCTTTATCAAAATCAATGCCTTCCAACAAGGTTTTAATAGCCGGGGCACCGATATCCACTTTTAAGCGGGAACCGTGTTTTTTGCGGGCTTCGCGCACTTGCACGTCGGAAAGCAAGGTGCCTTTTTTGAAGTCCACGCGGCCGGTTACGCTGTCCACGCAGTCTTCAATGACCACATAAGCGGCATAATAAACCACACGTTCCAAATCGCTCGTGCGCATATCCAGCATAATACCGATGCGGGAGGGGTTCTTTCTCAAAAACCAGACGTGCGCCACTGGTACGGCCAATTCAATATGGCCCATACGTTCGCGGCGGACTTTACTTTCGGTAATTTCAACACCGCAGCGGTCGCACTTAATTCCTTTAAATTTTACCCAACGGTATTTGCCGCAGGCGCATTCGTAGTCCTTGGTGGGGCCGAAAATGCGTTCGCAGAACAGACCGTCGCGCTCCGGTTTCAAGGTGCGGTAGTTAATGGTTTCGGGTTTTTTGACTTCGCCGAAAGACCAAGCCATAATCTGTTCCGGACTGGCAATACCGAGTTTAATGGCATCAAAGTCAAAGAAGTTCAGTTCGTTTAATTTTTTAACTTTTTTCGTTTGCATTGTTCAAATCCCCGGCTTATTTAGCGGCTCCTTCTTCTTGTGCAGGAGCGGCAGGGGCCTCTTCCTTTGTATCGGAAGAGGCGTCCGGCGTTTCGCCGTTTTCAACATTTTTAAGAAGTTCCACACTTAACCCTAACGCTTGGAGTTCTTTAATCAATACTTTAAAAGATTCCGGTACGCCGGGTTGGGTGGGCGCTTCGCCTTTGACAATGGATTCATACATCTTCGTACGGCCGACAAAATCGTCGGATTTCACGGTTAAGAATTCTTGCAAGGTATAAGTGGCGCCATAACCTTCCATAGCCCACACTTCCATTTCACCGAAGCGCTGACCGCCGAACTGGGCTTTACCGCCCAAGGGCTGACGTGTGATTAAACTGTATGGCCCGGTGGAGCGGGAGTGAACCTTATCTTCCACCAAGTGAATCAGTTTCATCATATACATATAACCAATGGTTACTTTTTCTTCAAAAGGTTCACCGGTTCTGCCGTCATACAGCGTAATGCGGCAGTAATCGTCCGGCAGGTATTTGGCGGCATATTCTGCGCGCGCTTTGCCGGTAAGACCTTTGTCGTCCAAAATCTTTTCTTTGGCTTTGCGTATTTCGTTCACTACGTCCGCTTCGCTCGGGCCGTCAAAGACCGGGGTGGCGGCGTTGTAGTGCAGGTAGTGCGCGGCCCAGCCGAGCATTGTTTCCAACAACTGACCCACGTTCATACGGGAAGGAATACCCAACGGGGAAAGCACAATATCAAGCGGAGTGCCATCCGGCAAGAACGGCATATCTTCTTCCGGCAAGATACGCGCCACTACACCTTTGTTACCGTGGCGGCCGGACATTTTGTCCCCCACGTGGAGTTTGCGTTTGGAAGCAATATACACTTTAACGGATTTGTTCACCGTAACGGAGAGTTCGTCGCCTTGTTTGG
>UQJU01000030.1 GCA_900541355.1 Candidatus Avelusimicrobium fimicolum | reverse complement strand
AAGAGTGTTCCAACCAAGTGAGCGTAGCCAATAAATCGTGCGGTTTTTTGAAGTCATTTAAAAAATATTTTTTTAGGTAAGCCTCTCCAAAAGAATTTTTATCCAAACTCTTGGGAGGCTTTTGCGAAAAATACGGTTGCATAAGCAAACGAGCGACCAATTCTTTGTCCGGCGAGCCTTGGGCGGCAAGGGTGCCGTTTTTATCAAACGGTTTTTTAAAAAAGGTCTGACAGGCCAAATCTATCAATGTATTGCCCGGGCCAACATCAAACCCAACCGTTTTAACCTTTTTTCCCACTACGGAAAAATTTGAAATACCGCCCACATTAAGCAAAATTTTAGCGGATTTCTTTCCCCAAAAATATTCGTCAAAAAAAGGAATTAAAGGCGCGCCCTCTCCGCCAAGAGCGATATCCATCGGGCGAAAATCACTCACCACCGGGCACCCGATTTGGGCGGACAAAAAAGACGGTTCGCCAATTTGCAGCGTGTTGGGAGTTTTGTCGTGCGGGCCGTGGTAAACGGTTTGCCCGTGCGAACCGATAACCTCTATTTCCCGGGCGGAGAGAGAAAAATCTTTTAAAAATTTACACACTGTTTTAGCATATAAATATCCCAGTTCAAAATGAAGTGCAGACAGTTCTGCCGCACAAAGCGAAAACGCAGACAGTAACCGTTGCTGTAAGGCGGCGGGATAGGCATAATTTTTAAAATGAAGCACTTTAAACGGGCGGATTTGCACCGCGCAAACGGTCAATCCGTCCGCGCTTGTGCCGCTCATTAGGCCCAGGGCAATTTTACGCATCAAGCACCTTCGTTAAAAAACCGTTCTTGGCTTGGAGCATTTTTTTGGCTTTTGGAGCCCGGACTTTCTTGCGGTGCATTACAATAGCCGTTTTTACATTTTTGCCCGAAGCCGATAATAATCTGCGCGCCGTTTTTTCGTCCGTCTGCGCCACCGTGCAGATAAGCCGCACCGCGCGGGCGACGAGTTTTTCGTTGGTGGGTTGAACATCAATCATCAGGTTGCCGTATGTTTTCCCGCACAAGGTCATTGCGCCGGTGGTAATGGCGTTTAAAGCCATTTTGGTAGCCGTACCCGCTTTCATACGGGTAGAGCCGCACAAGGCTTCCGGCCCGGTGGGCAAAGCGGCGTGTACGCCGGCATCTGTGCAGAGAGCGTTCGGGTTGCACGAAATAAGAGCCGTGCGCGCGCCCAATTTGCGTGCGGCTTGTAAGGCCCCCATTACATACGGCGTGCGCCCGCTGGCCGTCAGGCCGATAACCAAGTCGTCCTTTTTAGCCGCCTTTAAAATTTCCTTTGCACCTTGTTTTTCGTCGTCCTCTGCGCCCTCTTGCGAGCGGAAAACGGCCTTTTTCCCTCCCGCAATTAAACCGATAATTTGCGAGGGTTTTGTCCCAAAAGTAGGCACACACTCCACCGCTTCCAAAATTCCCAAACGGCCGCTGGTGCCCGCCCCAATGAAAATAATTTTATGTTTATGCGCATAAGCCCCGGCGGCCAAAAGCATAATGGCGGCAATTTCTTTATTGGCCGCTTTTACGGCGCGGGCGGCATTAAAATCTTCATCATTGATTTTTTTAGCAATTTGGCGCGGTGAAAGTTTATCCAAATCCAATGTGTTGGGGTTGCGTGTTTCGGTTGCTATTTGGTTCAAGTTCACTGTTTTCATTGGGCATCCTCCAACGAGTGCTTGTGCGCACGGAACGCGGCTTCCGTTTCCTCAATAGATTTAATTTTAAACGTCAGCGGCACTACGGCTACCGTAACCAAACTGATAAAACTGGCCACTATAAAAAACATTTCGTACCCAAGCCGCATTTGCAGCCAGCCGGAAAGCATAGAAGGCACCATCATCCCGAGCGCCATAATTCCGGTGGAAATAGCGTAATGCGAAGTTTTATACACTCCCTGCGACACATACATAATAAATACGCTAAATGCCATCATCGCCAGGCCATTTCCCAAATGCTCCAACGTAATCAGCGTTGCCACCGCCGCAAGCCCCGGTTTCGCCCACGCCATATAAGCATAAAAGAAATTGGGCAAAATAAGGATAACCGCAAACGGCCAGATACATTTTTTAAAGCCAAACCGGCCAAGCAGCCACCCGCCCGCCAGGTTCCCCGCCACTACGGCCCCCAGCCCAAGGGTGCCCTTAATTAAGCCATAGTTTTGAACGCTCATACCCAGCGCACCTTCCGCCGCGGGTTTCAGCAAAAAGAGCGGAACCATTTTTTCCAAGAGCGCATCTCCTAAACGGTATAGCAAAATAAACAATAAAATATAGACGATATTTTTTTGCGTGAAATACGTTTTAAAAGAATCGGCCCACGCCGTTGCGCCGTTTTTTTGGACGGGTTTGTCTTGTCCGGGTTTAGGCAAAAACCACGCGTGGCAGAAAGCAAATCCTAAAAACATAATTCCCAAAAAGCCAAACATAACCGCCCAGTTATACGGCCAAGCCACCAGATTCCACGAAGTTCCCGGTGTTTTGTTCCCTAACGAAGCCGTAGCGGAAACCAAGGCTCCGCTTCCCAAAATCATTGCCAAACGGTAAAAAATGGTGCGGATACCCACAAACCGGGATTGCTCTTGCGGAGTTAAAGCCAACAGATAATAGCCGTCGGTGGCAATATCCAGCGTAGCCGATACAAAAGCCCCCGCCAAAAAACCGAATAACGACAAGGTAAAAAAAGTTAAACTGCTGTTCCCTTGTGCAAAACGGAAAGCCTCCCACGCGGTAAGGCCGGCCAACAGCAAAAAAAGTCCCGCCAAAACGGTTTGTGCACCCAAAAGCCAGCGGCGCTTGGTGCTTTTGGCATCTACCAAGGGGCTCCAAAACATTTTGAGTATCCAAGGCAGATACAGCCAGCCTGTCCAAAAGGCTATTTTGTCGTTGGAAAAACCCAAATCGGCATACAGCACGGTAGAAACCGTGTTGATGATAATGTACGGCAAGCCCTCGGCTAAATAGAGCGAGGGGATATAGGTCCAAGGAGTTTTTTTCATAGTTATTTAAAGGAGTATTTTCCGCCTAAAATATCGGCTAACGGTTTGGTTACGGGGCTTTCTTCAAATACCATTTTAAGCATAGCCGTTATCGGCACAGCAAGCAACGCACCCATTATCCCCCACACGAGCGCCCAAAAAATTAAGCAGGCAATTACCACAATGGGATCTAAATCCATACCTTTTCCCAACCACTTAGTTTCCAAAATATTCCCTACTACAAAATGCACCGCCGTCAGCAAAATAAGCGCCAGCAAAATATGCCAATCAAACCCGTATTGCAAAAACAGCACCGGCAACGGCAAGACCGTAGAAACAAAAGGCCCAATGTTGGGAATAAAATTTAAAATAAAGGTAAGCACGGCAAGCATAGAGGCCAGTTCCGTTTTAATAGACGCCAGCACAATCCAAGTGCACCCCGCCGCCAAGATCGAAACAAAGATTTTAATCAGTAAATAAAAAGAAATTTGTTTTTGGATAGACCCCACTAACGCGGGTTTGTTTTCGGAGGCTTTGCCCATAAACAAAAAGATAACAAACAAGATAATCAACATTAGGTTTGTTAAAATGGACACGACTGTTCCGCCCACGCTTTTAACCATTGTAAACACAGGCAGTTTGGCCACAGTATCGGCCAAAAACTGCGCATTTAAATTAATACCATATTTCTGCGAACGGACCAGGAGCCAATCTAACGTATCATTTAGGCGCTCGGTGTATATATCAGCCCCGTTTACAAAACTTTCAATAGAGCCGGAAATAAAAAGTACCGTCAGCGTAATAACCGCCAAAAAGGCTGTACCGCTGATACCCAGCCCCAGCCCGTAGGGAACGTTCCATTTTTGTTTGAGCCACCCGGCCAAGGTACTGGCTACCATATAAATAAACACCGCAATAATAAACGGCATTAACATTGCGCGGGTATAGACAAGTACCCACGTGGCCGCCGAAGCGGCAAGAATCATCAGACAAACGGTATTAATAGGCGTAAAACGCTGTAACGAATCTTTAATCATAAATTCCTCTTTTTTTAGTATAGCATACCGCGCGCCCGTCTGCACCCAAGACCTAAGGTGGTTTAGGCCTTTTGGCCCTTGTAGTGCTTTGGAAGTTCTGTATAATATAAGAAAGATATACTTTACAGGAGCCATTTATGCAAAAAACAACAGGTATCTTACTATGCCTTTCCTTGCTATTTTCTTTAAATGCTCCTGTGCGCGCCCAACGGGCGAAATTCGTCAAAAGGATCAAAACCCCTGCGTCCAAAGTCCACCCCAGAATTAAAGGCGCGGATATCAGCAAATATTCGTTGGCTTCCCAAGGCTGGGCGCAAACTTACAGATTAAACCAAAAGTTTTTAAACAGTTTAAAAACAAATGTCCCTGCGGCGACGGTGCCCAATTTTAATTTGCCGCCGAAAATGAACGCACATATGCGCGGTTTAACCACCGATACGGAAGCCTTGATTCGCAAAAATCTGACGCTTAAATTTACTTGGATACAACAGCAACCCAACTTGGGGAAAAATCTGTTGCAGAAAATTACGGACAGAGAAATCGGTTTTAGATTTTATAAAAAACTGTCCGAAACCAATGTGGCTTTTGTCGGGGAGATTCACGGAAATCTTCCGCCACGGATTGAGTTTGCCAACCTGATAAAGGAATTTAAAGCCTTTCATCCAAACCGGAAAATTGTCGTATTTTCCGAAGCCGCCTATTTAAAGCCAATAGAAGGGGAAAGCGTTTTCCCGTACCAGTATTACAGACGTGGGGCCGAGGGAGTGGAAAACCCTATCAATTTTACCGAAAAGGAGACCCCAAACGCTCGGCTAGTGGATGATGAATCCCTGCAATTTAAAGAAATGTTTTCTATCTTATCGGATGCAGGCGTGGAAATTTATCCGATTGAAGATGCGGTAGTAGCGCAAAAGGAATCTGCGCAAGGTATTATTTCCACGGTCAACGGTTTGGCGGCAAGGAACAAAGGCTTCGCCCGGACGATGCAGGCCCAAATGGAAAAAATCCGCCAAGAAAACCCCGATGCGTTGTTTATTTATTATGGGGGTATGGCACACACTTCTTGGGCGATGCCCACCTCTTTGCCGAAATTTTTTGCCAATGAAAAGCCCTTAGTAGTAGAACTGATAGCCGAAAAAGATGCCGACAAAACATTTTCCCTGCTTCCCAATATTTGGGAAACGGCTCACCCTGCTTTTACAAAAACGGGAGACAAACGGATGTTTCTTTGGGAGGGCGCTCCCGCCCAAGCGGAAACTTGGGGCAAAATGACGGGCTTTGATTGCCGAATCGTTATTCCGTAATTTACTATTATTTTGGATAGGTAAAAGGCGCCCTGCATAGAGCGCCTTTTAAATTTTTCATTTTCAAGCGGCATAAAAATACCCCCATTTGCCGGGGGTATTTTCTAAATGGTGGACAGTACAGCGTTTGCCTTCCAGTAAAATCCCTGACGGGATTTTCTTGCAGGCCGGGCTCGCGGTTTTGGCCTTTCGGGCTCCCCCTCAAACCAAAACATCGCTCCGCCTTTCAAATCCTGCCGCAACACCAAGCAGTTGGTGTTGCTACTGCCCACAACAGCAAAAAAATACCCCCATTTACTGGGGGTATTTTCTAAATGGTGGGCAGTACAGGATTTGAACCTGTGACCTTTCGCGTGTGAGGCGAACGCGCTACCGCTGCGCCAACTGCCCGAAATCTTGTATATTTATTATAACAATTTCCCGCCCTGTTTGAAAAGTATTTATTTTTTTCCCCCGCAAAATAAACTTTCTGCTGTGAGGGTTCACTTTATTTTATATACTATTATTAAGGATAAAATGTCTGCTTTTAGGCAGGCAATTTTCATTTAAAAGGAGTGCTTACAACACACTATGGATTGGAGTTTGCTGGTAAACGCGCTTATCGCTACGCTGGCTATTTTGAACCCCATCGGCAATATGCCGATTTTTCTGGAACACGTGGAAAATGACGAACCGAAGGTACAACGTGCGGTTGCACTGTTAATGGCCTTGTCCATTTTCATTATGCTGACGATTTTCTTTATCTTCGGCAGCAAAATTTTGAGCGTGTTCGGTATTACGATTCCCGCCTTCCGCTTGGCCGGTTCTATTATTTTGTTGGGCGTAGGCTTGCGTATGTTACAGGGTAAATCTAAATTTGAACGCAACGGCTTGGAGGCCGCCCCTGCGCAAGGCAGTACCTTTGACCGCGCACGCGACCGTTTAAGCCACATCGTCGTTCCCGTCGGGATGCCGCTTTTTATCGGGCCCGGCTCTATCGCTACGGTCATGTTGTATGCCGAAAAAATCAACTCGTTCCCTATGGCTGTTATGATGATTGTCGTGCTATTCCTCTGCGCGGCGGCCGTAGGCGCGGTGTTGGTGGCTTCGCGTTACTTGTTTACTAAAATCGGCCACAACGGCACACAGATTGTCATCCGCTTTATGGGTATGATTTTGTGTTCTATTGCTATGCAGTTTATGATTGACGGCGTGGGCCAACTGCTACCCGGTGTGTTAGATGCGCACTTTTTAGGAGACATTTCTTCCGCGTCGTAATCAATTATCTGCTTTTTTCCGGGCGGCTTAACAGCCGCCCTTTTTTATGTCTGCCAGAATAGGTACAATACTTGTATGGACAAGTTTAAACTCGTTTCTAAATTTAAGCCGGCGGGCGACCAACCCAAGGCCATTGATGCCTTGACAAACAACATTTTGGCAGGCAAAACGCGCCAAAC
This sequence comes from Candidatus Avelusimicrobium fimicolum, assembly GCA_900541355.1. Lineage (GTDB taxonomy): Bacteria > Elusimicrobiota > Elusimicrobia > Elusimicrobiales > Elusimicrobiaceae > Avelusimicrobium > Avelusimicrobium fimicola. The sequence goes on along the minus strand of UQJU01000030.1, from coordinate 8,179 downwards.
GCTGCTGGGCGTAACCGGCTCGGGCAAAACCTTTACAATGGCCAATGTCATTACGCGGCTAAACCGCCCGACGCTTATTTTGTCGCCCAATAAAGTGCTGGCCGCCCAGTTATACGGCGAGTTTAAACAATTCTTCCCCGAAAACGCCGTAGAATACTTTATTTCTTATTACGATTATTACCAACCCGAAGCCTATATCCCGCAAACAGACACTTATATTGAAAAAGACTCCGCCGTCAACGAACATATTGATAAACTGCGCTTAAAGGCCACCACCTCGCTTTTAACCCGCAAAGATGTTATTGTGGTAGCATCTGTTTCGTGTATTTACAACATCGGCTCACCGGATAGTTTTAGGGAAATGCGCATTTATGTAAAAAAGGGCGCGGAAATGACCCGCTCCCAACTATCGGGCCGTTTGATTAAAATTCAGTACCACCGCGACGAAATGGAATTTACTTCGGGCAATTTCCGTATGCGCGGACCGTTTACGGACATTATGACCCCATACAGCCAAAACGCCCTGCGCGTGGAAATAGCGGGCAAAACCATCGCGCATATTTACGAAATTCACCCCATTACAGGTAATGTTTTGGCAGAATTAGACGAGGCCTGGATTTACCCGGCCAAGCACTTTGTGGCAACGGACGAGGATACACAAAGCGCGATTGATAACATCCGCCGGGACTTGGACTTACGCCACGCGGAACTGTTAAAAATGGGCAAAGAATTGGAAGCCTACCGCCTAAAACAGCGCACCGAATACGATTTGGAAATGCTCCAACAGGCCGGCTTCTGCCCCGGTATTGAAAACTATTCCCGCTATATTGACGGGCGCAAACCCGGCGAACGCCCGGCTTGTCTGCTGGATTACTTTAAAAAATATGACGATTTTTTGATGATGGTGGACGAATCACACGTTTCCCTGCCGCAAGTGCGCGGAATGTTCAACGGCGACCGGGCGCGCAAACAAATGTTGGTGGATTTCGGCTTCCGCTTGCCGTCGGCCTTGGATAACCGCCCGCTAAAATTTGACGAATTTGAAAAACTGCTTCCCTCTACCATTTTTGTATCCGCCACGCCAGGCCCGTATGAACTGACGGTTTGCGGCAATAACATTGTGGAGCAGGTCATCCGTCCGACAGGGCTTTTGGACCCCAAAGTATATATGCACCCTACGGCGGGACAAATTGACCACTTGGTAGAAAAAATTAATGAGCATAAAGCCCGCGGCGAACGCACGCTGGTTTTGGCCCTTACCAAAAAAACTGCCGAAGATTTAAGCGCGTATTTTACCGAAAAAAACATCAAAACGCGCTACTTGCACTCCGATATTGAGGCCCTGGACCGCGTGGAAATTTTAAAAGATTTCCGCCAAGGAAAATTTGACGTACTCGTCGGGATTAACCTGTTGCGCGAAGGGATTGATATTCCGCAAGTGGGCTTCGTAGCGATTTTGGGCGCGGATAACGAAGGCTTTTTACGCAACACCACGACGCTTATTCAAATTTCTGGCCGTGCCGCGCGCAACGCAGACGGCGAAGTGGTTTTATATGCGGACCGCAAGACAGATTCCATTAAATATGCCCTCAACGAAATGAACCGCCGACGCGCCTTACAAGAGGCGTACAATAAAGAGCATCATATTACGCCCAAAACTATCCAAAAAACAGAAGTGGAATTAAAGGAATTTGAACAGCAAACCAAATCCAGCGCATTTGGTATTTTGAGCGACACCTTGCCGACGCCCACGCTTAAAAACTTAAAATCGGTGGAAAAAGATATTGAACAGCAAATGCTGCAAGCCGCCGAGGCGCTTAACTTTGAACTGGCCGCCGAACTGCGCGACCGTTTATATGAATTGCGCCAAATGAGTGTAAAATCACCCTCCAAGAAAAAGTAAGGACTGTTTTTTCTTTCGCGCAGGGAAATTGGTAAAATATATTTATGGCAGAAACAATTTTTCCTTTGCAATCCGTTACCAAAGTAATCGGCCTGGAACGCGTGGACAGCACGCAGGCCTTGGCCGCCGAACTCGCGCTAAAAGGCGAGCCAGAAGGCACGCTCGTTTTGGCGTGCGAACAAACCGAAGCCTTCGGCCGCGACGGACAACCTTTTTACTCCGCCGAAGGAGGCGTATATTTTACGCTCCTGCTTCGCCCAAATAAACCCGAAGACGATTTTCCCTCTTTGGGTGCAAAAATGGCCGGGGTTATCGCACATACCTTAACTGCTATTTTTGAAATTAAAGCCAAAGCCACAAATGAAGGGGATGTGCTGGCGTGGGATAAAAACGCGCACAAATGGAAAAAAATTGCCGGGGTGTTGGTGCAAGCCTTGCACACCGATACAGAGGACTGGGCACTGCTCGGTGCGGGTATTCACTTAAATAATCCGTTGCCTGCTTCGCGCAAGAAAACGGAAGTAAGTTTAAAGCAACTCATCCGCACGGAAACGAGCAAAGAATTATTTTTAGATGAATTGTTGGAAAACTTTTGGAAGGAGTATTCTTACTGGACCCGCTCTGCCCGCTAAATTTAGGTGCACAAAAAAGCCGCCCGTTTTTTAACGGACGGCTTTTTTATTGGTACAAAACTTAATCGCCCAAGGCCTGCTTTACTTTGGCAATAAATTCCGTCAGCACGAAGGGCTTGGAGCAGAAACCTTTTACCTGCGGATAAGGCAAGAACATTTTTTCCGATTCCACAAGCGCCGAAGTTACAATTATGGGCGTAGAGGACAGGGCTTCGTCTTCCCCCATAATTTTAACAATGCTCGCCCCGTCTAACCCGGGCAGCATAACGTCCAAAATCACCAAATGCGGGTGGACCTTCTTCATCGTGGCAATAGCATCGCGCCCGGTCTGGCAAGAGTGGATTTCATAGCCTTCGCGCGCAAGAATCAAGGTAAGCAAATCTATAATGCTTGCTTCGTCTTCTACAATTAAAATTCTTTTTTTCATATCAGTATTTTCCCATTAGCCTTATTATTTATTATACTTTTTTATATGACAAAAAAGAGTTTTAATGCTTCCGTCCTCCCTAAAATGCGTACTTTTGCCTCACGGTTAATCAGCCGAGGGGACAGCGTTTTAGTCGGCCTTTCCGGTGGAGCGGACTCTGTTTGTCTGCTTCATTTTTTACAATACCTGGCCAAGGAGAAACATTTTTCTCTGGCGGCAGTGCACGTCAACCACGGCTTACGCGGCACGGCGGCAAAAGCCGATGAACTTTTTTGCCGCAATTTATGCGGGCAGTTAGACATTGAGTTTTTCTCCACCCAAGTAAATGCACGGCAAACCGCAGAACAATTTAATTTAAGTCCAGAGCACGGCGCGCGCAAAGCCCGCTATACGGCTTTGCTCAAAGTAGCGCGCAAATGGGGTGCTAACAAACTGGCCCTCGGCCACCAATTAGACGACCAGGCCGAAACCATTTTGCTGAATTTACTGCGGGGAACAAAAGCCAAGGGGTTAATGGGAATTCCCATACAACGGCCGCTTGCCAAAGGGGTGGAAATCGTCCGTCCGCTGATGTGCATCACCCGGCAGGAAACCGAAGAATATTTGCAAAATAATGGGCTTACCCACATTACGGACCAAACGAATTTTGATGATGTTTACACGCGCAACTGGGTACGCGCCACCTTGCTGCCTCTGTTAGAAAGCAAACAGCCGCAAATTAAAAGCCACTTGGCCTTAATGGCGGCCGAGTTGGAAAAATTATTTGGCAAGCCCGCTCACAAATCGTCATAACTCATATCGTCGCGAATGCCAAAGCGCGTTAAGCAAAAATCGTATTTGATAGGGTCGTGCGGGCAATACTTTTTGAGCGCGGCGGAAATTTCCAACACGGCGGTAATATCCGCCGCATTTCGCTTGGTAAGGCCCAGTTTTTGGGCGATGCGGTGCATATGCACGTCTAGCGGTACAAGCAGTTGTGCGGGGCTTATTTTCGCCCAGCCTCCGGGGTCCACCTCATCCTTGCGCACCATCCAACGCAAAAATAAATTTAATCGTTTTAACGCACTTTTTTTATCCGGGTCCGGCACCAAGGAGTGCAAGTCGCGCCCGCGGCGCAGTTCCCGCGCGAAACCTTTTAACGCGGGGAGTACCGTTTCGTCCGCCGGGGTATAATAAGCCAAAAAACAATCTTCCAGCGAACCATATTTCTGCAAAATAGTTTTAACAGCCAGCCAAAAGGAAATAATTTCTTGCTCCGCAGTAAAACGGTATTTAAAGCCCTTAAAAATACGGGCCAGTTTATCGGGAGTGGCAGACAACGCAAACTTCCTCGGGGAAGGGCCTGCCGCGTTTAACACCCAACTTACCGTTTTAATAATCTGCTTGACGTTCCCATATGCAAAACAAGCCGCCACCAACGCGGCAATTTCCCGCTCGCGCACGGCGGGATAATCATACAAAAATTGCAGCGGGTCGGGGTTACACAAACTGCGTTTGTTGTAACGGATGTATAAAGATTCAAAATAGCGGGGCGTTTTTTTCATTTTCTATATTCTAGCAATTTGATACCATATCTTATATGTCCAGCATTGTATTATCAGAAGCCACCCGATTAGGCTTGCACATCACCGGGCTTACGTTCCGTTCGCAAGAGGTTCACCCGGGGAGCATTTTTTTTGCCTTAAAAGGCGCCAATGCAGACGGTAACCAGTTTATTAATGAGGCCGTCCGCCGGGGTGCCGTAATGGTAGTATCCGCCCAACCCCGGCCGGAACATTGCCCTGCCCCTTATTTGCAATCTGCGGATATTGACCGCGATATGGCGGATGCCGCCTATGAATTTTACGGAAAGCCGTCAAATGAAATGCAAATGATTGGCATTACAGGGACCAAGGGCAAGACGTCTATTGCGTATTTGCTGGAATCTATTTTAACTTGTGCCGGGCGAAAAGTGGGCGTACTGGGTACTGTTAACTACCGTATGGACGGAAAAGTGCTTTGCGCGGCCCCCAACACGACACCGGCGGCTATTCCCCTTTTTAACCTGCTCGCGCAAATGAAAGAGGCCGGGTGCCAAAATGTGGTAATGGAGGTCTCCTCCCACGCATTGGACCAACAGCGCGTTAAGCACATTTGGTACGATACGGCTGTTTTTACCAATTTACAGCGCGACCATTTGGACTATCACCACACCTTTGAAAATTATTTTTTAGCCAAGCAAAAACTGTTTGAAAACTTGGCTGACCCCGCCAATCCCAAACCAAACCGCACCGCTATCATTAACGCGGATGACCCATATAGCGAACGCTTGATAAATTTATTAAAGGGCCGCGTGAATGTGATTACGTTCGGTCTGAAAAAAGAAGCCGACTTGAAGGCCACGGACATTTGCGAAGGTTTGGAGGGAACCTCGTTTTATGTAAATGGGGCCCCTCTGAAAATCCACTTATTAGGGCGGCACAATGTGTATAACGCCTTGGCCGCTTACGCGGCGGCCCGCGCCAATGGGATAGACGAGGAAACCATTAGACTAGGCCTTGCCGCCTTGCCCGGTGTGCCGGGCCGTATGGAGCGCATAGACGAAGGCCAAGACTTTTTTACCTTTGTAGATTTTGCCTATACGGATGAATCATTAAACCGTGCGTTGGATACGGTGGCCCCTTTTAAAAAAGGCCGCACGGTTGTCGTCTTTGGCTGTGGAGGCCAGCGGGACCGCACCAAGCGTCCGTTAATGGGGCATACGGCTTGCACGCGCGCAGATTATGTTTTTTTAACGAACGACAACCCGCGTTGTGAAGAACCGAAAAAAATTTTTAACGATATTTTGCAAGGAATGAAAGGAGCCAGCAATTACGAATTGGTGCCTGACCGCGCCGAGGCTATCCGCCGGGCATTATCATCTGCACAAAAAAATGATATCGTAATTATTGCAGGGAAAGGGCACGAGGATTACCAAATTATCGGCACGAAAAAAAATCACTTTTCCGACCAGGAAACCGTCCGCGCCTTTTTGCACGGGAGAAAAAGAAATGTTTAAGAGAGAAAAATTATCCGGCAACCGCGCGGGTGTTTTAGGCTTGGGAAAAAGCGGGCGCGCCGTGGCCACCTTGCTTGCGAAAAACGGCTTTGACGTACTCATCAGCGAGGATGCCCCTATGGCACACGCGGAGGCTTTTGCGCTTCCCAAAGGGGTGCGCGTAGAAACAGGCGGGCACTCATCAGACCTCTTTCAATGTAATTTTTGGATAAAAAGCCCAGGCATTTTTCCTAAATCTCCCGCTTTGTTGGAAGCCAAAAAACTGGGCATTCCCGTATTTAGCGAACTGGAAACCGCACTTGCCTTTATGCCCAAGGGGGTGCGTGTCTTTGCGGTAACAGGCACAAACGGAAAAACAACCACGACCGCATTGCTGGGCGAAATTTTAAAACTGCAAGCCCAACGCGAAAATAAAGGACGCCAAGTTTTTGTCTGCGGCAATATCGGCAGCCCGGTTTCGCTCTGCGCGGGACAAGTAAAAAAAGGTGATGATGTAGTAATTGAAGTATCCAGTTACCAATTGGAGGACAGCACCTATTTCCGCCCGAATTTTGCCTGCATTTTAAACGTAACACCAGACCATTTGGACCACCACGGCGGGATGAAGAACTACATCAAAGCCAAGGCCAAGGTGTTTAAAAACCAACGCACCGCCGACGTGTTGGTGGTAAACGGCGCCGATACCGTTTGTGTGGAATTGGTGGAAAAAGCCAAATCCAAGGTGTTGGCATTTTCCACACATCCCAAACATTTGCTCAAAACGGACGTGTTTTTTGACGGAGATGAACTGATTTTCAGCGAGGGACACCAAATCCGCCCCCCGCATTTAAAAGGGATTCACAATGTGGAAAATGCAATGGCAGCCGCGTTAATGGCTTTGTCTGCCGGCGTGTCCGCAACAACAATTCAAACGGTATTTGATAAGTTTGAAGCCATGGAGCACCGCATTGAACAATTTGCGTACCACCGCGGAGTGGTGTATGTGAACGATTCCAAGGCCACCAATTTGGATTCCACCATTACAGCCCTTAAAAGTTTTGAAAAAACACAAAATCTGTGGCTGATTTTAGGCGGGCGAGATAAGGGGGCCTCTTACGAGGTATTACTCCCATATTTAAAAGATTATTGCAAGCGCGTACTGATAATCGGCGAAGCAATGGATAAAATTGAACGGGAGTTGCACGGGGCCTTTCCGCTGATGCGCTGCGGCTCTTTGGAAAAGGCGGTAGAAATGGCTATGGCCGGTGCGGCAAAAGGAGACATTGTACTGCTGTCGCCCGCGTGTTCCAGTTTTGACCAATTTAAGGATTTTGAACAGCGCGGAAAAATTTTCAAACGCTTGGTAGATGCACATATTTTTAAAGACCGTACCACCAAGAAGAAATAAAAAATTCGTTCCGCGCAAAACCGCCCAAACAAGAAACTCTTTCTTTGTTGCTTTGGCCTTGCTGGCAGAAGTCCTTGCGGCTTTAACCTTTCCCGACGGAAACACAAGGATTTTCTTTATTTAGGGCGGGTTATTTTGTATAATAAATAAGTAGTCAAACAGATTTATGCCCAGTTGGCGCAGCGCTAATCCCATAAGACCGTTCCCGCTATAAGGGAACGCGCTCACTAGGCAAGGCAGTAAAACCGTAACGAATTTAAGCCCAGTTGGCGCAGCGGTAGCGCGTTCCCTTGACATGGGAAAGGTCATAGGTTCAATCCCTATACTGGGCACCATTTAGAAACCACCCGAAAGGGTGGTTTTTTGTGCCCTAACGCGGGCAAACTGCTTTGTCCGCGTTAGGGATTGAAAGCCGCAGCCTTATGCGAGTTTGAGCAAAACGAAAGGCGTAGCAGCAGCATAAACAAGCCCAAGCAAAACTTTCCTCGTCGCGCATATAATCATTACAAAAGAACCGCTCAAAGCCCACACATAAGTGTTTTCGTCGTTTTACTGACACGACCCCTTCTCGCACTCAACAAACAAAATAAACGCATTTTAGGAAGGTTTAACGGGACAATGCAAAATAATAAAAAGAAAAATTAGTTTTCTTGAAAAGATGCCAAGGCAAGCAACCTAACAAACCTGGGACAAACCAACCCCCCGGGCTTACATCTGTGGGGGCATTTTCCCCCCTAATTGCCGTCAACGATAGGCATACGAATATAAAACAAAAAACCCGCCGACAGGCGGG
>UQJU01000029.1 GCA_900541355.1 Candidatus Avelusimicrobium fimicolum | reverse complement strand
GCTTTGGACGGGGAGTTTTTTGTCATACTTTTTGTCGGTACAAAAAGTATGAATATTGTTTGAGCCTCTTTATAAAGCACCTGGGCACATCCCCCAATCACTATCCCCCGGCCTAGCCGGTGGTTTGCTAGATACAAAAAAGAACTCCCGGGGTATTTCCCGGGGAGTTGTCAAAATTTAGCCACTTAAAAAACTATCTGCGGCGGCGGGATTGGGCGGCCGCCTTTTTGGCAGGCTGCTTTGCCTGCGGTGCGGGCGTAAGTTGTTTGGCTTGCGTTATTTTGGCCTTACATTGGGCCATTAAATCAGCAGGCGTTACATAGCCAAGCATATTGGGCGTAGTCGTTAAATTGCCCGGCTTAGCCCCCACCGAGACCAAATAGTTGTAAATCTCTTTGTTACAGGCTATCGCGGCAAAGGCCAAGGGCGTCATAGCCTGTTTGTAGCCAGCTGGCACGGCCTTATATTCAAGCATCATCGCCAAGCGGCCCTCGCGGCGGGAGAGGAGCACCAAATGCTTTAACATATCAATATTTTGAGACAAAACTGCCAAATGCAAAATATTTCCCTTGGGAGAGGCCTCAAACAAGAGTCCGCCTTTGGTAATCAGGAAATCTACCAATTCCGTGCGTCCGTTTTCTACGGCAATATGCAAGGGTGTAAAGCCCGCTTTGTTTTTATTAAACACAACGGCTTTATTCATATCCAACACACGTTTGGCTAAATCTAAATCTCCCTGTGCGGCGGCTGTAAAAATATCGTCATCCGTCAGCGGTTTTTCTGCCGGGGCCACGTTCGGGTCCGGCAGTTCGCGCCCCTCGGCCTTGGCCTGCGCCATTAAGGTCTTATTGTCTTCGTCAATTACGCTGTTTTTAACTTCGCGCAAATCTTTATTAAACCATTTCAAAATCTGTCCGCGTCCGTTTTTCTGTGCGGCAATATACGGCACTAATCCGCTGTTATCGGCCAAGGTAGGATCGGCATCTGCGGCTAACAAACGGCGGACAACATCTTCAAACCCCTTGGATGCTCCCCAATAAAGCGCGGTTTGCCCCAATTTATTCTGCATATTTACATCTATGGGGGTTTGCATTGTCTGCGGTTTTAACAGTTCGCGGATTGTGTCCGGGTGATTGTAACGGGCCGCGTAAATGAGCGCGGTGTTCCCGTCATTATTGGCGGCGTTTACGTCGGCACGGTAAGCCATTAACGAGCGTACACTCGGCACGTCGCCAAGCGAAGCCGAAATAATCAGAGGCGTATTGCCTTTCTCGTTCTTTACGTTCGGGTCCACCCCGCCTTTGAGCATTGCCAATACGCCCATTGCGTTTTTGGTGGCACAAGCGCGGAACAAATAATCGCTATTTAGCCCCTCCCTCACACCGCTGGAAAGAAATAAGTCAATAAACTCGCCCTGGCGTTTTTCCAAGGCCAAATACATAGGAGAGTGGTTATAGTTATTCTTCGCATTGATGTCCGCGCCGGAATAAACCAAAAAGCGCGTAATATCCGGGAAATTGCCATACAAACTGCGCAGAAGAGCCGTATCCTTGGAAAAGGAATTGGGTTTATTCACATCCGCGCCGGCTAACACCAAATCTTGTACTGCCTGTAAATTGCCAAAGGTGGCCGCCATTACGATAAGGGGGTCGCCCTTGCTGTTGACAATATTTATATCGTTTTTGATTTTATTTTGCAGAATATCGGAGAAGGTTTGATAGTCGTTCTTTTGCAAAGCGGCAGTGGCCTCGTCCGCCAGTTCGGCAGAGGTTTTGACGGAAACGATTTTATCAAATTTTCCGCCCTTGGAAGAGGGTGTATATCCGCTTTTAAAGGTAAAGGCCAAAAGTAACACAAGGGGCAACGCCGCGATTACCGCCAAAATAAGCCAAGGCTTACCGGCTGCTTGGGACAGTGCCTGCGGCACCTTCCGCTCCGTCGGTGCAGAAACGATGGTTGTGTTCTTTTTTTTACCCGGGAACATCCTCTTCTCCGTTTATTTTTTCAGGTGAGAAAAAGCGTCCTGCGCGGCGGCTTGTTCGGCCAGTTTTTTGTTATGGCCTTTGCCCACCCCCAGGGCTTTTCCGTCCAGGCTCACGCGCACAGTAAACACCTTGTTGTGCTCGGGGCCGACTGTTTGGATAACTTCGTACTCGGGCGTATGCGGCCCGGATTTTTGCAAGTATTCTTGCAATAAACTTTTGAAATCTTTTTCGTCCTGCGTGAGTTCCTGCGTTTTTACCCACGGAAGGATAACCGACTCCGCGGCCGGATAGCCGCCGTCAATATAAACAGCGCCTAAAACGGCTTCCACCGCGTTGGAGATGATGCTGTCGCGTTCTCTGCCGCCGGTAGCTAATTCACCGCGGCCCAGGCTCATATAGCGGCCCAGGTCCAGTTGTTTGCCCCAAAGATACAGGTTGCGTCTGGAAACTAAGTTAGACTTAATTTTAGAAAGCACTCCCTCTTCTACGTGCGGACATTTGTTGTAAATATAATCTGCAACAATGGCGCCCAAGATACTGTCCCCCAGGAACTCCAAGCGTTCGTTATGTTTAACGCTACGGTGCTCCCCGGCGTAAGACTTATGAGTGAGTGCTTCCTTTAAAACGGCCTTATCTTTAAAGCAATATCCAATGATATGCTCTATATCCGTGTACACAATTATTTATTGGCGTTTTGCTGAATATAGTCAATCGCTTCGCCAACGGTTTTGATTTTTTCGGCTTTTTCATCAGGAATTTCAATATCAAATTCTTCTTCCAAAGCCATAATAAGTTCAACAGTATCCAAGGAATCAGCGCCCAAGTCATTTACAAACTGCGCTTCCGGTTTCACCTGGTCGGCTTCAACACCCAACTGTTCCACGATGATATTTTTTACTCTTTCTTGCACATTTTCTACAGACATTTTAGTCCTCCGGTTTTTTTAAAGGGGCTTCCCCTTGTTACTAATTAATTAAATATAAAGCCCGCCATTGACGGCGAGAACGTGCCCCGTAATATACGAAGCGTCTTCGCTGGCCAAAAACATTACTGCTTTGGCGATATCTTGCGTCGTAGCAAATCTTTTAAGCGGTACGGCCTCCAACGCTTTGTTTTTTACATCTTCGGGCAAAGCGTCCGTCATAGCCGTTTGAACAAACCCGGGAGCCACCGCATTTACACGGACGTGGCGGGAACCGAATTCCTTAGCCAACGTCTTCGTTAAACCGATAATGCCCGCCTTACTGGCCACATAATTGGCCTGGCCGGGATTGCCCATTTCCCCCACTACGGAAGAAATGTTTACAATATTGCCGCTTCTTTTTTTGAACATTACCTTCAAAGCGGCCTTGGACATTAAAAATGTCCCTTTCAAATTGACGGCAATTACGTCATCCCAATCCTGTTCGCTCATACGAACAGTCAGGTTATCTTTGGTAATGCCCGCATTGTTTACCAGCACGTCTAAACCGCCCAAGGCTTTTACGGCATTTTCTACAAAAGAATCACAATCTTTTGCGTCCGCTACATTTACCTTTTGCGTATAGACTTTTGCGCCGTAAGCCTCCAATGTTTTGGCAGCCTGGGCAAGCGCATCTTCGCGCGTACCGCACACGGCTAAATTAGCCCCCGCTTTGGCAAATTCTTCCGCCAAGGCCAGGCCAATACCGCGCGTAGCGCCGGTAATCATCACATTTTTACCTTTAAAATCCGCCATTATTTTTCCTCCTGATGAATTTCTTTTTCAATTTCATCAAAAGTCGGTTTCAACGCGCTCATTTTAGCCGCAATATCACCGATAAAATCTTTTTCCACCAAACGTTTGGCCGTTTTAATGGCATTAAAAATGGCAAAATCATTGGATTTTCCGTGGGAAATAATCGCCACGCCGTTTACCCCTACTAGCGGAGCACCGCCGTAACAATCGGGGTTAGTGTGGTCCTTTACGGCTTTAAACGCACCCTTTGACAAAAGCGCGCCTAATAAGGCAAGCGGACGCTTTTTGACTTCGCGTTTAATCATATTAATCATTGTTTTCGCCAAGCCTTCGGCCATTTTTAAAACAATGTTTCCCACAAAGCCGTCGCAGACGATAACATCTGTATCGCCGGTGTTTACGTCGCGGCCTTCCACAGTACCTTTAAAGTTCACACCGATTTCGCGCATATGCGGAATGGTGTGTTTGACCAAAAAGTTGCCTTTGGTTTCCTCTTCGCCGATAGACAATACCCCAACCGACGGAGCGGGGATATCAAAGACTTTTTGCATATAGGCCGAACCCATTACCGCAAATTGCAGTAAATGAATCGGCTTGCAATCGGCATTGGCACCGCCGTCCAAAAGCAGGCTTACACCCTTATAAGTAGGCATCGGGGTAGCAATCGCCGGGCGTTGTACGCCCTTAATGCGCCCCATACCGAACAGGGCCGCCACCATAGCCGCGCCGGAGTGCCCGGCAGAAACAAAAGCGTCAGCAACCCCTTTGTGAACCAAATTGGCACAAACGACAATGCTGGCGTCTTTTTTCTGGCGGCACTCTTTGGCCGGTTCTGCGCCCATATCAATAGTGTTAGGCGCGTGGACGATAGAGATATTGTTCGGAACGTCCGAATAACCTAACGCTTTGAGTTCACGGCGCAAGACAACTTCGTCCCCCACCAAGATAACCTCAACATTCAGTTTCTTGGCGGCTTTCAAAGCACCCAATACGTTGGGCTTTGCGCCGTAATCTCCGCCTAATGCGTCCAGGGCTATTTTCATAACGGACCGTTATTTGGCTTCGGGCTCTTCGGCTTTGGTTTTTTGGGCCACTACCACTCTGTCCTTATAGAACCCGCAAGTCGGGCAGACATTGTGCGGCAGCCGGGGAGATTTGCAATTCGGGCAGGCCACTAACTGCGGCAATTCTACTCCGGAATTGTGGGATCTTCTCATATCCCGGCGGGAACGAGTGTGTTTTTTCTTTGGATTGGGCATTGGTAATACTCCTGTTACTTATTAGTAAAATTCAAAAGAATTGTTACTTAAATTTTCCTTTCAATGCTGCGAAAGGAGACAAATTTGCTGGTTTACAACCGCACGGACCGTCGTTCAAATCCCGTCCGCACGTTGGGCACAGCCCTTTACAATCGGGGCTGCACAGAAAACGGATATCCTCCGTCAATGCCAGCGTTTGCCGTACAACTGATATTATATCAATTATTTCTTGCTTGGTGCTATATGTTTCTATAAATTCTTCGGCAAACGGCTGTGTGCTCATCTTTAAACAGCGGGCGCATTGGATAAGTCTTTCCCCCTTTACGGAGCCGCGAACCAATATTTCCTTGGAGGCTACCGAAAACGAAAGCGACACCGCCACTTTGGTAATTTTATTGGGAGCGGAAAAAACATCCTCAAAATATTTTGTGCTTAACTGTGCGGTGCAATCCAACCCGCCCATACGCAAAATATCGGCAGTTTTAAACTGCAAGTCCTGCGGAACATCATATTCTTGATAAAAGGAATTTTCGCTCATATATATATTTTAGCAAAAAGCACGCCTACCGAGTAAAACCTTTACTCATCCACTTGCGGCTCTTCCAACGGCGTTCAAATATTACGGCGCGGATATTTTCGTCCAGTGCCATCGCCAGCCAAATACCGTTAAGCCCCCAGCCCCACCAAATGCCAAGCACATAGGAGAGAAGCGTAGCCACCAACCACATTACAATAATGCCTGTAACAAACGGGTACATCACATCGCCCGCGGCTATCAGGGAATCCACAGAGGTAATATTAACCGCTCTGCCAATTTCCAGCACTACATCAATATATAATACCATTGCCCCCAGGCGGATAACCTCCGGATTGGAAGAAAGCAATTTAAAAATATCCGTACCCGCCAAGGCCGTCAAAACGGACACGAACACTGTAACCCACAGTGCAAGGCGGATAGAATATTTTTCAAGTGAAAAAGCGGCATTTCCCTTATCCGCGCCTACCAAATGCCCGATAGCAATTGCCGCGCCGTTGCCGATTGCCAGGGAAAACACATACGAAAACATCACAATACTCATCGCATATGTTCTGGCTGTCAGGGCCGCATTACCCATCATTACGGATAAATAAGTAATCACGACTTGGGATAAATTATAGGATACCTGTTCCCCCGCCGCGGGCAAACCGACCAAGAGCAAATTTTTAATTTTATCCCACGGGAACGGTTTAAAATATTTTAAGGGCGGCACAGGCGCCACCTTGCAAAACAGTAAGTACGTCAGCAAGATAACAGCTACCGTGCGGCTGATAACCGTGGAAATACCCGCCCCGGTAATTCCCAAACGCGGTGCCCCAAAGTTTCCGAAAATCAAAAAATAGTTACCAACGACATTAATAATATTGATAAGGAGCGTAACAAACATCGGGTAATAGGCTTTGTTGTGGCTGCGCAAAATGGCGGAAAGGGTCATCGCTAGCGACTGCAAAAACGAAAACCCGCCGACAAGCGTCATATAAGATACGCCATATCCTACCAAATTGTCGTCTAGCCCCATTAACTTTAAGGACGGGGCGGCAAACACCCACAGCCCCACGCTGACAATCCCCCCCATAATCAGGTTTACCAACAGGGAAATGCCAATCACCTGCGCCACGTTCTTTTTTTGTTTGGCCCCCAAATATTGTGAACACAATACGGACGTGCCCAAGGTGGTAATGCCGTACAAAATAAATACAAGGTTTAACAGTTGGTTGACCACGCCCCCGGCGGCTACGGTTTCGTCGGAGTAACGGCTGAGCATAAAAACGTCCGTCGCGCCCGTGAACATAATAAGGAGCGTTTCAATAAAAATGGGACTGGCCAAACTGAACAGTTGTCTGCGGATTATTTTGCGCGGTCTTTTGGTTTGCTTTGCTTGCGTCATTTGGTTACACTAAACTGCTTTTCCAACTTGCGGATATCAATCATCCCGTTGCCTTGGGCAATATCGGGCAAACCCGGAATTTTAACAGCGGCTTTTTTTAAGGAATCTTTTACTTCTTGTTCAGTTGGATAGCGGCCCAGTTTCTTTTTAAGGCCTTCCACGGCTAGGGCAGCCGCACCGCTGACAAATCCGGCCGCGGCGGAGGTTCCGCTCATTAAGGTATAGTCTCCGTCAGCCGCGGCGGTAAAAACCTTATCGCCTGGCGCAATAAAATCAACCTCGGGGCCGTAAGACGATTGGGGATAAATGTTTTTTCCGTCTGCGGACAAGGCGCTCACCGCAATCACCGTAGAAAGTTTGCCCGGGTAAAACACTCCGGGGAACGGATAATTTCCCGCCGGGCACACAATAGTTACGCCGGAATCGTGCGCTTTGTTAATCGCGTTTGTAAGGGGAATAGAACCGCCCGCGGATACACCATAACTTAAATTTAAAACGGTTATTTTATCGTCCGGGTGTTCCTCGTTATAAGTAAGCAAGGTGTTTATGGCGGAGGTTACCGCCTGCGGGCCGATTAAGCGGCTGCCGTCGTCAATCTTATAAACCACGAGAGAAGCCTGCGGAGCGATGCCCGTAAACTGCACACCACGTGCACCGATTATGCCGGCTACGCCCGTTCCGTGATTTTTAATATCGGTAAACGAGCCGGACATTGTAAAATCCTGCCCCATAATGTGCTTGCCGTTAAATTCTGCGTGCGAGACTATCCCACTGTCCGCCACCGCCACCTTTACACCTTTTCCTTTCAGGTTTTTAAGGGGCGGATAAAGGCGGTAAGCCCAAAAATTATCAAAGGGGTCCTCAGCCTTTTGTGCCTTGGGTGCGGCGGAAAAGTCGCCGTCGTCGCTAATGCGTAAATTTGTCGGTCCCAAAAGCATCGGGTCCGCCATTACGGATACAGATAAGGCAAATAAAGCAAACAGTACAAACAAGCGTTTCATATTATAAGTTAATTTTTTTAATGACAGGCCAACGCACACCGTTAAGCGGGTGCGCGCTAAC
This sequence comes from Candidatus Avelusimicrobium fimicolum, assembly GCA_900541355.1. Taxonomy (GTDB): domain Bacteria; phylum Elusimicrobiota; class Elusimicrobia; order Elusimicrobiales; family Elusimicrobiaceae; genus Avelusimicrobium; species Avelusimicrobium fimicola. The sequence continues at coordinate 7,772 of UQJU01000029.1, read as the reverse complement.
CTCTAATGCGGGAGCCGTCTGGCTGCGTTTTAATTCCGCCGCGTTAATGCGCGTTAAAACATCTATTACGGTTTCCAGTTTCGTATGGCACTTTTTGGCAATTTCCGCCGCCGCTAATTGTTCTTCAAAATACAAACGCAAAATTTTATCCAACGCCGCATAGGGCGGGAGTTGGTCCTCGTCCTTTTGGTTGGGGCGCAGTTCGGACGTGGGCGCACGCTCAATAATGCCCTGCGGGATAACCTCCTGCGTTTGGTTTAAATAGGCGGCAAGTTCATAGATTTCACTCTTATACAAATCACCAATCGGCCGGAGCGCACCGCCTGCATCGCCATAGAGAATAAATGCCCCTACCGCCGATTCGCTTTTGTCGTCCGTGGATAGAAGCATAGCATTATATTCCGTAGCCAGTGCCCCCAAAATAGTCGTGCGCAGGCGGGATTGCAGTTCCTGTTCTGTGGCATCTTTGGGATGAGAAACAATATGCGCAAAAGATTCTTTTAATGCCGTCAGGCCGGGCATTACGCCGATTTCTTCCAAATTCACCCCAAGCGACCTTGCCAACTGGCCCGCCAAACTTTTGCTTAAATCACTTGTACAATAGGACGGCAAAGAAACGCAATACACGCTCTCCCCGCCCAAAGCCTTGGCCGCCAACGCCGCCGTAAAGGCGGAGTCAATTCCGCCGCTAAGGCCAAACACGACCTTGTCCAACCCGCTTTTATGCACATAATCGCGCAATCCAAACGCCAAAGCATTAATGAGTTCCTCTTGCCAAGGCATTTCGTAAGATACGGGCTTATATGCGGCTTCGGTATCGTAGGTAAGAACCTGCTCTTTAAAGGGTTCCCCCAACAGTACCAGGTTGCCCTTTTTGTCCGCCGCGGCGGTCAGTCCGTCAAAAATCATACCGTCCCCGCCGCCTAACAAGTTACACATCAAGGCGGGCTGGGCGTGCTTTTTGGCGTATTTTTTAAGAGATTCTAATCGCGGTGCAAGATTTCCTTTTAAATAGGGCCTGGCCATTAAAAACAGCACTATATCGGCATCCGGGTCAGGCGAAAAATTTTTATCATCAGGCATACCTAACACCAGTTGCAGATGAAGGCCTTTGAAATCAACCGTTTCGCAATCGTAAATTTTGGTAACTTTACCTTTATATATAAAGGCAAGCGCAGTGGCGGATTCTTTATTTACGCGCTCCGCTAAGCCGAAAACAACCGCAGTATCTTTTGTTTCCTTGGCAATGTTTTTAAGTGCCGGAGCCGCTTGCGAGAGCAAACGTTTATCGTCAAACAAATCAAAGAGCGGACAGCCGCACAAGGCCGCCTCGGGCAAGACGAGCAAGTCCGCCTTGGGAGCGGGAGCACGGAGCAAATCTATAATGGATTTGGCGTTAAAAGTAATATCTGCCGCCAACGGGTTAAAAGAAGCCAGGTTTATCTGCATAGTAAAAATACCTCTTAAAATATTGTACAATTTTTGCCTAAAATTTAAACTGAAAAACCAGGTTATAAATTGCTAAAATAATTATTATGCAAGACTTACTATAAAGGAGAATTTTCTATGAAGAAACTTTTAATTTTGGCCTTGGCGCTATTTGCCGCGTGGCCTGCCGCCGCCGAGCCGGGCATTTTTAAATTATCCCTTTGGGACAAAACGGCTATCGCCAGCCCGGATAACATACACGACATCACAGGTATTGATTTGGGTATCGGTTCAAAAACCGAAACTCTATCCGGGGTGCAACTTGACCTGATTTTTGCGCAAACGGAATATGAATTGAAAGGGGTCAGTTTCGCTTGGATTATCAACCTGGCTAACGATGTGTACGGTGCGCAATTTGGGTTGCTGGCAAAGGCGGAAAATATCGCAGGGGCACAATTTGGTTTTGTAAATATGTCCAACCGGGAGATTTCCGGCTTGCAGTTCGGGCTGTTTAACCAGGCCGAATACATCCACGGCGCGCAAATAGGGTTTGTAAACTATGCGCGCACCATTGAAGGCTTACAGGTTGGGATTTTGAATATTGCCGAAAACGGCTGGTTCCCGGCGATGGTATTGGTAAACGGCCGCTTCTAATCATTTTTTGAAAGGCCGCGGGCGCATAACGTCCGCGGTTTTTCTTTGGGTACAAAGAACCACCGGCCAGGCCGGAAAACAGTTATTTTTAAAACGCTTTAAAAAGATAAATTATATATATGTCATCTGTATCTCTTCCGCACCGGACCCAACGGTTTTACCGTTTAGCGGCCTCTTCTTTTTTCTTTATTCACGGGATTGTTTTTTCCAGTTGGGCAAGCCGTATCCCTGATGTTAAATCTGCGTTATCTTTGTCTGATGCACAATTGGGCGGAGTGTTGTTTTTAATTCCCGCAGGGCAACTGTCCGCTATGATGCTTTCCGGCTGGCTCGTCAACCGTTTCGGCAGCCGCAAAATGTTGACAATCGCTTCCGTCATTTACCCGTTGGCCTTGGTATTATTGGGCTTTGTAACCAGCAAGTTCCAGTTAATGGCCGCACTGTTTTTCTTTGGGATAACGTCCAACCTTTCCAATATCTCCGTTAATACGCAGGGTGTAGGGGTGGAAAAACTCTACAACCGCAGCATTATGGCATCCTTCCACGGGATGTGGAGTTTAGCCGGAGTGGTCGGCGGTCTTTTGGGCGCGTGGATGGCCGCACACAGTATTTCCACGCAGGAACATTTTTTGATGACGTTCTTTGTCTGCCTTGTTATTTTGTTGTCTATGTATGCCTCTATGTTGCCGCGCGACCGCAAAATAAAGGTGGGAGATGTCCGCCAAAAAACTTTTGTAAAACCTTCCTTATATATTGCGCTTTTGGGGATAATGGCCTTCTGTTCTATGTCCTGCGAGGGCACTATGTACGATTGGAGCAGTGTGTATTTTATGCAGGTAGTGCATCCGGCGGACAATTTAATCCGCGCCGGGTATATAGCCTGTATGACGGCTATGACAATCGGGCGTTTTTCGGCTGATTTCTTTGCCACCCGTTTCGGGTCCTCGCAAGTGATTAAAGGAAGCGGCGTTATTCTATTTATCGGCTTTGTCTTATCCGTAGTTTTCCCCTCCTTTTATACGGCGGTTGCCGGGTTCTTTTTGGTGGGGCTTGGGTTTTCGTCCATTGTGCCGCTGTGTTATAGTTTAGCGGGCAAAACTACCCGTATGCCGCCCAGTATGGCTGTGGCTACGGTTTCTACTATTGGCTTCTTCGGTTTTTTGTTTACACCGCCTTTAATCGGCTTTATTTCGCAGGCCAGCAATATGCGCGTGGCTTTCTTTATAATGGCTTGTGCGGGGCTGTCGGTCAGTTTTGTGGCGGCAAAAGCCAAAGCCCGCTAGGCGCGGATTTCTGTTATATGCTATAATAGTCATAGGTGTAATTTGAGCGGGAGAGCGAAAAAAGTTTGTAAATCAAAGCCTGTCCCGACGACACCCAGGCCAATGCCACCGGGGGTTATGCCCTAATTTAGGCAGCGGCCACAGGAGAATAATAATGAGCAACGTATCTATGAAAGCCATGCTGGAAGCCGGTGTGCATTTCGGCCACCAAACTTCCCGCTGGAACCCCAAAATGGGACGCTTTATCTTTGGAGAAAGAAACGGCGTACACATTTTAGACTTGCAAAAAACCGCCAAAGAACTTAAAAAAGCCTGCGCTTTCATCAAAGAAGAAAGCAAAAAAGGCGCTAAATTTTTGTTCGTCGGTACCAAAAAACAAGCCCAAGAAGCCATCCAAGCCGAAGCCGCCCGCTGCGGTGCTTATTGCATCCACGAAAAATGGCTCGGCGGTACGCTTACCAACTTCCAAACCGTCAAGAAATCCGTTGAACGCTTGAACGAATTGGAAAAATGGGAAGCTTCCGGCGTGTTTAAAGCCATTTCCAAAAAAGAAGCCAGCCGCTTAACCAAAGAAATGCAGCGCTTGCAAAAACTGTTGGGCGGTATCCGCGATATGAAAGTATTGCCGGATGTGGTATTTGTCATTGACCCGGTGGACACCTCCGGTGCCGTGCGCGAATCCCACGCTTTGGGTATCCCGGTGGTGGCCGTTTGCGACACCAACGCCGACCCTGATATGATTAGCGTACCCGTACCCGGTAACGACGACGCGGCCCGCTCTATCAAATTGTTCTGCGGTGCGATTGCCGATGCTATTCTGGAAGGCAAAGCCGAACTGGAAGCCGTCAAAACCGCTGAAAACAAACCCGCCGAAAACCCGGTAATGGCCCAAGCGTTTGAATCTGCTATGTTAGCCGCTGAAAACGCTGAACCTGCCGCCGTGGAAAAAGAAGCGGTGCAGGAAGTTGTCAAAGCCGACGAAGCGCTTGACAAAAAAGCCGAAGAAGTAGTGGCCGAAAAAGCCGCCGAAGAAAAAGCGGAAAAGAAACCCGCTGCCAAAAAGAAAACGGCTGCTAAAAAAGCCGCCCCGAAAGCCAAAAAAACCGTAAAGGCCAAAGCCGAAACGGAAACTGCGGCGGAAGAAGCCAAATAATCTTGAAAGTTCCCGGTCCGTCCGGGAACTTTCTATCCGATTTATCTTATATACAGGAGAACAAAATGTCTTTAGCCGAAGATATTAAGATTTTAAGAGAAAAAACCGGCGCCGGTTTGATGGACTGCAAAAAAGCGTTAATTGAATGCAAGGACGATATGGAACAAGCCATTGTATTCTTGCGCAAAAAAGGTTTGGCGGATATGGCCAAACGCTCTGACCGCGAAACCAAAGAAGGCAGAGTATCCGTTAAGACCGACGGCAAAAACTTTGCAATGATTTACTTGGGTTGCGAAACCGACTTCGTAGCCAAGACCGATGCCTTCATCAAATTGGCCGACGACCTCGCCCAATATGTATTGGAACACCCCGGTTTGGACTATTCCAAAGACGAACATATCAAAAATATGATTTTGGAACAAGCCCCCAAATTCGGTGAAAACACCACCTTTAAGGGCGGTTATAACTGGGCCCCGGCCGACGGTAATGTAATGGCTTACTATGTCCACTCCGACAATAAAAAAGCCTCTTTGTTGGAAATGTCCGTTACCGGCGATTGCAGCGATGCCGCCAAAGTACAAGAAATTGCCCGCGGCCTCGCGATGCACACCGTAGGTATGCAGACCGGCTGGGTAGATGCCAAAGATATTCCGCAAGAAGTAATTGACCGCGAATTGGACATCTACAAAACGCAAGCCATTAACGAAGGCAAACCCGCCGAAACCATTGAAAAAATGTTGCCCGGCAAAGTTAAAAAGTTTGCCAAAGAAAACTGCCTCTTGGAACAGCCGACCATTAAAGACAACAAGAAAACCGTTGCCGCCTATTTGGACGAAGAATCCAAGGCTCTTGGTTGCGAACTGAAAGTTGTACGCTTTGTACGCTTCTAGTTTTTAAGCCCCTCTTGCGAGGGGCTTTTTTTTATGCTGTGGGTTGTTATTTTCCCCGCGGCACAAAGAAAAGCCCACCCGCCCGCAGTATTTAGGCGCCGTTTTGTGGTAGAATAATAAAAATATCCGCTAAAAGCGAGGAGAATTTGTATGGAAACGTGCTGCTGCAAACCCCAACACAAAAAAAGAGTGTTATTAAAATTATCCGGTGAAGCCCTGATTAACGAAGGCCACCGCGGCATTAACCCGCAAGCCTTAAAAGAAATTGCCGAAGAAATTGCTGATGCTTACCGCTGCGGTAATTGCGAACTGACCATTGTGTTGGGAGGCGGCAACATTTGGCGCGGCGTGCGCGACGGCGGCGGTGTGATTGACCGCGTAAACTCCGACAATATGGGTATGCTCGCCACCGTGATTAATGCGCTTGCGCTCCAATCCGCGTTGGAAGAAGCCGGAGCCCCCACCCGCGTACTTACCTCTATCAATATTTACCAATTAGCCGAACCGTTCGTCCGCCGCAAAGCCCTGCGCCACTTGGAAAAAGGACGCATTGTCATTTTCGCGGGCGGCACAGGCAACCCATTTTTCACTACCGACAGCGCAGCCGCCTTACGCGCCAGCGAAATTAACGCGGACGTACTGTTAAAAGCCACGCAGGTTGACGGCGTGTATGACAGCGACCCCCGCAAAAATCCCGAGGCTAAATTAATTCACAAAATCACTTACAAGGACGCTATTGCCCGCCAGTTGCAGTTTATGGATACGGCCGCCCTTGCACTGTGCTTAGAAAACAAAGTGCCCGTCCAAGTATTTAATCTGCACAAAAAAGGCAATATCAAAAGAGCGCTCTGCGGCGAGGATGTCGGCACGATTATTTACTAACACCGACTGACATATCAGTACGGAATTGCTATAATAAAGTAACATTTCACTATTAAGAGGATTTTTATATGGAAGGGATTACCAATCTGCTAAATAAAACAAAAAACAATATGGGCGAACACGTCGCACGCTTGGAACGCGACTTGGCCACTATCCGCACGGGCCGCGCCAGCGCGGGACTCTTGGAAAACATCCGCGTGGACTACTACGGAACGCCGACCCCGATTAAACAAATGGCTGTTATCAATATTTTGGATGCCAAAACCTTGGAGATCCAGCCGTGGGATATTTCTTCTTTAAACGATATTGACCGCGCCTTGCAAAAGGCCGACCTCGGCGCAAGCCCGGTAAACGACGGGAAAGTTATCCGCATTACCTTGCCGTCTATGACGGAAGACCGCCGCAAACAGTTGGCAAAAAACATTTCCAAAATGAGCGAAGATTTTAAAGTAGCCGTGCGCAACGAACGCCGCGATGTACTGGAAAAATTGAAAAAAGCCCAAAAAGCGGCAGAAATTACGGAAGATGATTTGAAACGCTACGAAACCGACGTACAAAAAACGACGGATGCACACATTGCCCAGATTGAGCAAATCATTAAAAATAAAGAAGCCGAAATTATGAAGATTTAGTTTTTTGGCTGGTTTGATAGATGTAAAAACCCCGGACTTATTAGCCCGGGGTTTTTTGCTTCATTTTATTGTTGATAATTATAGCGGTATTCGTTATCGCCCCCCGAAGAAGTAGGTTCATCCTTGCCTGAAATATTTTGACAAATGCGATTACCCAATGCATTATTTTGGCGTGCCCAACATAACCACTCGGTAGAGTCGTGATATTTTTCCAGAGATACATCCGTTTTCAAGTCCCAACACCTTATAGAGGAGTGATTATTTTCATTAAAACTGACAATGACACACTGCATATTATCGGTGGAAATTGCACTAGCGTTTACTTTTCTAAATCCGGCAGGCATAGAAATTACCAAAGAATTGAAATTGCCTGAATAGTGGTTAGTTCTCATTAAATAAAGTTGCTGGGCTTCATCTATCGTATGCATTAACGCATACATTGTAGCCGCGCGGCTGGTACCCACTGCCACCCGGTAAGACGGCACCGCATACGATGCCAAAATGCCAATAATAAGTACGACTACCAACAGTTCTATTAAGGTAAAGCCACGGCTTGCCGTATAATAGTTGTTGCCGTCATCCTGGAAAGTCGTAGTCCAGGATTTGTTGTTGTCGTGATTGTCGTGTCCGTCATTCCCGAATGTCGTAGTCGGGAATCCGTTGTTCATCCTGGTTAATTCCTTGCATAACGGCAGATCCCCGAACGCTCCGCGCCGGCAATTCCTCGGGGATGACAAAGGAAACAATGCTCTATTCAATCCTCTCAATAACCCGTCTAATCGGCCCATACGCGCGTTTTTCATCACTCCCACCATTTTTGATAAATTTTGATACAACTCAAAATTTATCA
>UQJU01000028.1 GCA_900541355.1 Candidatus Avelusimicrobium fimicolum | reverse complement strand
CCGCCAAGAAGTGGTCCTTGGTATCGGTGGTGTGAAAGCATTAGATGCTATGGGCATTAAGCCGACCGTTTATCACATTAACGAAGGGCACAGCGCGTTCCTGCTTTTCCAACGCATTATTGACATTATGCGCGAAAAGAACCTGACGTTTGCCCAAGCGCGCGAAATTGTATGGGCTTCCTCCGTATTTACCACCCACACACCGGTTATTGCGGGAAACGAACACTTTGACCCCGCCCTCGTGCGCAAATATATGGACTTCTATGCCAAAGAAATGGGTATTTCTTGGGAAGAATTTTTAGCCTTAGGTAAAGAAAAGGCCAACTCTGCTACTTACTGTATGACGGTGGTTGCCCTGCGCTTGGCCGCTTTCTGCAACGGTGTAGCCAAACTGCACGGTAAAGTAAGCCGCGAAATGTGGCACAACCTCTGGCCCGAATTGCCTATCAGCGAAGTACCGATAACCAGCATTACCAACGGTATTCACAGTTCTTCGTGGATTTCGCACGAACTCAACGAACTGTACCGCAAATATTTATTCGGCAACAACCAGACCGGCGAAGTAGACCCTTCCGACACGCAAGCCTGGGAAAATATAACCAATATCCCCGACGGCGAGTTGTGGGACGTCCATACCGCGCGCAAAAACAAACTGATTGATATGGTGCGCGGCCGTTTAAAACGCCAACTTACCCGCCAAGGATTTGACGTGATGGCCGTTAAAAAGGCTTCCAGCGTTTTGCGCCCCGACGTGCTGACCATTGGCTTCGCCCGCCGCTTTGCCACCTACAAACGTGCGACCTTGCTGTTTAAAGATTTGAACCGCTTGGATAAAATCATCAACAATCCGCAGCGCCCCGTCCAATTCGTTTTTGCGGGTAAAGCGCACCCGGCGGATACGGCCGGTAAAGAATTTATCAAACTGATTGTCGGCCTGACACAAAACGACCCGCGCTTTAAAGGCAAAATCGTTTTTGTGGAGGACTATAATATGAACGTCGCCCGCTATATGGTACAGGGCGTGGACGTATGGCTCAACAACCCGATTCGCCCGATGGAAGCCAGCGGCACGAGCGGTATGAAAGCCGCCTTAAACGGCGCACTTGCACTGTCTATTTTAGACGGCTGGTGGGACGAAGTGGGGCCGTGCGATTTCGGCTGGTCTATCGGCGGGCCGGAAACGTACAAATCCGACGAAGAACGCGACACGGTGGAATCCGAATCGCTCTACAACTTAATTGAGCAGGATATTGCCCCCGCTTACTATGCCAAAGAAGTCGGCTCCGCTTATTCCTTGCCGTGGGTTTCGCTGATGAAGGAATCGGTCAAGCACATCGCGCCCTTCTTCAACACAAACCGTATGGTAAAGGAATATTACGAACGCTTCTATGTGCCCGCCAACAATTACAGCCTTATTTTAAATGAGCCCGGCAAAGCCGAAGCCGTAGCCGCCTGGCGCAGTAAAATTGCGGACAACTGGTATCGCGTGGGCGTAACCGATATCACTCCGCAACCCGAAAGTGCTATTTTAATGGGCGATAAGGTAAACTTTAAAGCCCGCGTGGTCTTGGGCGGACTGGCTCCGGAAGACATACAAGTAGAACTTTACTTGGGCCAACGCGGAACACTGGGCGACATTGTTAAGGAAGATGCTATTGATATGACCTGCACCGGCAAAGACGGAGATGCTTACACTTATGAAGTATCTATGTCCCCGCTTAACAGCGGTCGCCAGGACTATGCCTTGCGTGTATTACCCTATAACACGAATATCCCCAGCGTTCTGACTCCGCTCTTTATCCGTTGGGAAGAATAAGGTTATTCTTATAAAAACGGCCGGACTTTTCCGGCCGTTTTTTATAGTGCTCGTCTAATTAATCTGTCATTGCCGGCGTGGACCGGCAATCCAGGTCTTTTATAAGTTATGTCCACTTATGCGGTATATATTTTAGCCAGTAAACGCAATGAACACGCGCTTGGAAAACACAACTAATTGAGAAAGATAACCCACTATGGAAAGATTTGTATTTTTCTTTATAAACAAACTGGATTGCCGGTCCACGCCGGCAATGACACAATAAAAATTATGCTAAATATCGTGCTTATAAACCCCGAAATTCCCTTTAACACGGGCAACATCGGCCGTTCGTGCGTAGCCACCAATACTCGGCTGCATTTAGTGGGAAAACTCGGCTTTAAAATTGCATCTAAGGAAATCCGCCGCTCGGGCCTGGACTATTGGCCCAATTTGGATTACCGCCGTTACGAAACGTGGGATGCTTTTTTGGAAGCCGAAAAACCAGCAGAGGAAAAAATGTTTTTTCTTTCCACGAAGGGGCAAAAATCTTATTGGGATGCCATTTTTCCACCCGATGCGTTCCTTATCTTTGGCGCTGAATCGTGCGGACTGCCCAAGGAATTTTACGAACGCTACCGAACCCGTCTGTTTACAATACCTATGACAGGCCCCGTCCGTTCGCTCAATCTTTCCTCGTCGGCGGCGATTGTGCTTTTTGAAGCCTTGCGCCAAAACCGCTTGAATTAGACAAAAAAACCCGCCGGCTGGCGGGTTTTTTACAAGTTTTTTTACAAAAGGGCCGCTTACAAAGGCAATACATATTTGCCGGAGGAATTTTTCTCCATACCTATATTTTGGCAGGTTTCGGCATCCCCCGTGCACTCAATGCTTATAAGTTCACCGTTTTGGTTAGTCGCCGTAAGCGTATAACTGCCCGTACGCGTAGTGGTAACAGTTACCGTGCCGGAGGAGAGGGTCATCTTAGGTGTTGAAAAATTAACGCTCTTAGTCATATCCACCCCGGTTACATTTCCGTTGGAATCCGTCAAACCCGCAAGGGAATACGAATTTTCGTTCATTACATATTTGGCATTTACCGCGTCGCTAATTGCACGGACATTGTTAATCCCTTCCGTTGCGCGGCCGCGCTCCATAGACGCGCGGTATTTGGGCAGACTGACCGTTACCAATACGCCTACAATTACCATTACAATCAACAGTTCAATTAACGTAAAACCTTTCTTCATACAATTCCCCTTTCTTAAAAGATAGTTTATTATATAAATTTGCTCCGGCTTTTAATAGTATATATTTTATAAAATACTTAAAGCACTATGAACGCGAAAAAACTGTTTTGGATTCTTTTTTTACTCAACCTGTTTAATTATATAGACAGGCAAGTGCTTTATTCGGTTTTCCCCCTCCTGCAAGCCGAACTTCGTTTAAATGATATGCACTTGGGGGCATTGGCCTCCGCGTTTATGCTGGTGTATATGTTCTATGCCCCATTTGTGGGGTACTTTGCCGACAGAACCCCGCGCCAAAAATGGATTGGCGCAAGCGCGCTTATTTGGAGCGCGGCTACCTTGGCCTGTTCCGCCGCAAAAGGCTATATCTCCCTGCTTTTTACGCGAGGGCTTATCGGAGTAGGGGAAGCCGGATTCACCACGCTTGCACAGCCGTTTTTGGCAGAGCATTTCCCTAAAACAAAACGCGCCACCGCCTTGGCCTGTTTCGGGCTGGCGTTACCCGCCGGGAGTGCGCTTGGATATTTGCTGGGCGGGCTTATCGGCCAACATTGGGGGTGGAGAGCCGCCTTTATGCTGGCGGGCATACCGGGTCTGTTTTTAGGTTTTTTAGCGTTTACCCAATTAAAGGACAAACGGCGCCTGTCCCAAAAACCAGCCGAAATTCCGCACCTGAAAGAATATACTGCCCTCCTTAAAAACAAACCCTTTTTATTTATTTGTTTGGCGCACGCAATGATTACGTTTATCATTGGGGGGCTGTCAGCCTGGATGCCCACTTATTTGCACCGTTATTTGCAAATGGACGTAGCGCGTGCGGGAGCCATTTTCGGGATGCTGGTCGTCTTGTGCGGGGCGGCAGGAACTTATTTAGGCGGTAAATGGGCCGATAAAATGCTTCCCTTTTCTCCCAAGTCCTACTTTTGGGTAATCGGGCTTGCGTTAGCGGGATTACTGCCCCCTGCCTGGATAGGCATACACACAGGCTCCGTTATTTGCGCCCTGATTTGCTTTGGGCTAGCCATTACTTGTTTATTTCTGCCCACCGGCCCGGTGGCGGCAGCCCTTGTTTCCGCCACACGCGCGCCGGTACGTTCTATGGCTTTTGCCGTTAATATTTTTATTATTCACGCCTTGGGAGATGCGTTATCCCCGGTACTTATCGGGCAAGTTTCTGATGCGTGGGGATTAAAAGCCGCGGTACTTTTGTGCTGTTTAGCGGCAGTCCCGGGGATAGTATTTACTTGGATTGCCTCCTCATACGAACGGCGGGAAACTAACCCTTTTTAACCATAGGCAAATTCAAAAAATCCATTTATACTTACAATAACAGCAGGGGAACCGAACAGCAGGGGGATAGGGCCGCTGTCCTTGGCATTACAGCCGCCCGGAGTTGTACATACTTATCACCTAATGCCACAAAGGGAAGACAAAACCGTCTTCCCTTTTTTAGATAGTACAAAGAAAAGGGCCAAACGTAATGTTTGGCCCTTCTCGGTCAATCACTATCTTTTTAAGATTAATTGACGGCATCAAAACCGGCTTGCAACGCTTTTTTATTCAGTTCCAGCATTTCCGGCTTGGCGCGTTTATAAACCTTTTTCATCGCGTGTGCCACGCTTTCCAGCGTAACGGCACCCGTCAATTTAATAAAAGCACCTAATGCCACCAAGTTGGCAATGCGGTCCATCCCCAACTCCTCGGCAATTTTATTGCACGGCACGCACACCACTTTGATATCCGTGCGGGTAGGGCGGGAATTAATCAGCGAACTGTTAATAATCATTAGTCCGCCTTTTTTAAGCAAAGGCTCAAACTTGGGCAAGGACGGCTCGTTCATAATAATAACTGTATCCGGTGCAGACACAATCGGTGTATAAACCTCTCCGTCCGACACAACTACGGAACAGTTAGCCGTACCGCCGCGCATTTCCGGCCCGTAAGACGGCAACCAACTGGCGTTCTTTTTGTTTTCCACACCCGCCTGTGCGAGCAAAATCCCGGCAGAAATAACACCTTGTCCGCCAAATCCGGCGATTCTAATACCTTGATACATTATTTCGCCCCCTCGTCTTTAAATACACCCAACGGATATTGCGGCATCATTTTGGTACGCACAAATTCCAATGCCTGCGGCACGCTGGCGTGCCAATTGGTCGGGCATTGGGAAAGCACTTCCACCATAGAGAAACCGACTCCGTTTACCTGGTTTTCAAACGCTTTTTTGATTGCCTGTTTGGCTTTCATTACGTTCTGCGGGCAGTCCACAGCCACGCGGGCCAAGTATTTGGAACCCGTAATCTGCGCGAGCATTTCGCACATATTAATCGGCCAACCCTGCAATTTGGGGTCGCGGCCTTTGGGGGCGGTAGTAGCCACCTGGCCGACCAATGTGGTCGGGGCCATTTGTCCGCCCGTCATACCGTAAATGGCATTATTGATAAAAATGACCGTAATGTTTTCGCTGCGTACGGCGGCGTGCACAATTTCGGCCATACCGATAGAAGCGAGGTCGCCGTCGCCCTGATAGGAAAATACAATCGCCTGCGGTTTGGAGCGTTTTACACCGGTAGCAATCGCCGGACCGCGTCCGTGCGCGCCCTGCACCATATCGCACGCAAAGTAGGAATCCGCAAACACGGCACAGCCCACCGGGGCCACGCCGATTACACGGTCCGCAATGTTGAGTTCATCAAACACTTCGCCCATTAAGCGGTGCACAATGCCGTGTCCGCAGCCGGGACAATAGTGCATTGGCACGTCAGTTAAACTGGCGGGTTTTTTGGCTAAAATCGTCATAAATCTATTTGCCTCCTTTCAGGTCGCCCTGCATACCCAGGGTGGTATCACGCTGGCAGTTGTAGGTAAACCCGGCGGCGTGTTCTTGCAAATCAAACAAGCCGTCCTTTTTGCCCGTAAGCGCGGAGCGCACGGCAGTTAAAATGGTAGAACCGTCCGGTTGCCCTCCGGCCGGATAGGCATTTAAATAAACGGGTGTTTTGCCGTTTACAGCCAGTTTTACATCTTGCACCAACTGGCCCAAACTCTGCTCCACGCACACGATGGCTTTGGTTTTGGAAGACAGTTCCGCCAAACGCTTGGACGGGAACGGCCATAACGTAACCGGGCGGAAGAGGCCAACCTTTAAGCCTTCCTCTTTGGCTTTGTTTACGGCTTCCAAGCACGCGCGGGAGGACAAGCCATACGCGACCAACAGCACATCACAATCTTCCGTATTGCGTTCTTCCCAGCGGGTTTCGGTCTGTTCAATCAAGCCGTAGCGTTTAGCGCGTTCTACCACGTCGGCAATCAAATTATCGCCCTTGTAGGAAAAAACATTATTCTTCTTTTTTCCGTTTTTATTGATATCTACCGCCCAATCAAACTTACCTAATTGGTTGGGGTCCACAGGGTCAAAATGAAAGGACATACTTTCCATCATCTGCCCCAAAATACCATCGGCTAAAATCATACAAGGCATACGGTATTTTTCGGCCAAGTCAAAGCCGAGTTTCGGGAAATTGCCCAACTCTTCTACGGAGTTCGGAGCCAAAACGATAATATGATAATCCCCGTTACCGCCGCCGCGCGTGGCCTGGAAATAATCCCCTTGCGCACCGGCAATACTGCCAAGCCCCGGTCCGCCACGCATTACGTTTACAATCAGGCAAGGCAAATCGGCGCTGGCTAAATAAGTAATACCTTCCTGCTTCAAACTGACACCCGGAGAGGAAGATGACGTCATACTGCGGGTTCCGGTAGCGGCCGCGCCATACACCATATTGATAGCGGCGATTTCACTTTCGGCCTGGACAAACGAACCGCCGGCATCAGCCATATTGGCAGACATAAATTCCGGCACTTCGTTTTGAGGGGTAATCGGGTACCCGGCAAAAAAGCGGCAACCCGCACGGATAGCACCTTCGGCCAAGGCTTCGTTGCCTTTTCTTAATGTTTTTTCAGTCATAGGTATAAAATCCTCAAATCGTTATTCTTTAATTACCGTAATGGCAATATCGGGGCACATCATATAGCACATCTTACAGCCGATACAGTCCTGCGGACGTTCCATAACGGCAGGGAAATACCCTTTTTTGCTAATGGTTTCGGCTTTGCCCAAGCATTTTTTAGGGCAAGCGCTGACGCACAGATAACAGGCTTTACATCTATTCGCGTCCACTTCAATTCTTGGCATAATTCTCCTGTGGGTCCGGGGGTAGAACCGGAAAAACCCATATATAAAGTATATGACTTTTGCCAGTGCAAGCGCAATAATAAACACCCTTTTTTGCTACAATAATTTTATGGATAAAAACACTTTACTCACCCAGTTAGAGGCCTTATTATCCGCCGAAACGGACTCTGTTGCCAATATGGCTAACACAGCGGCCCTCGTGTATAACGGACTGGCGGGATTAAATTGGGCGGGTTTCTATTTGCTAAAAGAGGGTGTGCTAGTACTGGGGCCATTTCAAGGGAAGCCAGCCTGCGTGCGGATTTCCGTAGGACACGGCGTATGCGGGACAGCCGTGCAACTGCGTAAAACCGTGTCTGTGCCGGACGTCCACCAATTTCCGGGGCATATTGCGTGCGATTCGGCCTCGCAAAGTGAAGTGGTGGTACCGCTTATCAAAAATGGCGTGATTTTAGGCGTGTTGGATATTGATTCCCCGCACAAGGGCCGTTTTAGCCAAGAGGACCAAGTGTTTTTTGAAAAAGTAGCGGAAATTTTGCTAAAAAATTGCCATTTTTAATGAAATAAAATATTTTTCTCCGTCGTAGAACGCAGAAAATATTGCCGAAGTGTTCTAAATTTTGTATTATATTTAGGTAATGCCGAGGTAGCTCAGTGGTAGAGCACTGGTCTGAAAAACCAGGTGTCGACAGTTCGATCCTGTCCCTCGGCATTTTCCTTTTGTTAAAAAACCCCGCTTTTGGCGGGGTTTTTTATTATAGAAATTCCGAATTGTAATTGTCATCCCCGAGGGTTTTAGTCGGGGATCTGCCGTACTGTAAGGGAACGACAACAACTAACAACAGATTCCCGACTCCAACACTCGGGAATGACGGTTCAAGAAAAAACTATTAGTCGGAAAATCCTGCCATTTTGCACCAATCTTTGCCGTCATCACCATTGTTGTCGCAATACAAATTAGTGGCAGGATCGGTTGGGTAATCAAAGCCTAAATAATAGACATAATCCCCGCTATTTACATTCATAATACGGTTGGCATAATAAGACTCTCCGTCTGTTCCATAATCCCAATATTTCGTACGGAAACAAGCCGGATCTACGCAAGTATGATTACCCTCAAAATCAGGTTTCACTGGATATTCAATTTCCGGCTCTAAAAACTCGGCAGTTCCACATTCTCCCGGTGTGCTTAATTCACACAAGGCTCTATTTTTGTACATTGTATTTAACATAAGCCTTGCCTCAGCCACCCGAGATTTTTCCACAGCCTTTTCGTACTGTGGCAAAGCCACCCCCGCCAAAATACCAATAATTAACACTACCACCAACAATTCTATTAATGTGAAGCCTGTTTGCTTGTTCATACGAACGCTCCTTTTTTATCAGGCTCCGCACATAAAAAACGACTGATTGCACGGAGCCGCAAACAGGTAGCCCCATACAACAGCCGTGGTTTGCCGCCCAAAGGACGGCAAACACTCGGCCCAAAAGAAAAAGGGTAATTAGTCCTTTTGCCTTTGAACCTAAAACGACTGCTTTTGGACTGTTTGCGTACCGCCTAAGCGGTTACACACCATATCTGCTATGGTTCCAAAAACAGATTAAATTTTTACTGCTTAAAAATTTCCTCCTAGCGCAACTGGATAAGCGCAAAATGCAGATATTCCGTTTCCGGCATACCGATAAGCACCGGGTGGTCTTTGGCTTGTCCGCGCAGTTCCACCAATACCGCCTTGCGGCCCGATTTGCTCACGCCTTGGCGGATAATATCCACAAACAGTTCGCGCGAAATATGGTGCGAACAGGTGGAAAATGCCAAATATCCACCCGTTTTAATACCCTCTAAGGCCATTTTAACGAGTTTTACATAAAGCCCCACGGCTTGCGGCAAAGCCTTGCGGCTTTTGACAAAGGCGGGCGGGTCCAACAGCACCATATCGGGCTGGTCGGGCAGTTCGCCTTTCTTCATTGCCGAGAGCAAGCGTTCGGCATCGTCGCGGTGGAATACCACGCGGTCGGATACGCCGTTTAATTCGGCATTATTTTTAGCAAATTCTACCGCCGTGGCGGAGGAATCGCACCCCCACACCTGGTTGGCACCGGCCAAGGCGGCCGTAATACCAAAAGACCCGATGTAGGAATACAAATCCAGCACCAGTTTATCTTTAAAATACGGTTTCAAAAATTCGCGGTTTTCGCGCTGGTCAAAATAAAAACCCGTCTTTTGTCCTCCGCGGATAGGAACAATATACTTTACGCCGTTTTCTTCAATTTCCACAGTTTCAGGCACTTCGCCAAGGATTTCGGGCGTATTGGTCAGCCCTTCCAACGCGCGGAAGGCGCTGTCGTTCTTGTAATAAATGCCTTTGGGCTTAAAAATCTTTTGCACGGCCTTGGTGATTTCAGGCTTTAATTTTTCCATACCCGCCGTCAATACATCTATGACCAAAATATCGCCGTAGCGGTCAATCACCAACCCCGGCATATTATCGGCTTCGCCATAGCACATACGACCGTATTTACGCACGCCGATTTCCTTGCGGTAAGCATACGCATTATCTATATTTTCAAATACAAAATCTTCCGGCAGTTCGCCCTCGCCCTTCATCAGCAAGCGCACGGCAATTAAACTGTGCGGGTTGAAAAACCCAATGCCCACCTGTTTGCCCTCGTGGCTGACGACACGCACCAGAGAGCCTGGCTCAATAGACGTATCCAAACCGTCAATTTCGTTTGAAAAAACCCACCAATGGCCCGCCAAGAGCCGCCTTTCTTCTTTTACTTTTAAGGTAATTTGAATCATATTAATTTTTAGAAACCTCTTCTACCGGAGTAATTGGCAATTTGGCCGCACACAGCGGGCATTCCTTTGCCGTAAAAGTCTGCATCGGGTAAGACAAAAGCGAGCGAAGCGGCACAGACAAGGGCAAATAACCCATAGAACGGTCCACAATCACCCCCACGCCAATTACGTTGCCTCCCAGTTTACCCACCAGGTCAATAGCCTTATTAATTTTGCGTCCGGAAACGGCCACGTCGTCCACAATAAGTACGTTTTCACCTTCTTTTACAGTAAAATTATGCTTTAAAACCATTTCGCCGTTGTCGTCGCGCGAGGCAAAAATAGCACGAACGCCGCGGGCGCGGGCCACTTCCTGCGCCAAGACGGAATCGGACGGCGTAAGCGCCATCACCACATCTGCCGGCTTGGTAAATTTATCCGCCAACGCCCCCGCAATTTTTTGCGCTAAATTAGGGTGCTGCATTAAGAGCGAGGTTTGAATATACGTCTGGCTGTGAAAGCCCGACGGCATTACAAAATGTCCTTCTAAAATGGCACCGTGTTCTTGCAACAGGCACAGTACGTCCATATTATTTCTTGGCATTAAAATCTCCTTGGATAAATTTAGTTGCGGCACTAAAATCTGTCGGTACGCCTTTTTCCTGGGCGGCGCGTATCGTTTTGCCCGTTTTTTTGGCGCGCAGCATTTCCAGTTTCGGCTTTAACATTGACGACGACACCCTAAACGCCAATGCCGGATTTCCCGACTCGTCCGTTAGGTTTTCAGCCAACGCGCCGGAACGCGACGTGTTGGTAAACATCGTCCATATTATGATATCAAAATTTTCGTCCACCCAGTTAGTCCAACCGCTGACCGCGGCGGAAAGAGTAGGACCCACCGTGTAGGCATTGTTCACCGTCATCGGCCCTTTATTAAATTCTACCGAGGCGGCCATATCGGTAAACGGCACATCTTTAAGCACCTGTCCCACCTTAAAACTTCCCGCACGTTCCATACGGTGCATAATCAAAAACGGCTGGAAGGTAATGTTAAGTGCCTGCTGTTCTTCGGCCCATTTTTCCATTTGGTGAATCACTCCGCCCTCTAACCGCGCGTGCAAAGGACCGGAAAGTTGCTTCATCCCGGCCTTAAAACCCGTAAAATCAAATTCCGCGCTAAAACGATTCCCCGATAATACCTGTGTGGAAAAAGTATCTGCCGTCAGCGTCCCTGCAAAGTTGGGCATAAAGCCGGGCAGGCGGTCGCGAAAGTTGCGCAGCCAGGCAAGCGGCCCGTCCACAGGGGCTTTAAATTTGCCGCCGTGTTTGGTGAGCGGCACAATAACCGTTACAAAATCCCGCACCGTTTCAATAAAAGCCATCGGGTCCAGGTGTTTCCAATAAATAGATGTGCGAATTTTACGCCGGGCACTTTTTAAATTTCTAACAGACAAATTCATTTTAAACGGTACACCGTTTAACTCACACGAGGCTATATTCGCATACAAATTGCCCTTGCGCCAACTGGCACTTAAATTTAGTTTTTCAAATACCGAACGGTCCACCGTTACCTTTCCGTCCGTTGTAGCGGCATACAAATCGGTAAAATCTTTTTTGGCTTGGAACTCACCGGTAATGTTATCGGCCTTAAAGCCATAGAGCAAGGCCGAAGCATCTTTAACCTGTGCGGTAACAAGCGGAAGCGCATACTTGCCGGAAGTATGCGTAATCCGGCCCGCCAAAGCACCTTGGCCGGTCAGTTTATATTTAGCAATAAACGGATAATATTTTTCTTTGTCGGCTAAATTGAAGAAATTGGTGGATACCTGCAAATCGGCCTCAAAGGGGGCTTTTTCCAAATCCACCGCACCGGAAGCCGTCAATTTTACGTCTGCCGCATTGGCGGTCAGTTGGTTTAATTTCAATAAACGGTAACCGTTTGTCAGCACGCCTTTGGCAGTAAGCGTGGCCTTGGGAATAGAAAAACGGCCCTTTTCGGCGTGGAAAAGGGATAAGTCCTTGTCTTCAAAGGCAGGAACGGAGGCTTTGATATTAAAATAGGGGGTTCTCAAATTATCCAAATCTAATAAAATATCCACAGGCTTTTGGAATAAATATACCTGCGTACGCAAACTGCGCAGGGCAAAATTCTGCCATTCAAAATCTGCAAAATTAACGTGTCCCGTGCCTTTAATTTCCATATCCGAAATGTTGTCCCCCCACTTATTGCGGAGCACCATTTCCGCCGAAAAGCGCGACAGTTCATTAAAGCGGAGACGCTCAAAATGGACATTAAGCCCATATACCGCGTGGGAAAGGCCGGCGCCCAAATCCTTGTAACTTACCACGCCGTTTTTGACTGTCCAATCCTCTACGCTGACGGTAAATTTTTTGCCTGTCAGTTCGCTTGTATAGACGGAGCGTTCCTCCGGCACGCGGATTTGAGGCATATTATAAGTGCCGTCCGCCTTGCGCACCACATTAAACCGGGGGGCGTTCAAGGACACCTCATCAATCACCAACTGTTGGTTTAAAAGCGGGAGCATATTAAAACGAAGCGTTACAGATTCTGCCGAAACAAAAGCCTTGCCGGGTTCACCGTCTGTATCCAACACAGCAAAACCTTTTAATTCAAGCGTATTTATAAATTTTAAATCAAGTGAAGAAATAACGACAGGGCGGTCCAGCCGGCGCTGTAATTCATCGGTAATAATTTCGCTAATATGCTGGGCGTTAAAGGTTTTTAAAAACAGCAGCCACAGCCCCGCACAGATAAGCATTAAAAACATAGCCGTAAACAACACCGTGCGCAAACTTAAAATGCAGCACGATTTGAAAAACCGCCACAACCAACGAAAAAATCCTTTCTTTTTGTTTTGCTTACCCATATTATTTGCCGGAATTTACCATTTTCTCTACTATATAGTTTACTATAATTCGCCAGATATTGACGGTTCCCGCCAAGATATTTTTCCCGGCCGATACCAAAGAAACCGTTTCCGGGAACAAGGCCTTTAATACCACCGCCAATACTACCAAATTGGACAGCGTAATCATCACGCCGGAAAAAATTTTCCCGCCTGCAATTTTTAAATCGGGCTGGTCGGCTTCAAACAAGGTTTTAAAAGTTTGCACAAAGTGAAACGCGGTCAAAAAACCGATGACAAATAAAAACACCTGCCGGTAAGGAGTTAAATCTACAAACAAATCGGTTACGGCATACAGCAGGGCCGCCGCAATCACATACAGCGGCACAAAATACGGAGCCAGCACCACAAACGCATTACAATTATCCATTTTTACATATCCGCTATCCTGGCCGACGGATACATCTTTAATACGGTACCCGCACACAAGCGCGGCGAGCGCGTGAGTCATTTCGTGCCCGAAAACATACAAGCGGGAAAAATTATAATATCCGTAATGAATACCGCAGTAAATAAGAACCCCTAAAACAAAACTGAGTGCCGCACCCAAATTGCCCAATACCGCACACAAGATTTTACCTGTCTCCAAGAGTGTAAAAAAAGCCGTAGGGAGCAAAATAAGTGCAAATAAAAATTTTATCGGGCGCCAAAGCATTAAAATTTCTCCGTCCAGGCAAGGGTTTTATATTGTTCATTGGCCAAGCGGCGCGCCGAGGAAATCAAGGCGGCACTCGCACCGCACGGGCGCAAATCTGCACCTAAAAAACTCCGCACGGCACCGATAACGGCATTTTTATAAAGAGGGTTCTCCCTCCCGTCAGGAACTTGTAAAGAACCTTGGTACAACACGGTTTGGCCAAAACGGCGGATAGCCCCGCCCAAAATCTTATGTCCGTCCGCCGACAGTAAATCATTTTCCACCGGATTTATAAAGCAGGCACTAGCCGTATGGTTTACGCTGGGAGCATAGGCGGAAGCGGGCAACACCTTATTAAATGACATACTGTTTATCCCGCGCGCGGCAAGTTCCGCCAAAATAAAATGATGAAACTTTTTATAAATATCGCTTGGACGTTCGGCTGATACAAACACCAAGGAAAAGGTCAAATCGCTTTGGTGAAAAACCACTCCTCCCCCCGTGGGGCGGCGGGCATACGGACCCCAAAAGGCACGCGCCGCAAGTGTTTTTTTCACTTCGTGCGCGAATTGGGAATAACCAAAAGTAACAGCGGGGCTGTCCGTCCAGCGGTAAAAGCGCAGCGTAATGTCATTCGGGCGGGTGCGCACAAGGCACTCGTCCAAAGCCATTTGTTCATACACGTTTAACGCCGGGGCGGACAAAAGTAAATTCATATGATATATTTTACCAGTTCCAAGGCTCCCTTTGGTGCGCGGAAAAGCATAAAAAATCTCCGCATACTGCGGAGAAAATAAATATTATCAGTATCTTGGTTATTTACATACCCATTTTTGTTTCACATAAACGGCTTTATAAAATACTGTGGTGTCCGACGCGTCATAATAACACGCCCAGAAAGTACCATTTTGTTTTTCCTCTGCGCTTAAATAATTTGAAGCAAATACTTTTAAATTGTTTCGCACATAAGGAGTTCCATTATGTCCATTATTTGGTAAATCTTGTGCAAGATTGATTTCCTCAATATTGTAATCGTGAAAAGAAGAACTCCAGTCTCCAGTGGCCCAACATAAATCAATCCCACTAACCCTGTCTGGAATACCCTGCATATAAGTTGGAAAAGTGGTTGGGTAAATGTCATAACAAACTTTCTCCTTTTTTGAAATCAAATTAATATGTGAGGTGTCAGGATTAAATTGTTTTGCAATAACCTCATCGCAAGAATCTCCATCATTTCCAGAAGCACTTGCCCCTTCGGTCGCGCACTCTTGGCAAGGAGCCACTACATAAAAAGGAGTTCCTTCTTTTACCCAAGTCGTACAGATACCTTCATCCTCTTTCGTGGTAGAATTGGTCCCATTTTTGCTTTTAAGCAAAAATGAGGTGTAGGTTTTGCCATTGCTTTTCTTGTTGCCGGAAGCATCATAATCACTCGCGTATTGGTTATCCCACCATAGTTCTTCCCCCAGGTTCGCTGAGTTTTGCGCACCCTTGGTAATTTTGGCGGTGCCGGAAATATCCATATTATCTGTTTTCCCACCCATTACGGCTACGTCGTTTCCGTAAATAGTATTTGCTACGTTACTCTTATGGAAATTCGTATCTTTAAAAGTAACATCATTCGCCATTACGCGCCCCGCCGTTACCATTCCGCCGTTTTCTATGCTCAGGTTTTCACCCAAACGGTATTCGGGCGTATTGATAGATCCCAAGGTTGTTCCGTTTTGGATATCTATTTGTTTTAAATACGCCCCCGCCCCTTTGATGATAATATTCCCCACGCTAGAGCGCGTATTACAAAAGTTAAGATATCCGCTGCTGCTATCCCCATCTTTGCCCACACGCGTAACGTGTGTGGAGTCTGCCGCGTCCAAGTGAGCAAAGTTACCCACCGGGGCGGACATGGTGGTTACAAACTGCATCTGCTCCGCATTGACGGCTGTAAATAACAGCATACAGGCGGAGATAAGTGTGATTTTTTTCATTTTTTATCCTTGTACAAACGACCAAAACGGCCTTTTATACGCATTTTTATATACCGGATACATCCGGGTATATCCAACGCGAATTATCAAAATTTTAACAAAAAAAAAAACGAAACAACCCCTTTAAAAATAAGTCCTGCGGACGGCTTACCTTTTCCCCCTCTTTT
>UQJU01000027.1 GCA_900541355.1 Candidatus Avelusimicrobium fimicolum | reverse complement strand
TGTCCTCTTTTAGAGTAACGACAGATCCTGGACTACAACTTTCCAGGATGACGACCACTACAACACAAAAGGCAAACTACACAATCGGTAGATCCTGAAATAAATTCAGGATGACCGCTTTTTTCGTAAAGCCGTCATTCCAAAACATCTTTCCTTTCTTCCCCAAAGCCGACCAGCCGGATATGGTAAAATATATATATGATTTCTCCTTTTAAAATTCTTGCCAAAGACCCACATTGTAAAGCCCGCACCGGTGTATTGTACACCAAACACGGTGCGGTGCATACCCCGGTTTTTATGCCGGTGGCCACGCAAGCCTGCGTAAAGGCCCTGACCGACGAAGATTTGAAAAACGCCGGGGCCGAGTGTTTGCTTTCCAACACCTATCATTTGTATCTGCGCCCGACGACAAAAATTTTAAAGCAAATGGGCGGTCTGCATAAATTTATGCATTGGGGCGGAAGTATTTTGACAGACTCGGGCGGATTTCAAGTTTATAGTTTGCCCAAATTCCGCAAAATCAAAGAAGAAGGAGTAACCTTCCAGTCCCACCACGACGGAAGCAAACACCTTTTTACACCCGAAAACGTAATTCAATTTGAAAGTGAAATCGGCTCCGATATTTGGACAATGTTAGATGTTTGTATCCACGCCAAAAATCCGTCCAAACACGAAGCGCGCGAAGCCCTAAACATCACGAAACGCTGGGCAGAACGCGCCGCAAAAGCCTATCAACAAACCGTGCCCGAACAACACATCACGCAAAACGAGGACGGCTCGTTTACCGTCGGAAATTCTCTTTTGTTCGGCATTATCCAAGGGGCCATTTTCCCCGATTTGCGCAAGGAAGCCGCCCTGCATATGGCCTCTTTGCCCACGCACGGATACTGCATTGGGGGGCTGTCTTTGGGCGAAACTTTGGAGCAAATGAACGAATCCGTTTTGGCAGTAACCGACAATTTGCCCGAAGGAAAACCGCGGTACTTTATGGGGTTAGGAACGCCGGTGGAAATTTTGAACTCCATTGAACGCGGCGTAGATATGTTTGACTGCGTATGGCCCACCCGCGTGGCGCGCAACGGTATGGTAATGACCAGCACCGGACGCGTGAACATCAAAAATGCCGAATACCGCACGCAAGATATCCCGCTGGATGCGGAGTGCGACTGCTACACCTGCCGCCGCTATTCCCGCGCGTATCTGTGCCATCTGTTCCGCTCGGCGGAACTGACAAGCCACCGTTTGCTAAGCATACACAATATCCGCTTTTTGATTCGCCTGGCAGAACGCGCACGCGAAGCCATCAAAAACGGTACGTTTATGCAACTAAAAGAAGAAGTAATCCGCAAGTACCAAGGCAACTAATTTGTACCGGAAAAAGGAAAGAGCGGCTAAACACAAGCCGCTCTTTTTTGAAATAGAAATGCTATATTGGGTCGTGTATTACGGCATTTTGTAAAAGCGACAACTCTGCCAAGTGGTTACGTAGGTAGCACCATATAGTTTTTGACAAAAGGAACCGGCTTCTTTTTTAAAATTATTTGTGTGTTCGTAGCAATACAAACTCCCGGCTGACAAACCTCCGGCAAAATTACGGAGCGGAATTTTAAACCCGCCACAGGCATATTCTCCACGGATAAAGGCACCCGCAACAAAGGTAGAAATGTCCGCATTTGCATTATTATTAAGCGTTATCACAAAATCGTTGTCCGCACGGGAAGCATCAGTAGAAGATATGTACATCGCACAATATGCGCTCGTCGGTTTATTGGGCAACGACGGAACAATATCTAAATCTTCATAGGCATTGGCATATGAACCATTTGCCATATAATATGTCTGCTGGGCCTCGTAAATCGTTTTAATAGTGGCTAAATATTTAGCACTGCGGCTTTTGAGTACGGCCTTTGTGTATTGCGGCAGAGCCACCGAAGCCAAAATACCGATAATCAACACCACTACCAACAACTCAATGAGCGTAAAACCTCTCTTCACTTTTTTCTCCTAGTTTCACCGAGCCCAAATACAACAAGAAACCAAATAAAAACGGCTGTTATATTTGAGCTAATCACACTAACCCAAAATATAACAGCCGCGGCCCTCTGCCATATAAAAATATGGCAGAAAGCACTCGGCACAGCGCACGCAAGGGATCGGCTCGCGCACGTTGTGCCTAAAACGACTGTTTTTGGAGTGTGATTATGCCGTTGGTATCCCAACAGCGCACCGTATTCTACATACGGTTCCAAAAACAGAATAAATTTTCTTGTAATACTGCTTTTACTGTCTAAATTATAGCATATTTAAAAAAATCCCCGTGCCTATGCAGGTTCACGGGGATTACGGGTTTGATTATTGTTTTTAATCTTCTAAAACTACTTCGGCCGTTTTGGCGGCAGATTCTTTTTTGGCGGGTTTGGGCAAGAGCGAAAACAACGCATAAGCACTTAACATCTGCATTGTAAACGCAAGCGAAATAAACACATATTTATAAACAGCCATCATTTCTACGGACGGCTGGCCCATCAGCGCGTACATCCACCCGCTCATCACGCGCATAAGCGGCACAAAAGTAAAATCCGCATTGGTCAGCAGCGCCAGCACCCCTTGCAAGGCGGCCAATACACACACCGCCCGCTCGTGCAACAGCGCAAACACCACCTGCGCCAAATACAGGACTAAAAAGCCCGCGTGAAGGCGCAGTAAAATACCACCCGAGGATATATCCCGCGCCACTAAAAACAAATTTACAAACGCGCCGAACAGGCAAAAGCCAATAATCACTTTTACCCAAATATTCAGCCCTGTAAAGCGTACAATCAATTTTTCCATAATTAGCGGTTTAAAGACAGTGCGGCCTTACGCGCGTGCACCCGCAAAGCAAGTGTAATCAGTCCGTCCAAAATTTGTCCGTAATCTTCCCCGCACGCACTAAAAAGTTGCGGGAACAGACTCGTTTCGCTCATCCCCGGCATTGTGTTAATTTCGGAGAAGTAATACGCGCCGTTTTTATCCATTAAAAAATCTACACGGGCCAACCCACTCCCGCGCAAAGCGCGAAAGACGGCTTCGCTGTCTTGGCGCATTTTTTGCGCAAGATCTGCCGGGATATCAGCAGGCACCTTGGTTTCGCACCCGCCCGCTACAATGTATTTGGCATTGTAGTCAAAAAATTCCCCGGCTACTGTGCTCAGTTCCCCGCAAGCAGAAGATTTTATATGCACGCCTTCTCCGTAAATAGCGCAGAAAATTTCGCGGGCGCGGTCCACCCCTTTTTCCACCAAAACATCTGTGTCAAACTGCAAGGCAAAATCCAACGCGCTCTGCAATTCGCCCACGGTTTTCACTTTGCGTACGCCTACCGAGGAACCTAATCGCACAGGCTTAACAAACACGGGCAGGCCCTGTTCTTCTGCCCACGCCTGCAAGGCGGACAAATCGTATCCGGCATCTTTGCTGACAATTTTCCAGGGCAAAATCGGAACGCCCGCTTCACGCGCAATCAGTTTGGAAATTTCCTTATCCATACCCATTGCCGAGGCCAATACCCCGCACCCGACATACGGAATATCTAATGTTTCCAAAAAGCCCTGCATAGTGCCGTCCTCGCAGTTGGTGCCGTGCAAAACCGGAAACACCACATCCGCCTTAATGGAAAAAGAGCCGTCCAAAGCAACTAAATTGGCTTCGTCTTTGAGTACCGGGGTAATGGGTTTATCGGTTGGGTGTTGCGGGCCGCAAGCCTCTTGCAAGAACCAACGGCCCTGCTTGCTGATAAAAATGGGATAAACTTCGTATTTATCTTTTTTTTCCGACAACACGCGGCAAACGGTCTGTGCGCTGTGTACGGAAACTTCGTGCTCGGTAGATTTACCGCCGTACAATACTGCTACTTTTAAAATTGACATTTTTTATTCGTCCTTATTGTAAAGGGGCCTGACACTCGGCCAGGCCCTAAATATCGGTTATTTATCTTCCCTAAATATAGACCATTTCATCCGTCCGATAAAACTATCCGTCTTGGTCAAAAAGTCCTCACCGTCGTAAAGGGCTTCCGGTTGGGCGATAGGTTCGGCCACCTTAATTTCGGGCAGGTCCGCTTCCGCCAATGTTTTTTTGGCCGGAGCGGAAACAGCAGATTGTCCGTCCTGAACCGGAGCAGACGGACGCGGAAAAACAGGAGGCTTCGGTTTATGCGCTTGGGAAGCCTTGTTTAAAGTTTCCTCTTTGGCGCGTTCTTTTTCTTGAACCAGGCGGGCGGCTAACAATGCGGCGCTTTGGTTGCGCAGTTGTTGGTTTTCCTTAGCCAGTTCTTTGGTTTCCCCCTCCAAGCGCTCTGCGCGTTGTTTAAGGGCGGCAGATTGCAAAGAAAGGTCCTGCTTTTCTTTATTTACCTGCGCCAAACTGCCGGCCAAGGCTTCTTTTTTGCGTTCCACCTGTTCTAAATTTTCCGCTAAATTTTGTTTTTCGCGGTTAAGTTGCGCCAAACTGTCCGCCAAGGCCTCTTTTTCGCGCATTAAATTTTCCGCACGGGCAGCCAAAGATTCTTTCTCGCGGTTGGCTTGCGCCAAATTTCCGGCCAAGGTATCCTTTTCTTGGTGTATTGCGGCTAAATCGCCGGACAATGCTTCTTTGGCATTTCCCATTTCGTGCGAACGGCGTTCCAATTCCTCTTTTTCCTGTGCCAAATGCGCGGCCTGCTCCGTCAGCAGTTCCTTTTCCCGTTCCAATTCAGCGGCGCGGGCAGTCAGTTCGTCCTTTTCGCGGGCCAACATTTCAGCGCGCGCAGTTAAGGATTCTTTTTCTTTGTTCAATGTTTCCGTATGCTCGGCCAAACCCGCTTTTTCGCGCGAGAGAGCCGCCACATTTTCAACTAACTCCTCTTTTTCGCGGCTCAAAGTTTCCGCCTGTTCGGCAAGGGCGGCACGCTCGCGGCCTGAAATTTCAGCCTTTTCCGCCAAAGCATCTTTCTCGTGCGTTAAAGTTTGGTTGGCACTCGTCAAAGCGGCATTGTAATTGGTTAAAGATTCGTTACGCTCTTTGAGTTCCGCGTTTTGGTGCGATAACTCTTCGTTATGATGAGCGAGTTCTTCGTTTTGCTGGCCCAACACCTCAATTTTGGCTTTAAGTTGCGCAATTACCGCGTCATTTTCGTTAATTTTAGCCAATAATTCTTTGAAATTGTTTTCCAAGGTTTCTTTTTCCTGGCGGACCGCATTAAGTGATTCCTGCGCGCGGGTAAGTTCGGCTTGTAAACCGTCACGCTGGGTTTCCAAGGCTTGCAATTTTTCCGTAAACGAAGCCAACTGTTTTTTAGAATCTTCGCTGTGGCTGGTTTGCAAAGCGGCAATTTCGGCTTTGAGGGCCGTCAGTTCGCGTTCTTTGGCTTCTAAACGGGCCAAGGCTTCGTCTTTTTCGGCGGCGGCCTTGTGGAGTTTTAGATTTTCGGCCTTTAACGATTCAATCTCCTCTACTTGCTTCATACAAGTATCGGAAATTTCTTGCAGTTGGTTTTCCAAACTGGACACCTTCTGCTGGTACTGCTGTTTAATGGAAATAATGCGGCCTTCAAAATCAAACGATTTAAAGCGTTCCTCGGCGGCGGTTAAGCGGTCGCGCAAGGACAAAATTTCCTTGGCTTGCTCAGCCGACTTTTTAAGGGCTTCCATTTTTTCCTGCTGGACCTTTTTAATTTCGCGGTCCAACGCGCTATTAACGGCCTTTAACTGCGAGGCTTTTTGCTTTAAACTGGAAATGATACGTTCCTTTTCTTCCCGTTCCAGGCGGGCAGGCTGCTGGGCAGACGGCTCAAAATGATAAACCGCCCGGGCCGGTTCGGGCGCACCGAAAGCAGACGGAACCGGGTCAAAACTGCGCTGTACATCCGGCTCACGAAAAGAACGCTGCTCCTGTTGGGCACGGGATAAACTTTCCACGCTGGCCTTTAAATTGGCAATCGTGCGGGAAATATGTTCAAAAAAAGCATCTCTGTCTTTTTGGCGGTCCAAGGCTTCGCGCGTGCGGGCCAGTTCCGACAAAATCAACTGGTTCTGGCTGGCAGAGGCTTCAAAGCGTTCTTCCAACTCGCGGATTTTCTGCTCCAACTTTTCAAACGAACGTTCGTACTGGGCAGGTTTGGCAGGGATAGAATCCTCCCGCGCGGAATAGGTATTCACGGGCGGCGTAATGGGCGTGGAAAAAGTCTGTTCTTTAAATTTTTCCAAAAACTGGGCGATATCGCCGTGTCCGTCAAATTGGTTATTGTCTAACGCCATTTTTGCTCCCCGTCTAAAAAATACCTTACACTAAATTTAACCACAATACCCCCGCCGATGTCAACCCTGTTTTATGACGAAAAAAAGCCCTATTTTATTATCTTGCCGCGCACCGCGCCCGCCAAGTAAAAAGACCCTGTGCACAGCACACACGGATAATGCCGGGCCAGGCGCACCGCCTGTTGCCAATCGGGCTCAAAGACGGCCTTCACCCCTTTGGGCAAAGCGGCGCGGATATCTTCTGCGCCAGCCCCGCGGGCAGAAGGCGGAACCGTTATAAAAATATGCTCAAAATGCGGACACAAAAGCGCAAGCATTTTTTTGTAATCTTTATCCTTCATAAATCCGCACAAAAGGGCTGCTTCCTTGCCAAAGGGCGATTTTTGCCAAAAATTTATCAGCCCCTCTATGGCTTGCGGGTTATGGGCTCCGTCCAACACCCAAGTATTTTTTTCGTTAGAAATCACTTCAAAGCGGCCCGGCAGGCTAACCGCTTGAAAGGCTTTTTGCAAGCAATCATCCGGCACGGATAACTGTTTAGCCGCTTGATAGACCAGACAAGCATTAGCGGCTTGGCGCGGCCCTAATGTATGCAGAGGCCACTGCCGGTTATCCGGAGTACGGAGCAGCGTTTGGTTATGGAGAAAATCGTATGAAAAAACAGCAAACGGTTCCCCCTCTTTTACAAAGCGCAAAGGAGCCTTGCGTTCTTTGGCGGTTTTGCGCAGCACCTCCCGCGCGGAAAGCGCCATTTCGCCTGCAAATACAGGTATTTTGGGCTTAATAATGCCGGCTTTTTCAAGCGCAATTTGCGCTAAACTGGAACCTAAATATTGCGTATGGTCTAACCCGATAGATGTAATCAGGCAAACGTCCGGGGTGCAGACATTGGTGGGGTCTTTCCGTCCGCCGAGGCCCGTTTCCAATACGGCATATTGCACTTTTTGGCGGGCAAAATACAAAAGGGCGGCGGCCGTCAAAATTTCAAAAAAATTTAGTTCTTCCTCTTCTTCTTGAAACACATCCAAAACCGCTTTTGAAAACGCTTGGCGGGAAATATTTTCTCCGTCTATTTGAATACGCTCCACCGGCAAAACCAAATGAGGCGACACAAAAAGCCCGGTCTTATGCCCGGCGGCAGTTAGCGTGCCGGCCATTAACGTACTGACGGAACCTTTGCCGTTGGTGCCTGCAACGTGGACTATTTTGTACTGGTTTTGCGGGTTTCCCAAACGCGCCAAAAGAGCGCGAAACCCCTCCAACCCCGCGCCAACACCTGCGCCGGTGCGCTTTAAAATATAGTTGAAAACAACATCAAAACTCATTTTTATCGGGATTATACCGGCGGATATCCGCACCCAAAGCCGTTAATTTTTCTTCCAATTTTTCATAGCCGCGGTCAATGTGATACACGCGCTCCACTTCCGTTTCTCCCGCCGCACACAGACCGGCAATCACAAGGGCCATACCTCCGCGCAAATCGGACGCCTGAACGTGTGCCGCCGAGAGTTCTTTTACTCCGGTTACGCGCGCCACGCTTTTTTCCGTGGAAATATTGGCCCCCATACGCACCAGTTCCGGTGCGTGCATAAAGCGGTTTTCAAATATATCTTCATCTACCTCCGCAGTACCGTTGCACAGCGTCATCAGCGTCATCCACGGAGCCTGCAAATCAGTGGCAAAACCGGGATAGGGCGCGGTGCGCACACGCACGGGCTTGATATCGCCGGCGTAAGAGTGAACGCGGACGGAATCTTCGGTAATGTCCAGGGTAAAGCCCGCTTCCTGTAAATCTTCCAGCAAAATGGAGTTGTGTTCCGGCACGCAACCCGTAACGGTTACATCTCCGCGGGTCGCGCACGCGGCCAAAATATAGGAGCCCGTTTCAATACGGTCCGCCACCACCGTATGTTCCGCACCGTGCAAGGATGTTTTTCCCTGTACAATGAGTTGGCCTTTATCTCCCACGCGGATATCCGCGCCCATTTTGTTCAAAAACGCAATCACATCATCTACTTCCGGCTCTTTGGCGACATTTTCCAAAATGGTTTCTCCCGGAATTAAGCAAGCGCACATCAGCAGGTTTTGCGTGGCCCCCACACTGGGAAAGCGCAAAACGATTTTCGCCGGAGTCAGTTCCGGCGCGTGAATCATCACATTGCCGGACTTAATGTCGCACTCAGCACCCAGTTTTTCAAACCCCTTTAAATGGATATCCACCGGGCGCACGCCAATCGCGCAACCGCCGGGAAGCGGAATTTCCGCCGTTTTAAAGCGTGCCAAAAGCGGCCCGGCCACCCAGAAACTGGCACGCATTTGCTTCACCAATTCATAAGGCAAGGTGTTTTTTAACACACCGTCCGCTGTAATGATAACGGTGTTATTCTTGTATTCCACCTTTTTACCTAAATATTCCAAAATTTTAAGTGTGGTGCGCACGTCGCGCAAATTGGGCACGCGGTGCAGGACGCACGGTTCGTCCGTCAGCAAAGTAGCCACCAAAATAGGCAAGGCGGCATTTTTACTGCCGCTAATATGCACCGTACCTTGCAATTTTTTTCCGCCGTGAATAATAAATCTGTCCATAATAAAAACTCCGTTAAAAATTAAATTTTTCGGGCAAAAACAAACCGCTCTATGTTAAATATATCTTTTTTTACCTCCGCCTGCCAGCCGATTTCCATAAGTCCCCGGGCCAAGGGCCACGGTTGCCCTTTGCAGAGTTCCAACGCGAGTAAGCCTCCGGGGTTCAAATAACCGTCGGCGGCCTCGCACAGAGGGCGGGTAATTTCAAAACCGTCCGCCCCGCCGTCAAGCGCCAAGCGAGGTTCGTGCTGTACTTCGCGCGTAAGGGTGGCCAAATCAGCCGTAGGAATATAAGGCGGATTGGATATAATCAAATCAAAAGTTCCCATTACATTTTCCCACAAGTCGCTCTGCAAAAAATGCACACGCTCGGTTAAGCGGTGTTCGCGCGCGTTTTCCTGCGCTACTTTTAGGGCCGCTTCGCTTTTATCTACCGCTAATACCTGTGCATTGGGAAAATTGCGCGCCAAGGCCAAGGCAATACATCCGCTGCCCGTACACATATCCAAAAAAGCATAACGGCTCTTTTTATCAAAACAGGAAGACACCTGTTCCACCAAATCTTCGGTTTCGGGGCGGGGTGTTAATACGTCGGGCGTAACGCGGATATCTAATCCGCAAAACGGCTGAAAACCTACAATATGCGAAAGGGGTTCGCCAGCGGCCTTGCGCATTAAAAAACGCTCAAATTGGGCTTGCTGTTCGGCGGGGACAGGGTTAAAACCGTTGGCTAACACCCACGTCCGGCTGACCCCCAGTGCATAGGCCAGCAACCACTCGGCATTGGCCTCCGGCTCATCAGAACCAGCCGTTTTTAAACGGGATACAGCCGCAGATAAAAGTTGGGAAACGCTAGTCATAAATCTCCTTAAAAAAAAGCCGGGCGGAAAACAGCCCGCCCGGCCAATAGATTACGGCATATCAAATTTGCAGATTTTTAAGTTTCTGCTCCACGCGGTAAGTACGCAAATCTTCTAAAATAGGCTCAATATTGCCTTCCATAATTTCCATCAGGTTATGGTAAGATTTGTCTAGGCGGTGGTCGGTAACGCGACTCTGCGGAAAATTATAAGTGCGGATTTTTTCACTGCGGTCGCCCGTACCTACCTGGGCTTTGCGCTCGTCGTAAATTTCTTTATTGCGCTTTTCTTCCTCAATTTGGTAAAGTTTTGCGCGCAACATAGCCATTGCCTTTTCGCGGTTTTTGCCTTGGTGGCGTTCCTCGCGGCAGGAAACCACAATACCCGTAGGTTTGTGGATAATGCGCACAGCCGTTTCCACCTTATTTACGTTCTGGCCGCCCGCACCGCCGGAACGGCACGTTTCCATTTCCAAATCTTCGGGGCGGATTTCAATATCAATTTCTTCGGCTTCCGGCATAATGGCTACCGTAACCGTAGAGGTATGCACACGGCCAGCCGTTTCGGTATCCGGCACACGCTGTACGCGGTGCGTGCCCGATTCGTTGCGAAGCCACGAGTAAGCACCTTCCCCTTTGATAAACATACTGACATATTTACAGCCTTTCAGGCCGGTGGGCGTAAATTCCAAAATTTCGGTACTCCACCCCTTAGTTTGGGCAAAGTGCTGATACACGCGCAACAGTTCGGCTGCAAACAGGGCGGCTTCGTCCCCGCCCGCACCGGGACGGATTTCCAAATAAATGTTTTTGGAATCATTAGGATCCGGCGGAATAACCAAAATGCGCAGTTCCTTTTGCAGTTCGGGCAGTTTGGCTTCCAGTTCTGCCAGTTCATCAGCGGCCATTTTGACCAGTTCCTTATCCTCGCCCGCTTCAATCATCGCGCGATCGTCGGCGATTGCTTTTACGGCCGCGTTGATTTCTTGTTCCTTTTCAATAATAGGTTTTAAAAACGCGTGGCGTTTGGCTTTGACGGCTAAATCTTGGCTGGACAAATTGCCCGAGGACAACTCGTCTTCCAACTGTTTAAATTCGGCTACATATTTGGAGGTATCCATACAAATTCCTTGCGGCAAATTAACTGCAAAAAAGAGCAGACTCCCTTTCGGACAGTCTGCTCTTTTGTAAAAAAACGGCTATTTGGCTTCTTCGGCCTTGGCTTCTGCTTTTTTGGCCGGTTTCTTGGTGGCGGCTTTCTTGGCCACTACCGGTTTTTTCGCCAATTTGGCTTTGGCTTTTACTTCCGTTTTCGGTTTGCGGACCAAGGTTTTGCCTTCTGTTTTCGCAAAACGTTTGTTGAATTTTTCTACCATACCTTCGGTATCCAACAATTTCTGTTTGCCGGTGAAGAACGGATGGCAAGCGGCGCAGATGTCCAATTTTAAAGTTTTGGCCGTGGAGCGGGTCATAAATTTGTTACCGCAAGCGCAAACGGCTTCTACGAATTCATAGTTCGGGTGTATGTTTTCTTTCATTTTATAGTCTTCCTTTCAAAATCTTATAGTTTATTTTACCATAAATTGCGGGTTTAGGAAAGATTTTCTTTCCGCCCGCCCACGCTAAAAAGCGTTTACTTCCATTTGTTTAAAGAAATCCTTATTTGATTTGGTGGAGGATAACTTTTCCAACAGCAGCGTCATCGCATCCACAGAACTGAGCGGAGCCAGCACTTTGCGCATAATCCACACCTTGTTCAGTTCATCCTCCGACAAGAGCAAGTTTTCCTTACGCGTAGAACTGCGGTTGATATCCACCGCCGGGAAAATACGGCGTTCGGAAAGTTTGCGGTCCAGGCAAAGTTCGCTATTACCCGTACCTTTAAACTCTTCAAAAATCACCTCGTCCATACGGCTGCCGGTTTCAATCATTGCGGTAGCGATAATAGTTAAAGAACCGCCTTCTTCAATGTTGCGCGCGGCGCCCAAAAAGCGTTTCGGCTTTTGCAAGGACGTGGCTTCCAAACCGCCCGTAAGCACGCGGCCCGAGGACGGGGCAACCGTGTTATAGGCGCGGGCCAAGCGGGTAATAGAATCTAATAAAATCACCACATCTTTGCCCTGCTCTGCCAAGCGTTTGGCTTTTTCCAGCACCATTTCGGCCACTTGGACGTGGCGGTCGGCGGGTTCGTCAAAAGTAGAGGCCACCACTTCGCCCTTTACACTGCGGCTCATATCGGTTACTTCTTCGGGGCGTTCGTCAATTAAAAGGACCATTAAAACAGCGTCTTTGTAATTTTGGGCAATAGAGTGTGCAATCGCTTGCAAAATCATCGTTTTGCCGCTTTTGGGCGGAGCAACGATTAAGGCACGCTGTCCCTTGCCGATAGGTGCAATCAAATCAATCACGCGCTGGGTAAGCGACGATTTATCAATTTCCAACGTAAAGCGTTCGTTGGGGTGGAGCGGAGTCAAGTTTTCAAACAACGGGCGGTTGTAGATTTTATCGGAATCCACACCGTTTACCTTTTGCACTTGCAACATAGCAAAAAAGCGTTCGTTATCTTTGGGCGGGCGGATAAGGCCTTCAATAGTATCGCCCTTGCGCAGGCCAAAGCGTTTGATTTGGGACGGAGAAACATAAATATCCTCTGCGCCTGCTAAATAGTTATTCTCTTCCGAACGCAAAAAGCCAAAACCGTCGGGAAGAATTTCCAATACACCGCCGCCATATACGGAGCCGTTTTGTTTGGCCTGTACAGCCACGATGCGGCCGATAAGTTCCTGTTTGCGCAGGCCGGAAATATCTTCAATATTATAATTGATAGCCAATTTTGTCAGTTCCGGCATACTGAGTTTATTTAACGCACGCGCATCCATCGGTTTTGCTCCGTTCGGTTGGCGCGGGGCTTGCTGTATGGCCGGGCGGGACATAGTGCGTCCTGTCCGGGCAGACGGCCGTTGCGTTCTGGTTTCTTCGGCGGGCGCCGTGGAAGCGGTTGTTTTGACCGTTTTAGTTTCCTTGGCGGGTTTAGAGGTCTTTTCCTGCGTGGTATGTTCTTCCATTGTAACTCCTTACTTTACTCCGTAAATAAATGTAATCGCACGGATGAGGCGTTTGATTTTTAAATTCAAATCTGTTTTACTGCCGCAGTTGGCCAGCACTATGTCTGCCCGGCGGGCTTTTTCATCTTCGGGCAACTGCGCGGCCATCCGGCGTTTGTATTCTGCCAGACTCACCCCCCGCTCCTGCAAGCGGGCGGATAGCGTACGCTTGTCGCCCAATATCAAAATATTCAAATCGGTTAATTTATCCCACCCCGATTCAAAAAGGAGCGGAACTTCAAATACAAAAAAATTATTTGCGCTTTGTTGAATTTGTTTGGCAGCCGCCTTTAATACCAGCGGGTGTAAATAACCTTCTAACTTCCGGCGGGCCGCCTTGTTATTAAAAACAGCCGCTGCCACCCGGGCGGGCTGAAACGAGCCAAACCAAGCGGACAGTTGCTGCTGAACTTCCGGCACCCGGTACAATTCGCGGACGATTTCATCGGCGGATAACACCGCTGCGCCGTTTTGCGCAAAAAAATTTAAAGCCGTGCTTTTGCCGCTCAGCATACTGCCCGTCAACCCTAATACCAATTTATTTTTCACGCGTAAATTCATAAAGGCAGTTTTTCTAATTCGTACCAGTTTTTCCCCGCCTTTGCCGCCGCCAGCAGCGGCACGCGCAATTTAACGGCGTTTTGCATTAAGCCTTTAATACGGGCCGCTGTTTCGGTTAATCCTTCCTGCGGCACTTCAAAAATCAATTCGTCGTGCACCTGCATAGTCATTTGTACGGGTGTATTGCGGAAAGCGGAAAATACATCTATCATAGCCTTTTTAATAATATCGGCTGAACCGCCCTGCACAATCGTATTAATAGCCGCACGCTGTGCAAAAGAGGTCATACTGCCTACCCCCATATTAAATTCCGGCAGATAGCGGATATGCCCCAACATTGTTTTTACATATCCGTTTTGGCGGGCGAGGGCGACATTTGCATCTATCCACTCGCGCACGATACGGTAATTGCGAAAATAATTGTCTATATATTCTTTGGCTTCGCGCAGCGAAATACCAAGTGCTTGGGAAAGGCCCATAGGCCCCTGTCCATAAATGATACCAAAATTAATTGCTTTGGCACTAGACCGCATTTGCTCTGTAACCATCAGCGGCATTACTCCAAAGATTTGCGCCGCCGTCTGCGTGTGGATATCTCCGCCCTCTAAAAAAGATTCAATAAGCACAGGGTCCTGGCTTTCGTGCGCGAGTACGCGCAAATCAATTTGGGAATAGTCCACGCTTAACAGCGCATTTCCTTCCGCCGCACAAAAAGCCTTGCGCAAAAGGCGGCCTTTTTCGGTGCGGACCGGAATATTTTGCAGGTTGGGGCTGGAACTGGATAAGCGGCCCGTTACCGTGCCGGTTTGGTCCAAATACGAGTGGACTTTGTTTGCATCATCCGCCAGCAACAGCAAATTATCTACATATGTAGCCTTTAATTTATTACTGGCCCGGTACTCCAAAATAGCCCGCGCCACCGGATAGGTTTGTGCGATTTCTTCCAACACCGATTCGTCGGTAGAGTAACCCGTTTTGGTTTTGCGCACAGGAGGAATTTTCATTTGTTCAAAAAGGAGCACGCCCAACTGTTTGGTGGAATTGATGTTTACCGGGTAGCCGGCGCGGGCATCAATATCCTTTTGAAAGCGGGCAATTTCCTGTTCCAATAATACCTTAAAACTTTCCAGCCACCCCGGGTCAATGCGGAAACCTGCAAATTCCATATCGGACAATACCATCATTAACGGCAGTTCCAAGTTGTTAAAAAGTTCCCATTGGTTGGCTTGCTTTAACTTGGCGGTTAAAACTTCCTGCAATTTCCAAATATAGCGGTTGTATTCCTTTAATAATTCAAAAGCATCATCCTCACGCACGGTAACGGAAAAATAATCCGTACACGCGCCTGAAAAACTCAAATCGCCCGACGGATTTAGCAAATAGCGGGCCAATCGTCCGTCAAAACATTTGATAAATTGTCCGTGAACATTAATATCCAGTTCCCGCAAGGTCAGTTTTAAATCGTAGCCCAATTTTTCAATAGAATCATTTTCCACTAATTTTTTAAGGGCCGCCAGTTCCCACGGCTGGATATCACTTATGGGGGTGTAAGAGGCTTCCGCCGCGCTAATTCCTAACACCAAAAATTCTTCTTGCGCGTGCAAAAAAATGCGCTCTGCCTTTTCCGCCCGCTTTAACGCTTCTCCCAGCAAAAGTTCTTTTTGCTCGGGTGCAGACACCGTAAGGGATACCGGGCGCGGAGCCTCAAAAAAGTCCAATAAATTTTTAAATTCGTATTCCTTAAATAATGCTTCCAACTGCTCTTTATTCGGTGTGCGTACGCGGTAATCGTCCAAATTAAAGGGCATATCCAAGTTGGAGTCAAACACCACCAACTGTTTAGACAGCAGGGCTTCGCCTTCGTGCGTTAAAATCTTTTTGGCAAGGGCCGGTTTAAAATCGGGGTTATCGCTATGGGCGGCGCGGAGAATATCCTCCAAATGTCCAAATTTATTAATTAAATCCACCGCGCTTTTAGGCCCTACTCCCATTACGCCGGGTACATTGTCCGACGCGTCGCCCACGATAGAAAAATAATCGGGCAGAAATGCCGTTTCCACCCCAAATTTTTCCTTGGCGGCTTCCGGCCCTTTAAAGCCGTCCTTCCCGCCAGAAGGCCAAATGGAAATATATTCGTTTAAAAATTGGTACACATCTTTGTCCGACGTAACAAACACGCTGGACACCTTTTGCGCCGCGGCTTGGCGGGCTAAAAAAGCCATTAAATCGTCGGCTTCTATTCCCTGCCGGGCAACCACGGTCAGGCCCAAGGTATCTACAAGTCCGCGAGCCAAGTTCAACTGGCTGACAAGCGCGTCATCCGGTTTTTTTCGGTTGGCTTTATAGGCGGGCAATAAAGCCTTGCGCCGGGCACAACCGCCGGGAGAGTCAAAACAAACGGCCACATATGCCGGATTATGCTCACGCAGCATTTTGATTAACCAACGCAAAAAGCCGTACAGCGCGCCCACCTCTTGCCCGGACGACGTGGATAATTTCGGCAAAGCGTGATAGTTGCGGTGCAAAAAGTTATGGGCGTCAATTAAATAAAATTGCGGTTGTAGTTGTGTCATAGGACAGGATAGTTGCCCGCCCCGGGATGGGGCGGGCGCTATACTATTTAAGGTTATTAATTTTTTCTTCCAGTTCCCGCTGAACGGCAGCGGCGGAAAGGGTTGAATATCCAATACGAGAATACATTACCGTATCGTTATATGCCACCACAAAAGTAGGCAACGACGTAATGCCCCACGCATCTTTTAACAACATTCCGTTTGTTGGTTTTACGTCGTTTTCTACATCTACTTTGCGGATGATTACGTTCTTGTCCTGCGCGTATTTTTTGGTAAGAGCGGTCATCATCGTCCGCTCGGCCGCGTGGCAAGGCCCGCAATAAGGTGCGGAAAACATTACAACAAACACTTGGTCTTTTTTAAGACCGTTATATTCCCGGCTGGTCATTGTGGGAATAGTAGCATTTTGTTGGGCCACGAGCGCAACGGCAAACAATACCAGTACGCACAAGGCCCCAAATAACTTTTTCATACAGCCTCCTTACAGCAAGGAGTTTAATTTTTCCTGCAAAGCGGCTTTGGACTGCAACCCCACGCTCTGCCCGACTAATTCTCCGTTTTTAAAGAAGAGCAAGGTCGGGATAGAAGCAATGCGGTATTTGGTGCTGGTGGCAATACCTTCGTCGGTATTTAACTTGCAGACTTTTACTTTGCCCGCATATTCGGCGGCTAATTCTTCCACCACTGGGCCCAGCATACGGCACGGCCCGCACCAAGTAGCCCAAAAATCTACCATTACAGGTTCTTTGCTTTTTAATACTTCTTCTTCAAAATTAGCATCCGTCAAAATCACTTCGCTCATATGTCCCCCTTTCAAATAAATCTACTTATAGTGTACATAATTAGAGAGTACCAGACAAAGACCCCGCTGTCAAGGTATATAATGGGTTAAATAAGGGATATTTTCCCCTTATATTAAAAACCGCCCTTTCCAAGCGGCGGAAAGAGCGGTGTGAAAATAACTGATTGTATTATAAACCAGTCGTAGGGGCAGCACAGGCACCAGCAGCACTTGTGTTTCCATCACTGCAACATACATAATCTTTTTTTGCCGCATCACTTGCAACTTCTATGCCGCAGAAATCGGCGCACAATTCCGCACCATTACCATTACCAGCGGTACAAAGAGTTCCCTCGCCATTATAAAAACGTTTGAGGGTGTATTGGTATTGCAACGTACCTTTACCAACACGAGTAGCAATTGCATTTCCCGCATTTAATCCAGTATCAGTTCCCAAGGTAATTTCAAAACCATTGCCTTCACCACAATCCCCGGCCTTGGCGCCCGGTACTCCTTTCGTACAGAATGTTCCATCTTTTACACCCTTTCCTCTGGGAGCAACATCTAACCCACTATAATTTGTAGCAAACGCATTAGTCTGCATATATTTGCGTTGTTGCGCCTGGGCAATGTTGGCCAACATCGTTACGGCTTCCGTCATACGGGAGCGTTCCATTGCTTTGAAGTATTGCGGCATTGCCATTGCGGCTAAAATGCCGATGATAAGGACCACGACCAACAACTCAA
>UQJU01000026.1 GCA_900541355.1 Candidatus Avelusimicrobium fimicolum | reverse complement strand
CGGCGGTGTGGGCGCCCCGGTTTGCACGTTGGGGGTGGCGCAAGCGGCCGTCAGCACCGCCGCCAGCAGGACGGCTACATACTTTTGAAGCACTTTCATCTTATTTTTTGGCTCCGTATTGTTTTAAGATTTCAACCCGCTCTTTGGAATACCAAGCGTGGATGTCGGCGGTGGCATAGCCCAAAGCGGTTTTGCCTTTTTTATCCCGTATATTTACATCCGCGCCGTGTTCCAGCAACCATTTTGTTTTTTCTCCCTTCGGGTCATAGATTCGGGCAATATGCATCAGCGCGGTTTGCCCGTCCTCATTTTGTGCGTTTACATCCGCCCCATGGGCGAGTAAAGCCTGTAATACTTCTAACTTCTCGGCCACTAACAGCGGGGTTTCCCCTTGGTTATTGGCTATATTTGCCTTGGCGCCGTTTTCCAACAAAAATTGAACGCAGTTTTTGTCATCTCTTTCGTAAGGGTGCCGCCCCGCCCACAATAAGGCCGTCGTGCCGGAATTATCCTGTGCATTAATATCTGCCCCGTTTTGCAATAGCACTTTCAGCAAATCAAAGTCTAAATAGTTGGCTACCGCATGGAATAATACAGATTGACCCTTTTTATCCCCCCGGGAAACATCCGCCCCGTTGGCTATTAATAGTTGAGCCATCTTCGCACTACGGGCCTTAAAAATAGCCGTTTGAAATTCGGTATCGGCGTGATTAATGGTTTTATCCGCCCCCTGTTCCAGTAAAAATTGAGCAATTTCCAAATTATCCGCTCGCACGGCTTCGGCCAACGGCATGGATAATTCCTTATCCACCGCATTCACTTTAGCCCCCTTGCTAACCAACAATTTGACCAATTCCAAAGGCCCATTTTCGGCGGCACCGTGCAGGGGCGTTGTGTTATAAAACCCCGCTTGGCTGTTTACTTGCGCTCCGGACTCTAACAACAGTTGGGCAATCTTTAGGGTGTCCGGCTTTGGTCTGACCTCGCAAAGTTCCCAGAGGGCTTCATTCAATGTTTCTTGTGAATTTTTACCTGTTTTAAGCAAATATTGTACAATTTCTAAATTTCCGGACTCGCTGGCCTTACTGAGCGGACGGAAGTCTTTCTGATTAATATCCACCCCCTTTTCCACAAAAAGCTGTACGGCCTGCATAAAATTTTCTGCGGCGGCCGCGCTTATATGCCAAGGCTCTATGGAAGCCCCCGCGTTTACTAACATTTGGACAGCCCAAAATTTTTTATCGTATATCATTTCCTTCATGACACCACCCGTCCAAACCCCTTGTTTAATCAGGAAACGGACCATGTCCTCGTTCTTAGCGGCCAAAGCCTTCCTCAGTGCCGTCTCCGCGCTATCAGAATCTACTGCGTTATATAATTTGGCAATTTGCTCCGGCTCATTATTTGTTACGGCCTGCATAAACTGCTCTTGGGCCATGCCTTGTTGTTTAGCCGCCCATGCACCATGGCACCACCGGACAAAACCGTACCCGTACATAGCCGCCAGCCCCAAGAACAGAACAGCGCCTATACCTATGGCATAAGGGGCCGTTCTGGTATAGCATAAAGCAATCAACAACCCTACTGCTACTAGTAAGATAGAAGACACCAAAGATACAAGCCAAAAATACACCCCACTCCAAGCACCAATTATAT
Source organism: Candidatus Avelusimicrobium fimicolum (assembly GCA_900541355.1). Taxonomy (GTDB): domain Bacteria; phylum Elusimicrobiota; class Elusimicrobia; order Elusimicrobiales; family Elusimicrobiaceae; genus Avelusimicrobium; species Avelusimicrobium fimicola. The sequence continues at coordinate 16,132 of UQJU01000026.1, read as the reverse complement.
AAAACAAAGAAACTATAACTACCGCAAGCCATTTAGGTGCGGGCAATACCGAATAGAATTGGTCTAATAAAACAAAAAACACCACACCCGCCGCAACAAGATTCAAAATTTCGGTGCCTTGCTCCATAAAAGAGGGCGTGTTTGTTGGTATCGGAGTTGCGGACATTCCCGCCGCAAAACCAACCAACCAAGTCCAAACAAATTCCGCCGCGGTAATAATCAGGGCGATGATTAATAAAATAATCCCTGTTTTTTTGTTGGCGTAAGCGCCCAAAAACGCTAATACCGCCAAGTTCAGCAAAGGGCAAGTAGCGCCGATATAGCCGTTTAGGCCCATAAACACGCTCCAACCTAATATTTGTACTGCTAACGGATAATTAGTAAACATACGCCTCCCCGGACCCTTTACTTGTGTTATATTAAAACCTCTTATTTATTGTAGAATATTTTGACTAAGCGGACCTTCTGCAATTAAAATACAAATGCCTTGTCATGCCCGGCCCCGCATATCAAATCTAAAGGAGCTTTTATGTCGTCGCCGAACAAACACAAAATACTAACGGTGATACAAACCATTGGCCGTTCTTTCTGCCGATTTCCATTTTGCCCGTAGCCGGGCTGCTGCTGGAAATCGGCGCGTCTTTTTCCAATATGGCATCCCATATTATATCCCGCTTAACTTTTGGCGGGATTTTTTAATGCCTATTTCCCCCAATTTAATAGTAAAAAATTAATTTTTTGTAATTTGATTTTAATTGATATTCGTAACCGATACGGCAGATAACAGATTTAAGGGGTTCTTCCTGCGCGTATTCGGATAGTTGCTCAACAAAGTCCGGCTAAATGCCGCTGTTCAGCCGGTGTTCAAAGTCGGTAATCGTGAGGGGTTTGGCGAATAAATAGCCTTGTGCCAAATTACAGCCGATTTCCTGCAAAAAGTCCGCTTGTTCGCGGGTTTCCACCCCTTCGGCCACAATTTTAATGCCTAATGTTTTAATCATCGCCACGGCCCCCTTAATTACTTTTTGGGCGTGCGGATTATGTTCAAAACCGCGCAAAAACTCTTTATCCAGTTTGATGCTGTCAAACTGCAAGTCTTTCAGCACATTTAAGGAAGAATAGCCGGAGCCGAAATCATCCATCGCCACAGAAAAGCCGTTCCCGTGCAGTTGGCGGATGATATTCTGCGCGTGCTCCAAGTTGTTAAAAATGACACTTTCAGTCAGTTCCACTTCAATCAGTTCGTGCGGCACGCCGTACTTATTTACCAAACGCAACATTTGGGGAATATAGCGGGAATCGTTTAAGTGGAGCCGGGAAAAATTAACGGCTATCGGCACTTGTTTAAGGCCTTTAATTTTCCACGCAGCCAAAAGCCGGGAAACTTCTTCCAAAATAAACATATCCAGGCGCAAAATGAAACCATTTTTTTCAAAAATCGGGATAAAATCGTCCGGCCGTACAATTTTTCCGCCCGCACTCTGCCACCGCACCAAGGCTTCGGCTCCACGCATTTCTCCCGTGGCAAAATCACATTTAGGCTGTAAATAAACGGCAAAATCTCCGTGGCGCAAAGCATCTTCCATTGTGTTTTCAATTTGTTTTTCCGCTACAATCCGCTTGCGGTCGGCTTCGTCGTAAAATTCGCATTTGTCAACAGACATCTTTTTGGCTTTTTCCAATGCCAAGTGAGCCCGGTCCAGCATAATATAAAAGGGAATTTCTTCTTTGATTTCATACACGCCAAAGGCGATGTCTATCATCAGGCAGGAATCTTCCACCGTGCAATCTCGGCGCAGTTGCGTGTTGAGTGTATGCAAACGAGCCAAAAGAGAACGGCGGTCCGAATATTTTAACAACAGGATAAAATTGTCGGCAGACAAGCGGCAAAAGCACTCATCGGGGGAAACGTGCTCACGCAAGACCTGCGCAATACGCTGCAACACCTGGTTGCCGCGTTCGTAGCCGTGCAAATCATTAATAACCTTAAATTTATTAATATCAAAAATCACCAAGGCCGCACGTCCGTGCAGTTCCGCCAGTTTTTGCGGGAACATTTCACACATCCGGTTAAAGTTGTCGGCGCCAGTCAAATTATCCACAAATGCCGTGGCAAACAACTGGCGGTTGCTGTATGCCCGCATATGCAAGATGTAAAAAATGAGCGAAAAGAAAATCGCAAATACAGACGCAAATAAAATAAGCGATAAAACCGCCAAATGTTGGGCGCGTTCTTCCACAAACTGCGTTGGAAGGGAAGACACCATATACCACCCGTTCCGCCCCAGCGGAATAAAATACAAAAAGCGTGTCCCTCCGTCTAACGGTGCGCTTATCAAAGCCGTTTTGCCGTTTGAAACCGTTTGCCGTAATTTTGCCAACTCTTTGCTGCCGGGCAAGGTTTTATCCAACTGGCTAAAAATATTTTTAAACCCCACTTTGCGCGGAGACAGCACCAAGTTTCCGCTTCGCTCTATAATTAAGGAAGAACCTTTATCCCCCATAGCCGACAGGGTAAGTAACGGCTGATATCGGTCGGGCAATTGCAACGCAAAAAGCGTACCCAAGGGGCGGCCTTCTTTATAAAGCGCAACGGACTGCACCAACACATCGGCTCCGTCTAACGGGTCGGCCTGACGGACGGAAAGATATTTTCCCTGTTCCAAGGTGCGGGCTGAAATATCGGCCACAAAAGCCGACGTAAAATTACGATGGGAAGACAAATATAACTTCTTGTCCGCCGTAATAACGCCCAATAATTTAAAATAGTTGTGATTCGTTTGCCTTCGCAGAAAATCGGTCAACTGCGCGGAATCCGCCCACGGGTACGAATCCTGTACCGTTAAGGCTAAGGAGGCAAGCACCTGTTCATCCGTTTCAAGCAGGCGGTCAAAGTCGCTGGCGGCTTCTTTACCGGCGGCGGCCACATTTAATTTTACGTCGGCAGCCAAAATTTCGCTCACTTGTTGCCAATAAAACACCACGCCCGCCGCTATTACTCCTGCGGCAGCCAAAAAAAGCAAAATAAAAAACCGAAACGAAATCTTTTTAATACCATCCTCCCGCTAGGCCGGGTTTGCACAATTTATTATATCAATTATACGGGCTTTTACCGGAATAAATCTGCCCGGCTTTTATGCTATAATCTCTGTATGAAAATAGCCTTAATTGTGCCTGCCTATAATGAAGAAGAAGCCCTGCCTGTATTTTGGCAGGCAGTAGAACCTGTTTTGCAAAAAGAAAACGGTTTCCGCTTTGAGTACATTTTTGTAAATGACGGGAGCACAGACGGAACTCGCTCTTACTTAAAAGACTTGTCTGCCCGTAACAAATATGTAAAGGTAATCTCGTTATCCCGCAATTTTGGTAAGGAAGCCGCGCTGACCGCCGGACTAAATGAGGCCGTCCAAGCCGATGCGGCTATTGTAATGGATGCGGACTTGCAGGACCCGCCGGAACTCATCCCCGCTTTTTTGGAAAAATTTAAAGAAGGCTATGACGTGGTTTACGGCACCCGCCAAAACCGCCAAACGGACTCTGGGCTAAAACGCATTAGCGCAAATGCTTTTTATAAGTTCTACAACTTTATTTCCACCCGCCCAATGCCCGAAAACGCCGGGGATTGTCGCCTAATCAGCCAGCGCGTGGTGCAGGCCCTTTTGCAACTTCCGGAAAGGGAACGCTTTATGAAGGGGCTTTTTAACTGGGTAGGTTTCAAGTCTGTTTCTATACCCTTTGTGCGCCAGGCCCGCCAAGCGGGCAAAACCAAGTGGAATTACTGGCGGCTGTGGAACTTTGCGCTGGAAGGCATAACCGCTTCTACTACCATACCGTTGCGTTTATGGACCTATTTCGGCTTTTCAGTTTCGCTCTTTGCGTTTTTGTATGCGCTGTGGGTGGCGGCTAAAAAAATTATCTTTGGCAACCCGGTGAGCGGGTACTCGTCTTTAATGGTGGCGATTTTGTTTTTCAGCGGCGTACAACTTATTTCCCTGGGGGTTATCGGCGAATATTTAGGCCGGACTTTTATGGAAGTAAAACAACGCCCGTTGTATATTATAGATGAAAAAATAAATTGCCAATAACGCAAAAAGCCGCCCCGTAATAAGGCGGCTTTTTTGGAAATAAATCCGTTTACGAGTGCGCTTCTTTGGCGGAAGCGGCCGTTTCCTGTTGGCGGAAAAATCCCAAGGTTTGTTGGGAGTAGGCAAAAAACGGATAGAAATCATTTTCCGGTTTGCGCAGTTCCGTTTCCGCAATTTCAATATGAAACAGTTTCTTTTTAGATACTGCAAATAAGCGTACCATAGCCGGCGAAGTAGGCGCGGGCATTTCGCTTCCTAGCGGCAAAGGTGTCATTTTGCCTGTTAATTTACTGGCGTGGGCCAACATACGCGCGGCGGCTTCTTGCAAGGCTTCGTGTCCGTGCCCGCCGATTACACCGCCCAAACCGCTTTTGCTATTATTTTCAAAATATAAACTGCTGTCGCCCAGAGAATTAGTCGCTAAAAACAAATGTTTTGTTTCCGCGCCGTCCAAAAAGGCCATTTCAATTCCCGCAACAGAAATCTCATCCGGGCCGATTTCAATCACACCTTTACGGTTTTCCAAATTTTTTACATCCAGCCAAAAATTCCGCATATTCATATAGGCTTGTTTCATAAGTATCCCCCCTTGTTTCCTATATACTATATCATTTTGCGCTGTGGCGCGTGTTCAAAACCGGGTTAGACGGCCCGGCCTTTTTTGGGTATAATAAAAGAAAAGTCTTGGAGGTATATTTTATGGCTCAAAAAGGACGTGCAGTTATTTTGATGATGGACTCTTTCGGCATTGGCGGAGCAGAAGATGCCGCTAAATTTGGAGACAGCGGTGCCGATACATTAGGCCACATTGCCGCCGCACAGGGCGGTCTAAAAGTACCCAATTTGGCAAAACTTGGCTTGTTAAAAGCAGCCGAAGCCTCCACCGGCCGTGCCCCGCAAGCAGGCACGCAGGAAGGGGCAAAGATTGATTTGCCGTCTAAATATGGTTTTATGCGGGAAATCAGCCACGGCAAAGACACCTCCTCCGGGCATTGGGAAATGGCCGGTTCGCCCGTACAGTTTGAGTGGGGCTATTTCAAGCCGGATTACCCTTCGTTCCCGGCTGAACTTATCAAAAAGATTTGCGACGAAGCGGAACTGCCCGGCATTTTAGGCAATACGGCGGCCAGCGGTACGGTGATTATTGATGAACTGGGCGAAGAACATATTAAAACAGGAAAACCCATCTGCTATACATCAGCCGACAGCGTGTTTCAGATTGCCGCGAGCGAAAAACATTTCGGCTTGGACCGCTTATATAAACTGTGTGAAATTGCTTTCAAGCACGTCGCGCCGTACAATATTGCGCGTGTGATTGCCCGCCCGTTTGAGGGTGAAAAACGGGGAGAATTTAAACGCACCAAAAACCGCCACGATTATTCCGTAAAACCGCCGATGCCTACGGTTTTAGATGAAATTAAAAACGCGGGCGGTGAGGTTATTTCCGTTGGTAAAATTTCGGATATTTTCGCCAAACAGGGTATTACCCGGGCCGTCAAAGCCTCCGGCTTGGAAGAACTTTGGAACGTAACCTTGCAAGAAGCCAATAACGCGCCCGATTTCAGCCTGACGTTTACCAACTTTGTGGATTTTGATATGACTTGGGGCCACCGCCGCGACGTAGCCGGATATGCGGGCGGATTGGAATATTTTGATAAACGATTACCGGAATTGGCCGCGCAAATGAAAGAAGGCGACATCGCTTTTATTACCGCCGACCACGGCTGCGACCCCACCTACAAAGGTACTGACCATACACGCGAGCACGTCCCGGTGATTATGTTCGGCCCCAATATAAAGCCGGCTTTTCTCGGCGGGCGAGATACTTACGCCGACATTGGCCAAACGATAGCGGACTATTTTAAATTGCCGTCCCTTAAATTTGGCAAGAGTTTTCTAAACGACTAACGCAAACAGCCCCGGGTAATAATTCCCGGGGCTGTTTTTTGTGCATCAAAACGCATTAGCGCAGGTTTTCCGCTTCGGCTAACCATACGTCCGAGCTTGCATCGCTGGGCATACGCCAATCCCCGCGCGGAGATAAAGCCACCGCACCTACTTTCGGGCCGTCTGGCAAACAGGAGCGTTTAAACTGCTGGGCAAAGAACCGGCGGAAAAACACTTTGAGCCATTTCTTAATAGTTGCCGAATCAAATTTCTTGGAAAAGGCTTGATGTGCCAAAAAATAAATTTTGGCAGGGGAAAAGCCATAACGCAGGAAATAGAACAAAAAGAAATCGTGCAATTCATACGGGCCGACTAAATCCTCTGTTTTTTGCGCAATTTGGCCCTGTGCGTCGGCAGGCAACAGTTCGGGACTAATCGGTGTGGCCGCGATATCTTGCAAAACAGCCTGTGTTTGCTTGTCCGTTTCGTGTTGGGCGGCCCACAGCACGAGCGAGCGCACCAAGGTTTTTGGCACCCCCGCATTGACTCCGTACATAGACATATGGTCGCCATTATAGGTGGCCCACCCGAGGGCTAATTCGGACAAATCTCCCGTACCGATTACCATACCGCCTGTTTGATTGGCAATATCCATTAAAATTTGGGTGCGTTCGCGCGCTTGGGTGTTTTCGTAAGTAACGTCCTTCACTTTTTCGTCGTGTCCGATATCGGCAAAGTGCTGTTGGCACGCTTTTTTTATGCTTACTTCCCGCCAGGTAATACCCAAATTTTTCATTAACGCAAGAGCATTTTGATAGGTCCTGTCCGTTGTGCCGAAGCCCGGCATCGTTACGCCGACAATACCCGTACGCGGCAAACCGAGTTTATCAAAGGTCTTTGCGCAAACAAGTAAAGCCAACGTGGAATCTAACCCGCCGGAAATGCCGATAACCGCCGTTTGGGCGTGCGCGTTTTTAATGCGTGTCGCTAACCCCATTACCTGGATATTAAAAATTTCTTGGCAATTTTCGTCCAACCGGCTTCCGCGCGGCACAAAAGGAGTGGGCGACACAAACCGCTCTAAATGCGTAATAGGAAAAACAGGTTGTCCGGATTCTATCAGTTCGTACGGATCCGCCGTTTCAAACGCGCTGTCTGCGCGGAAAGTGGTATTTATCAAGCGCTCCGCACGCAGACGTTCCACGTCAATTTCGGCTGATACAAGTTGCGCTTCGGCGGAAAAACGCTCCGCAAACGCAAGAGGTGTTCCGTTTTCGTAAATAAGCGCGTTAGAGGCAAATACCACGTCAGTAGTGGACTCCCCAAACCCGCACGAAGCATACACATAACCGCACAAACAGCGGGCCGATTGTTGGGCGACAAGTTCGCGCACATAGGCGTGTTTGCCCGTCAAAGCGTTGCTGGCAGACAAATTAAAAATCACGTCCGCCCCCTGCAAGGCCAACCGGGAGGACGGCGGAATAACTGCCCACAAATCTTCGCAAATTTCTATGCCAAATTTCATCCCGCCCGCTTCAAACAGCAAATCTGTCCCGGCGGGAACAGGCATACCGCACAAGGTTACTTCGTTGCCGCCCCACTCTAAGGCAGAGGTAAACCAACGCTGTTCATAAAATTCTTTATAATTGGGCAAATAGGTTTTCGGCACTACTCCCAAAATTTCGCCGCGGTAACATACCGCCGCCGCATTTAATAAGGCATTGTCCGCCAGGACCGGCAGCCCCACTATAAAAATAATATCCTGCCCTTCCGTGCGGCGCAAAAGAGCCCCCAACACCCGCTCTGCGGCTTGGGCCAAAAGCGGTTTTAAAAACAAATCCCCACAAGTGTATCCCGTTAAACATAATTCGGGAAATACAACTACGCGCACTCCTTGCTGGGCGGCTTGGCTAATTAAATGTTCCAGTTGGGCGGCATTGAAAGCCGTATCGGCTACTTTTACAAGCGGCACGCCTGCCGCTACTTTTACAAAACCAAAATGGCTCATAGGATATAAGTCTCCTTGTGGGATATCTAATTTTATTTTATCAATTATAAAGGCCGGGCGCTTGTGCCGCCCGGCCTGTTTTATAAACGGGTAAGAATCTATTGGATAGAAACTACCTCATACCCGGCATCTTGCACTGTTTTTTTGAGGACTTCCTCATCTAGTGCAGCCGCCGATTCCACCACCGCCATTTTTTTGCCCAGATTAACGCGGGCTTCCACACCCGGAAGCGCATTTAAGGCGCGTTCCACGCGGGCGGCACAATGTCCGCAGACCATTCCTTCAATAATTAATGTTTTACGCATATGCTTTTCCCCTTTTGTCTGTTTATTTTTCACCTCTGCCGGTTTAAAAAAACGCAGCCGGAGCGCATTAGTAACTACACACACCGAACTGAAACTCATTGCCGCAGCCGCCACCATTGGGTTTAGTTTCCACCCTAGCGGCCCGTATAACACACCCGCCGCCAAAGGTATTGCCAGTATGTTATAAAAGAATGCCCAAAATAAATTTTCCTTTATGTTATTTAGCACCGCGCGGCTTAATTCCAAGGCAACTAACACGCCCGTCAAATCGTTCTTTAATAGTACCATATCGGCCGATTCCGCCGCTACATCCGTACCGTTTCCGAACGAAATACCCACATCGGCCCGCACCAAAGCCGGCGCATCATTCACACCGTCTCCAGCCATAGCCACCACTTCGCCTGATGCTTGCAAACGGCTGATAACAGCCTCCTTGTCCTGCGGCAACACACCCGCAATAACAGTTTCAATCCCCGTTTGGCGGGCCACTTCACGCGCGGTTAGTTCGTTATCGCCCGTTAAAAGCACAGTTTTAAGCCCCTTTTGTTTGAGTTGCGCCACCGTTTCCGCCGCCGTAGGTTTTATGGTGTCCGCATACAGCACCGCACCCAAATATTTTTTCCCACGCGCAAAAAAGATAGGGATTTTACCGCCCTGTGCGGCCCCGGCAGACAGGTTATCCCCTTGGGGAATTTCTATACCGCAAGCACTCAGCCATTTTAAATTTCCGCCGCGCAAGGTTTCCCCTCCCACCTGAGCTATAACCCCGCAACCAGGTTCCAATGCAAAATTTTCCCCTGAGGGCAAGGATATATTTTTACTTTTTGAGTATTGCACCAAGGCCCGCGCAAACGGATGTTGGGAAAATTGTTCCAACCCGGCCGCTTGGCTGATTAACTCCTCCTCCGTTATCCCCTTGGCGGGCAACACGGCAGCCACTTGCATTTTCCCCGTGGTAACGGTGCCTGTTTTATCCAGCACTACCGTAGTAATCCGATTGGCCTGTTCCAATACGGCCGCACTTTTGACTAAAATCCCGTTGCGGGCCGCTGTGCCCGTGCCTACCATAATAGCCGTGGGCGTGGCAAGCCCCAACGCACACGGACAGGAAATAACCAATACCGAAATCGCCGCCGACAAGGCAAATGAAAAATCTTGCCCGGCAAACAGCCATACAACCACCGTAAGTAAGGCTATCCCCAATACTGCCGGCACAAACACCGCGCTCACTCGGTCGGCTAGTCTTGCGATAGGGGCTTTACTGCCCGAAGCGGCTTCCACCAAACTAATAATTTGCGAAAGCGTGGTATCCTTGCCTGTGCGGAGCACACGCACCTGCAAATAGCCGTTTGTCAAAAGCGTTCCTGCCGCCACCTTGGCCCCTGCGGTTTTATCCTGCGGCACGCTCTCTCCCGTCAAGACGGACTCATCCGTCCAGCCGCTCCCTTGCGTAATTTCGCCGTCCGCGGCAATCCGTTCCCCGGAGCGCACCGCCAATATATCCCCCGGGACGACCCCTTCTACGGGAATTTGCACTTCTTGGCCGCTTCGTATGACCGTGGCTTGGGCAGGTAACAGCCGCACCAAGGCGGAAATAGCAGCGGACGTTTTGACCTTGGCCCGCGCTTCCAGCCATTTACCCAAGGTAACTAAGGTTAAAATCATTGCGGCTGATTCAAAATACAAGTTACCCGCCGTTTCAAATGCGGCGCTCCAATTTTCGGGTTGCATTAAATACAACACTTTAAAGAGCGTCCACACCCCGCTGATAACCGCCGCCCCTGAACCCAAAGCCACCAAACTATCCATATTGGGCGCGCCTAAAAAAAGTTGTTTTAGCCCGCGCGTAAAAAATTGGCGGTTTAAAAAAAGCACCGGAAGTACCAACAAAAATTGCACCAAAACAAAGATGCCCGGATTGTGCATAATGCCAGCAGGCACTAATCCGCCCGCCATATGCCCCATATTCACATACATTAAAGGCAATAAAAACCCGAGAGAAAACCAAAAACGCATCTTTAATGTTTCAGCCTGCGCTTGCGCTAAGGCTTGCGGCGCCGTATTTTGTTTTTCTGCGGGCACATCATATCCCGCCCGGCGCACGGCGGACACAATGTCTGCCGGAACTAATTTATCCTCATCATACTCTACATACAAGGTATTTTGTAATAAATTGACAACCGCCGAGTGCACCCCGGGTATGAGCGACACGGCTTTTTCCACGTGCGCCTGGCAAGCGGAACAAGTCATTCCCGAAACAAGAAATTTCCTTTGCATATCTAAAAACCCCCTGCTAATAAGAATAAACCCTACAAGGCAAATTGTCAAGGAGAAAAGATGGTGGAATTTGCCTTTATCCGCCTGCTTTTTGCTACACTATATATGAAATATGACAATACTTATTATTATTTTGATGCTTATTTTGAATGCCTTGCTGGCCGCTTACGAAATGGCCCTGGCATCTGTTTCCCGCACGAAATTGTCCATTTTGGCACAAGAAAAGCGTTCCGGTGCGGAACAAGCCCTGTTTATGAAAGACCATATGGAGGGCAGTTTGGCGGTAGTGCAGATTGGTATTACGCTAGTAGGTGCGGTAGCCGCCGCTACGGGTGGAGCCGGAGCAGACGAAATGTTTTCCCCCATTTTGCAGAATTGGTTTGATTTGCCTAAGCGGCTTGCCGATGCGTTAGCGGTTGCGTTTGTAGTGGTACCGTTAAGTTTTGTTACCATTATTTTCGGCGAACTGACGCCCAAAACTTTTGCCATTAAAAACAAAGAATTTGTAGTGCTCAAATGTTCCCCGGTAATGCGCGTGCTTTACACGCTGTTATCGCCCATTGTGCACATAATGGAAGCCATCGTCCGCTTTTTTACCCAAAAAACCTTTACCAAAACGCTGGACCCAAAGGAAGCCCAAAAAGCCGCTATGGCAGATTTACGCACTGCGGCGGCCATTGCTTCGTCTTCGCGCTTGTTCGGCAAGACAGAGGAAAAAATTGTGCTGTCCAGCGCGATGTTTTGCATCCGCAAAATTCGTGAAATTCAAGTTCCTTTAAATCAAGTATATATGCTAGATGCCGACGATTCTATTGCGGATACCTTTGTAAAAGCGCATTTGGATATGCATACCCGTTTCCCGGTAAAGGAACACCCCGAGGACCCGCAGAGCATTATCGGCTACTTAAACTTTAAGGATATTTTTTTATCAACCAAAATGTCTGGCGGTGCGCCGACAAGCGCGCGTTCCATTGTCCGCCCCGTACTGCGCTTGGAAGCCGACACCATTATTTCAACCGCGCTTGAAAAAATGATGAAAAGCAAACAACACTTGTGTTTGGTAACCGAGGACGAAAAAATCACGGGAATTTTAACCTTAGAGGATATTTTTGAAGAAATGGTAGGCGAAATTGAGGACGAATACGACTTCTTTCCCGCTTATATAAAACCGTTTGGCAAAGCGTGGATTGTCAGCGCCAGTGCCAAAATGGCAGAGGTATTTGAGCGGTTGGATTTATCTATCCCGGCTGATGTGCCGGACAATATGACGATGGAAAAATGGATTGGTATCAAACTCGGCCGCCAACCCACCAAAAACGAAAAGATAAAGGCCAACGGCATTATATTAGAAACGCGCAAATTCCGCCGCCATAAACTAATGGAAGCCATTGTAAGCAAAGCCGAATAAACACTATCTAACGCCCCGGTTTTTCCCGGGGCGTTTTTATAAAATTTCCCGTTTAATAAGTTCAACGTGCAGTTGTTCCGGATTGGTAAAAAGAATTGCATCAATTCCCAAAGCCTGGGCAGCAGAAACATTATCTTGGTTGTCGTCCGTAAATATACAGTTATCCGCCTGCAACTGGTAGCGGAATAGTAACCGCTTGTAAATTTCCGGCTCCGGCTTGTTCATTTTTTCCTCGCCTGATAAAACAATGCCGTCAAAAAGACCTAAAAAATCAAACTTTTTTTGGGCAATAGGAAACGTCTCCGCCGACCAGTTGGAAAGCGCAAATATCCGGTAATTTTTATATTTTAATTCACGCAAAAGTTGCACGGTTCCTTTAATTGGCCCGCCTAACATTTCCTCCCAGCGCAAGAAATAATCATCAATTTGCGGTGCATACTTAGGATATTGCGCCTTGGCCTGAGCAATCCCTTCGGCAAACGGACGGCCCGCATCTTGTTTGGCGTTCCAGACAGGTGAGCAAACGGAGGTCAAAAACCACTCCATTTCTTCCGCGGAAGCAAAAATTTTTTTATACAGATAGCGAGGATTCCAGTCAATTAACACCCCGCCTAAATCAAAAATGATATCTTTCATTTTCCCCCCTTGCTTTATTATAACTTGCACAAAACACCCTGTAAATACCTATAAACAAAAACCCCGCCAGGCAGTAAGCCAAAGCGGGGCAAAGAGATTTTAAACAACTACAAGACTAAGGTATCTTCCATATCCGGCCCGGTGGAAATGAGTGCAATTTCCGGGTGCGGATAAACTTCGGCAGAGAGTTGTTTTAAACTTTCCAAAAAAGCCTTGGCTTCGGTGGTAAAATCCTCGTACTTTTTCACGCGGTCGTTACCGGGGAACATATCAATATGCGTAATGGCGATTTTGGTACAGTTGTTAATCATAATGGCGCGGGAAGCGGAGCGTTTTTCAAACGCGCCAATGCGGCGCAAGCGTTTGCTGACGCTGCCGATTTCGTGCCCTTTGGTATGATATACCTCCAACTCTTTTTCATCTGTCATTTCGTGGTCCAACGGGCCTGGGCCAACGCGGGTAATGTACGGTTTAAACACCACATATACATCTCTTACGCTCTTGGGGCCAAGGCCGGCTTCACCCAAAAAGGTGCTGGCCGTAGTATCGCGCGACGTAACAAACGGATACTCTCCGTGGAGCAAAGAAAGCTTTATCCCTTGCGTTCCTTCCAACAATACTTCGCCGCCTTTGTCCAAACAACCGTTTAACAGTTCGGGCACATCTTGGATAAAATCTTTTAGCAACGGCTCATCTTTGGCAAATTTAATATTGCGGCGTTCAATGCGGTCGCGTACGGCCTGCCCTAAGCCTGTCCCCACGCTGCCGATATGTTTCATAAAGTGTTCTGCATTTTTTTCTGCGGCAGTCTGTTCATCCGTAATCAGCACGGCATACGGGTCAATAATCAAGCGGTCCTTCGTTCCGGTAAAGTTTACTTCGTCCAAAAGCCACTCGGTTTTGGTGTACGCCCCGGCCCCCAACACCAATTTGGTTTTGGGGTTCAAAAAGCCGGACGGAATATTTTTAAGCGTGTAAGATTTTCCGTCTTTTACCACCGTATGCCCGGCATTGGGGCCTCCTACACGCACGCAGTAATCGTAATTTCCTTTATAAGACAAATAAGCCGAGATTTTGCCCTTTCCTTCGTCTCCGGCTTGTCCGCCGCAAACAATATCAATCATATTTTCCCTCCGCCAGTTGCACCGCGCTCCCCAGATAATTTTTTAAGGATAGCGCCCGCAACCGCTGTTTGGTCGGCCCATTAACGGCCAACCCTTCTATAAATTCTTGCCATAACGCGGGAGTCATTTTGCGCCCGCGCGTAAAATCGCGTAATGTTTCGTACGGGTTTGGATAGCCCGCCGCGCGTAAAATAGTTTGCACGCCCTCCGCCAAAACTTCGGGGTGGGCGGCGAGTTCAGCCTGTGCCGCTGTGCAGTCAAATGAAATTTTAGAAAACCCCTTTAACAAAGATAAATAAGCCGTCAGCGCGTACCCAAACGCAACTGCCATATTGCGCAATACGGTAGAATCGGATAAATCTCTTTGCAGGCGGGAAACAGGCAATTTGCGCGAAAAAAGTTCCAACAGCGCATCTGCTAATTGAAAATTCCCTTCGGCATTTTCAAAATCAATCGGGTTTACTTTTTGCGGCATTGTAGAGGAGCCGACCTCTCCTGCCGTTGTTTTTTGGTGCACCAGCCCGGCGGAAATATAACGCCACATATCTTGGCACAATCCCAGCAAAATAGTATTTATCCGGCGGATATTATCAAACAGTTCCGCGTAAGTGTCTCGGTTATCCACTTGGGTAGAAACAGGACTTAAAACAATCTTGATTTTACGGCCTTTATTTAAGGCCGTTACAAAACGCCGCGCGGCGGTGGTCCAATTCACCTTGGGAAATGCGGCCAAATGCGCGTTGTAATTTCCCACAGCCCCGCTGAATTTTAACGAAATTTCGCGCTTTTTGAGTTCCTTTAATTGGCGGTTTAAACGCGCTTCAAACACGCGGATTTCTTTGCCGAAAGTTGTCGGCACGGCGGCCTGCCCGTGTGTTCGCGCCAGTAAAACAGAACGCGATTCCTTACGGGCTAATTTGGCTAAATCTTTTTGTAAATTTTCCAACGCGGGCCAAAGAGCCTTTTCCACTCCGTCTGCCAGCAAGACAGCATAGGCCGCGCTGTTGATATCTTCGCTCGTAAGCGCAAAATGGAACCACTCCAAACGGTCCTGCAACGGAGTGTTTTTTAAGCGTAATTTTAAAAAGTATTCCACAGCCTTTACATCGTGTTTAGTGGCTGGGATATCTTCATAGCCGTCAAACTCTAAGGCGCGGATGATTTCCAAATCTTGCTCCGACAGGGGCAACAAATTATTTAATAAACTTGTTTCTTGGGCGGATAAGACCGCAAAACGCGGTAATTTTAAATGGGATAAAACCTCAAACCAGGCCAGTTCCGCGCGTACGCGGGATGCAGTAAAGGCGGCTTCGCTCATTACACTTCTGAGCGCACCCAATCTGCCGCCATAGCGGCCGTCTAACGGGCACAACGCCGGAGTCTTCATATATATAGTTTATCAAATTTGCCCTGTCTTTTTGGAAAGTTTACTGCGTATTTTTTGAGTTAATTCGGGCAAAAAACTCCCCGGCGGGCATACCGGCCGGGGAATTTTTAATAAAACTTCACAGGTTTTATTTTTCGGCTTTTGCTTGCTTATCAAGTTCGGCCTGTTGTTTTTTTACCAGATTTTCATACGGACCAAAACCGTCCTTTACGTTCCACCCGCCGCCCAAGGCTTTGGACAAATTAACCACCGCAGCCAATTCATCGTTGCGGGCAGAGGCCAAATTCATTTCAGCCGACAGCAAATTTTCCTCTACATTGAGCAAATCAGTTACGCCGATAAGGCCGGCATCTTCCTGTTTTTTCGTCAAATCATAACTGCGGCGCATAGCCTCGGTTTGCTGTTTGTACGAGTCAAAAATATCGCGGTTGATGCGGTTAGCGGACAAGGCATCCAGCGCTTCTTTAAACGCACCCTGTACCGTTTTTTCGTAAGTAGCCAACATCTCACGGTAAGCGGCTTCGGCCTGTTTGTTTTGGGCGCGGATTTTGCCGCCCTCAAAAATAGGCGCAAGCACTTGGCCGCCAATAGCCCAAATGCCGGCGGAACCCGTAAACAAATTATTAAGCGCACCGCTTGCGTACCCGGCGGAGGCCGTCAGCGGAATACTGGGGAAATACGACGCACGAGCCGCACCGATATTGGCATTAGCGGCAATTAATTTCCCTTCGGCTGAACGCACATCCGGGCGGCGGGCCAACAGGTCCGAGGGTAAACCTTCCGGCACATTGGGAATTAACGTAATTTCCGCCAAACTCTTGCCGCGGGGGGTATTATTTTCCACCATTTCCCGCGGGGATTTACCCAAAAGCACAGACAAGGCCGTTTCCGTCTGCGCTATTTTTAAGCGCAGTTGCTGTTCCTGGGCCTGCACGTTGGACATATTGGCTTCCACGCGCTTCAAATCTACCTCGGTGCTATATCCGTTATTATAACGGCTGGTGTAAATGCGGAC
>UQJU01000025.1 GCA_900541355.1 Candidatus Avelusimicrobium fimicolum | reverse complement strand
ATTTTGCTGATTGCGATAATCACTTACGGGTGTTGGCCGCGGGCCATTTTGTTGCAGGGGGAAGTAGTTATCCGCCAATTAAATATATCTCCGCGCATTGCCGGACGGGTAGATGAACTTTTTGCCCGAGAGGGAGACCGCGTACAAAAAGGCCAAAAAGTAGCCACTTTATACGCACCGGACATGGTGGCCAAGGCCGCCCATGACCAAGCCCCGAGGGAATTGGCACACAAAAGTTATGCCCGCGTAAAAGAGTTATATGACGGCGGCGTGGTTTCCGCCCAGAAACTAGACGAAGCACAAGCCTATGTGAAGCAAACAGAAGGTACGGCGGATGCCACTATGAGTTTTGTAGGTGAGATGACTTTGTACAGCCCCGTGGATGGGGAAATATCTAATGTAGTGTTGGAACGCGGCGAGTTTGCCTCCCCCGGTATTAGTGTACTAACCGTACTGGATACCGCAGACGTTTGGGTATCTTTTAATGTGCGGGAAGATTTACTGCCCTATTTCAAATTACAAGAAAGGGTAAACATTCAAATCCCGGCCTTGGGTAAAAATACCTATCCGTTCCGCATTACCTATATTTCCAAACAGGGCGATTATGCAGTATGGAGCGCTACCAAAACCCGCGGAGAATTTGACCTAAAAACTTTTGAGGTGCGCGCCAAACCCCTGCAAGAGATGCCGGATTTACGGCAAGGGATGACGGCCCTGCTTTCCGTACATCCATGATAAACGCGGCACGCTATATATTCAAACGAGAAATTGCGTTTCTGTCCAAACGCAAAAAATCCCGTGCGTTCTTTGTATGCCTGTATCCGTTTGTGATTATGGGGCTGTTATTGGCGGTTTTTTCAGGCAAGGTTCTCACCCAAATCCCCATAGCGGTAGTAGACAACAGCCAAGGGTATTATGCCCGCGAAACCGTGCGGGCCTTTCAGGCAAACCAATTCTTGCACGTTTCTCTCTTTCCGACGCTCGGGCAAGCCTTTGCCGCGTTAGAAAACGGCTCTATATATGGCGTAGTATCGTTAGATAAAGATTATGATAAAAACAAACTCAAACATACGGGTTCTGAAATTGTGGCTTGGATTAATAATGAATATCTGTTAGTCGGCGGCAATACAAACAAGGGAATTAACAGTGTGGTAGGCGGATTAAACCAAAAATACCAATGGCAGAATTTAGCGGAACTCGGCATACCGGCAGGGTTTTGGAAAACGATGGCTTCCCCTTTACAAGTCAGTGAAACCGTGCTGTATAACCCCACATTAAATTACATTTATTTTTTGGGGCTAGGGCTATTGCCTGCGGTATTGCAGTTATTTATTTGCTTGAGTGTATGTTATAGTTTGCTGTGGGAAATCAAAACCCGCCATGCCAAACGCTTGCGCCGCGTATTCCAAATTAATCCCTATATAGCGGCAGGCAGTAAAATCGGTTTTTATATAGTGGCCTATTTGGCGGTTATGCTTATTTTGTTAGGACTTTTGGTTATCGGGTTTGGGGTCCCCGTGCAAGGCAGTCTGTGGCGGACGATTCTTGCCATAGCAGCATTTATCTTTCTTACCTCTTCTACGGCCCTTTTGTTTGCGGCCATTACCAACAATTTGCGCTTGTCTATGAGTGTATGCGCGGCGTATGCCGCCCCCGCGTTTGCCTATTTTGGGGTGTCTTTTCCCGTGCAATCTATGCCGCTGTTGGCGCGCGGGTGGGCAGAGTTTATGCCCGGCACCCATTTGAACCGCGTTTTTGTCAATGAACTCTTACGCGGAGCCAATGCAAGCGGTACTTGGGGCGAAATTGCATTTATGATAGGGTTAGGACTACTTTTCTTTTGTCTGGGCACCAAAGGCTATGCCCATTGGACAAAAAAGGATAGTTATTTGGGACCAAAATTATGATAGTAGCATTTGTAATCCGCGAATTAAAAGCGCTGTTGCATGACAAAGGATTTTTACTGCTGGCTTTGGGCGGGCCGTTGTTCTACTCGCTGTTTTATCCATTGCCTTACACACAGGATATAGCACGCAAAATACCGGTAGCGGTGGTGGATAACGATAAATCCTTTTATTCCCGCCAGTTGACCCGTATGCTAGATGCCGAAGAAGAAATCAGGCCCGTCAGTTTCCGTCTGTTAACCGAGGCAAAAACGGCTCTTGAAAAACGCCGCGTATTTGCGGTACTTACACTAGAAAATGATTTTGAAAAAAATATACTTAAAAATGTACCCCAAACCGTGCATATTTATACAGACGGAAGTTATCCTATTTATTACAAACAAACTACCGCGGCCTTGCAACGGGCTATCAAAACGATGTCTGCCGGAATAGAAATAAAAAAGTTGCAAGCGCAAGGAGCGGGCCCTGCGGCGGGAATATTAAGGAGTCCACTACGGCTGGGGATAAAAAATATATATAGTTCGGCAGGGGCATACCGTAATTATTTAGTGCCTGCCGTATTTGTAACGGTTGCCTATCAAATTGCACTTATGGTCATTGGATTACGGGCCGGAACCTTGCGCGAACAGAAAAAGAAATATACGCCGCGCCTTACCCCTCTCACAGTATGGGTGGGAAAAACGATTGCCTTTTTATGTTTTATGGCGGGGTATTTTGTGTATTTATTTGGGTTGATGTTTCGTTTATATGGATTTAGCGGAGGAACCCAACTGCGGCTATGGTTTGCCTTTTATATGATATTTTCCATAGCAACGGTAGGGCTGGGGCTTACCATCGGAAACTGGTTTAAGGAAAGGGAAAGTTCGGTTATGTTTATTGTAGTAACCTCTTTGCCGCTTGTATTTATGTCGGGCGTCATTTGGCCGGTATGGAAAATGCCTCTTTTGATTCGGGCCCTGCGTTTATGTATTCCGCTTACTTATGGCATTACGGGAGTCGTGCGGTTATTTGTGATGAATGCTCCTATTTCAGCCATTTGGCCGTACTTAGGCGGAATATGCGTCTTGGCTACTGTTTTTAGTTTCACGGCGTATTACACCATAAAAAAACGCTATCCCACACAAATTTAATATGAACAAATACACCTATACATACACGATTACTCTGGACGATATTGCCGGGGAAAGTTTCCGACTGGTTCCCCTTTCCGTAATGGGTTATATGCAAGATGCTTGCGCAAGATACACCGCCACCCAAAAAATGGGACCGCAAGACTTACAGGCTCAAAACCGCTATTGGGTAATTAAAGAATTAGCGTTTGACTTGGCAACGGATTTGCCTTCGTGGGGAAAAGAAATCACAATAGAATGTTGGTTTTCGGAAATTTCTAAATTGCGGGTATATATTGACTTTACAGTTAGGTGGAACCAGCATATTTTGGCAAAAGGATATACCTTGTGGCTTATTGTAGATAAGCAAACCAAAAGATTGATTCAAACCAACGAAATGGCCGCGCGTTTTCCCGTCTGCACGGATTTAGTATTAGGAACACATAAAAAATGGATACTACCTGCGTTAGCCGAACCTTATAGGCCCGTGACAAAAGTTATGGATATATCCGATAAGGATTTTAACGGACATATTAATAACAAAAGTTATCTGCACCTCGCACTTCGTTCCATGGGCAGTGAATTTGCAGAAACACACACATTATCGCATTTACACGCACGGTTCAACCAAGAAACGTACCAAGGGGATGTTTTAACTTCTTCCTCTTATGGGACCTATCTCTCAAACCGCTTTGTACATTTGATACGCAAAAATACTTTGCCGGTATGTGAAATAGTAACCTGCTGGAAAGAGCAAATGCTATTTTAGAATTTTTTACTAAACACAAAGGTTATCCTTTCTGCCAAACCGATTTTTGGAAAGAGTTTCTCGCCTCTTTGTCACCGCTTTGGAAAGAAGAAACTATTAATTTCTGCCTGTTTTCAGCCTATTTGGTAAAAAAATACTCAGCATAGTGCTAGCAAAACTACACACTCCGTATTTTAGTTTTGAATAATTAGCATTTATCCCCGTTAGGATTAACTCCCGACGGGAATTTTTTTATGCACCATTGTATATAAAAACAGCACATTCATTTCAGTTTGTTGGATATAAGGAAAAGCCGACATTTATCCATAAACAAGGCTTAAACGGATAAATATTTTTGCCGCATAAAGCGGGGGAGCCAAATATCCGTCCAAGCCTTTTTTATAGAGAGATAGAAACTTTTTTTGCTTTTTGCCAGCACAACCAGCCCAATTAATATCCCCTTGTGCCGCTCAAAGATTCGTCGTTCTCCACCCAGTCCTGCACATTAATTACGCGGTAATCATTTTCCGTATCTCGGATAACCACTTTCTCTATCCCCGCGTTAATCACCATACGTTTGCACATAGAACAACTGGACGAATTTTTAATATATTCTCCGGTATCGGCTTCGCGCCCGGTTAAATAGAGGGTTGCCCCCAACATTTTATCGCGCGGGGCGCTGATAATGGCATTGGCTTCGGCGTGTACACTGCGGCAGAGTTCATAACGCTCCCCACGCGGAATATTTAACTGTTGGCGGATACAATATCCCAAATCTGTGCAATTCTTCCGTCCGCGGGGCGCCCCCACATATCCGGTAGAAATTACTTCGTCATTTTTGACGATAACCGCCCCATAGCGGCGGCGCAGACAAGTGCCCCGCTGGGAAACCACATCGGCTAAATCTAAATAATAATTTACTTTATCGCGCCTGGGCATAATCCCTCCTATATCTTTGTTGGTTATTATAGCAAATATGTTTTGAGCAATAAATTACCTACCGGTAAGTATAAAAGATATAATTTTATATATGAAGATTTTTTTATCTCTTTTGCTGATTTGTTTTTCCCTTTCCGCCTTTGCCCAAACTGTGGGTAACGTGTCGGTTTCGTCCACGCGGATGCGGCCCGAAACCCTTAAAAAATTATTCTTGCTAAAACCAGGAGATACATTTTCGCCGGAAATCTATGAAAAAGCCCAAGATGATTTGCACCGGTTGCGCGTATTTAAAAAGTTGGATTTTACCGCCACCCCGCAGGGAGACAAAGTAGATATTGCCATTAATGCCCAAGACGGAAGTTATATTTTTCCCCTCGCCTTTGCGGCCGGAGGTGCCAAAAGCGCGGCAGGTGTTTCTTTGGCGGGAGGAAACTTGTTTAAACAGGGTGAAAGCACCTTTCTGTTTGGGGGCGGCAGCCAAGACGGCATCACCGCCAGCGCCGGAATCACCCAAGGGGATGAACATCTGTCTGTATCTTACACCAAACTGAATTTTGACCAACGTTTTTACAGCGGATACCGCTCCAATATGTTTGGCGTATTTTCCACCACCGACGACGAAGATGAATACACAAGCGACTTAAAGGCGCAAGTCCACTCCAAAAAAGAACAATTTTCCGTTACCTATTCACACCGTTTTTCCCGCACCGTCCGCGCGTTTATCCGCCCGGAATATGTCCGCTATGCTTATTCCTCTCCGGGGTTTGATAACGGTAACCATAATCAAATTACCTTGGGCCTTCACCTGACGGACGATATCCGCCAAGGTACTAATATGGGCGCACTTTCGGGCTACGGGCTGACGGATAAGGAAAAAAGTCTGCGCAATTTACCCCGTGTCCGCCAAGGATATGCCACCGGTATCTATTATACTGGCGGCGGAAATTGGACGGGAAGTGATTATACCCTTGCAAAACTGGGTTTAAATGCTGCGTGGGTACTGGAACTTAAAAACCGCCATATGTTTATTGTGCAGGGCAAGGCGCAGGACGCATTTAAGGCTTCTTTCAGCGACGAAATTTTATCGGCCGATTTACTTACCTTCGGCCGTTACGACCGCCAAATCCGCGGCGAAAGAGGGGCCGGCATTGGGACTTCGTTTGTTTATTATCTGTTACGAAACCGCACAGGTCTTTTGTCCTTGGCTCCGTTTTACGAAAATGCCTATGTATATGCAGGCGGGAAATACCGCGCCCACAGCGGTGCCGGAGCAACACTTTCTTATAAATTATGGCGTTTTCCGCTCCCGTTGGGTATTAATTATACCCACAATCTGCAAGACGGAGGGGACTTGGTCGGATTTGTTATCGGCGGGGCCTTTTAACTAACCTTTTTTACCCCAAGTAAAAAGATGCGCTAACTGCTATACTGGCAGTAAGGAGCGGCTTTGCCGCATCCGGCAATAATTAAACAGGGGGTAAAAATATGGGAATGAAAGGAAGAGAAATTGTACAACGAGCAGGGTTGGATGTTCAAGCGTTAGTAACCGCTTTAAACAAGGCTTATTGCGATGAGTGGCTGGCGTATTACCAATATTGGGTAGGTGCCCAAGTGGCTACGGGGGTGCTCGCACCCAAACTGATAGAGGAAATGGAGGAACACGCCGCCGAAGAATTGGATCACGCTAAAAAACTGTCCAAACGCATTATAGAACTGGGCGGAACACCCGCTTTATCACCGCAAGATTGGTACAAAGAAAGCACTTGCGGCTATTTAGTACCCAAAAACAGCGAGTCCAAAATTCTGTTAGCGCAAAATCTTCAAGGTGAAAGATGCGCCATAGAAGTTTATAATAAATTGTTAGATATGGTAAAAGGCAAGGACCCGATTACCTTCCACTTACTCCGCGAAATTTTAGAAGACGAAGTGGAACACGAACAAGACTTGGAAGATATCGGCCTGGATATCAAAGATACCACAGGAAACGATTGCGGCTGTTGCGCCGGATAAAAAACCTCTTCCGATAAAAAGCCCCGCTACTAAGCGGGGCTTTTTAAATCAGTTTCCTATGGGATACGGTGTATAAGTCCTGCCGTTTTTCACAATATTTTTCCCTTTTCTGCTGTCCGGACGGACAAGACGTTTTTCGTCCGCTTCCCGCAGCCGAAAGGGCTTCAAATACATTACCGTCGTTTTAGAATCAAACTTTTTCAGCCAAGCAGAAAATTCTACCGGTTCTGTAAACAAAAATTTATCTATTACCACAGGCACAAACTGGCCTCCGCGCCGGATTACCGCCAACGCGGCGGCGTGATATTGCCATTTTGGATATTTTTGGCCGTCCGGCGAAACAAAATTATTTTTTCCGTCCGCCGACACCAGGTATTCCCCTTTTTGCGAACGCATTGTAATTTCATACAAACGCAAGGTGCTTGTACTCCGTGTGTTTTTCCGGCCGACTACGGCGCGGCAAATTTTGCGGCACGAATCATACGTGCAAGCGGCACACTCGTCCGTAGCGGGACGATACAAGTATTGTTTGGAACTGGAATTATAGCGTCCGGCAGTTTTATCCAAAACATCCAAACTGGGCGCGTTTTCCTCATACAGCACCACCTGACGGCTCAACTCTTGCAAGGACGCCTGCATATATTTTTTAAAAAAATTCTTTTCCGTCCCAGGAACAGAGGCCGTCCATTTGGCCCGGGCCAAAACAAAGCCCGCACGTCCGTTTTTCCCGGCGGAGTTTTTCAAGGTATTTAAAAAAGCCGTTTCCACATAATCATTTTTCAAATCATCCACCTTGTATTTGGGCAAATGTGCCTGACGGAAATAATCAGCCAAACGGGCTTTGATTTCCTTTTTATGACTGCGATAAAAATCTAAACTATCCTGCGCATTAAAACGGTCGCGCATATGCTCAAACGCATCCAACGCGCCAAAATAGTTTGCATTCAAGCGCGCCGGGGCCTGTGCGGCTCCGTACACGGAGGCCGAAATATACATTTGGTACAAATACCCCGCCATTGCGGAAATGATGTCAGACGAATCAAACCAATACGTCATCCGCTCCCAAGTGCCCACCTCGTCAAACACCTGGGTTGACACCGGATAGTACCGCATCCACGCCAAGCGGTTTAAGCCGGGGTTCTTTTGTGCAAAAACGGAACCCGCCATTTTTTGTTTTAACTGTGTATAAAAAGGAGACGAGAGCCGCTGTGCCTGCGCAGAAACGCCCAGCAACCCCAAGGTGCAAACGAATATAAAAAACCTTTTGATACTCTTCATAACGTATAGTATAGAAAACAAACTTCTTCATATCAAGGGGCTTTGGGTACTCTTTTGTCTGGGCCAAAAGACCTATGTGCCGTGGAAAAGCGATATTTACCAGATTATTTATTATAATATAGGAGAAGTTTCACTTCCGTTCAAAAGGAGATATGCTATGTGGTATGGAATATCGGCCCTACGCACCTTTGAACAATACGCGCTGTTCGGCGTACTGTTTATTGCGGTGTTGGGCCTTTTGTATGCCTTATTTTTGCGCAAGCAGGTTATCAGCGAAGATGCCGGCACCCCGGAAATGTTAAAAGTTTGGGGCGCCATTAAGGAGGGGGCCAATGCCTACCTGAAACGACAACTTAAAACCATTTTGCCGTTGATCGGGTTACTGACGGTCTGCCTGTTTTTATCCGTCTATATTGTGCCCGTATCGCAAGATTCTATGGAGCGTTTTGCGGGGTTGTCTCCTGAAAAAGTTAAACTCATTGCCGCTTTTGGCCGTGCGGGGGCTTTTATATTAGGGGCGGTCTTTTCGCTTTTGGTGGGCCAGTTGGGTATGCGTATCGCCGTGGATGCAAACGTCCGCGTAGCGGCCGCTTCCAAACGCAGTTTTGGCGACGCCTTACGCATTGCCTATCGTGCCGGAACCGTTACAGGGATGCTGACAGACGGGCTTGGCCTTTTGGGCGGAACGCTTATTTTTATTATTTTCGGCATTGCCGCGCCGGACGCGCTGTTAGGTTTTGGTTTTGGCGGCACGTTACTTGCCTTATTTATGCGTGTAGGCGGCGGTATTTACACCAAAGCCGCTGATGTGGGCGCAGACCTGGTCGGCAAAGTGGAAGCGGGAATTCCGGAAGATGACCCGCGCAACCCCGCCGTGGTAGCCGATTTGGTAGGCGACAACGTGGGCGACTGCGCCGGTATGGCCGCCGATATTTTTGAATCTTACGAAGTTACCATTGTTTCCGGGCTTATCTTAGGGATTGGCTTATGGAGAATTACGGGCCATCACGAGTGGATTGTTTATCCCCTTTTGGTGCGCGGTATCGGCGTTTTGTGTTCCATTATCGGCACTTATGCGGTAAAAGATTCCAAACGCTCCGCCGGAAATGCTATGAAGGCTATTTTTAAAGGGTATAGCATTTCTGCCGCTATTTCCGTAGTCATCTTCGGGGTATTGGCCTATTACTATATGGATCAAGTCCCCGGCGGCTGGTGGAGACCGTTTGCCGCCACTACCATCGGCATTATTTTGGCTATCGGCATTGACCGTTTAACCGAATATTTTACAGGTACGGAAAATAAACCTGTACAGGAAATCAAAAAATCTACCGCCACCGGCTCCGCCACTACGATTTTGTCCGGTATTGCGGTAGGCTTTGAATCGGCCGTATGGACCACCTTGGTAATTGCGGCGTCTATCTTTTGTTCCGTCTTTATCTTCGGTACTATTGACGGTCTGACTCCGGCGGAAAAGTTTAACTTTATCCTTTACGGGGTAGCGATGACGGGTATCGGGATGCTGACCCTCACCGGCAACAACGTGGCGATGGACTCCTTCGGCCCGATTGCCGACAATGCCAACGGCATTGGCGAAATGAGTTGGCACGGACAAGAGGACAAGGAAACCAAAAAGGCCCGGCAGATTATGGCGGACCTAGACGGTGTGGGAAACACTACCAAGGCTATTACCAAAGGGGTGGCTATCGGTTCAGCCGTAATTGCGGCGGTATCGTTGTTTGCCTCGTATATGGTGGACGTGAGCAACGTACAGCGCTTACTAAATGATGCTTGGGCCGCCGCAGGCGAAAGCAAAATGCTTACACTTTTGTCCCAAGTAGGCATTGTGGTTTCCAACCCGGTTGTATTCGTAGGAATGCTTATCGGCGGAGCGTTGCCGTGGCTGTTTTCGTCCTTTGCTATCAATGCCGTCAGCCGTGCGGCCGCGCTTATCGTGCAGGAAGTTCGCAGACAGTTTAAAGGCGGGGTATTGGAAGGGAAAACCCAGCCGGACTACACCCGCGCCGTAAGTATTTCCACCGTTGCAGCGCAAAAAGAATTAATTATTTTGGCCCTGTTGGGAATTGTCTCCCCGGTGGTGGTGGGTCTTGCGTTTGGGGTGGAAGCCTTAGGCGGATTTTTAGCCGGGATTATTGTTTCCGGCCAGTTGCTTGCCGTATTTATGTCCAACGCGGGCGGTGCGTGGGATAATGCCAAAAAGGTAGTAGAGGACGAGCCTACGGACTTAGCCGCCAACACAGGTAAAGGTTCCGAACGCCACAAAGCCAGCGTGGTGGGCGATACGGTGGGCGACCCGCTCAAAGATACGGCAGGTCCGGCAGTCAACCCCTTAATTAAGGTGGTAAATATGGTGGCCGTTATCGTAGCGCCGATTATCGTCAATTATCACAACGATTTTACCCCCTTGGGCAAAATCGGCTGGGTGGTAGTAATTGTACTCTTGGCGGTATTAGGCTGGGCCATTTTAACCAGCAAAAAACCCGCCCAAGAAATTAAATAAGCAACATGCTTTAAAAACTCCCCGCTTGTAAAAACGCGGGGAGTTTTTCTTTTGTTTTTTGGTATGATATGAATATGACGATTGCAATTATTCTTATTATGCTTGGCGCGGGTGTGGGCTTATGGGCCACCACGCGCACCCGCACCGCCCGTTTGGCGCAAATGGCGCGCCTGAACGGCTGCCGCTTTGATAAAGAAAAAGACACTGTAACCACCGAACTGACAGCGGGGCGGCTGGAATTTTTTACGTTATTTTTTCATCAATACCAAAACGTCTGCACCTGGTCGGACAATTTGGCCTTTATGCGCGTAGCCGACGATAATATTTACACGGACGACAATCCCAAAACAAAGCCCCTCAAATTAACGCTCTTTACGGCGGAACTGAAAAAGAGGCAGTTTCCCGCGCTTAAAATAGCACCGATAGACTCGCAGTTTGCGCCGTCGCAATATGCGTTAATGAAGACGAATATCCCGGCGGTGGACAGCCGCTACCGCGTACACGCGCCCACACCGGCGGCGGGCCTTGTATTAACCCCATTTTTAATCGGGCTGTTAAAAACACGCGGGAATATGTATTTGGAACTCAACGACAATGCCCTCGTTTATCACGAAAACACCTGCATTTCGGTAGAAGATTACCAATCTTTCCGCTTCCGTGCTATGCAGATTTTGCACGAACTGGAAAACGCTCTTATTAAATTGGAAAAAACCGACCCGGCATCCACTGCCACTTTATCGCCCAAACCGCAGGACGAAGCCGAATTGCGCGCCGAAGCAATGCTAAAAGCACTCTGCTCCCCGCGTGAAGCGGCCGGCCAAAAGGAAAGCAGCGGCTTTCGCGGAGTATGGATTATTATGCTGCTTGCGGTACTGCTAGGCATATCGCTTTTGTCTTGGTTTGCGCTTAACAACTGGGTACAACGGTAGTTTTACATATAAAAAATCCGCGCTCTATAAAAGCGCGGATTTTTTTGTTTCAGTTAATTCCCAAACTTTTTAAAAAAGCCTTGTCGTTATATGGGCGGCCCAGGAATTGCTCCACCATTTCGTTTTCGTCATACACCGTACCGGGGGTGTAGATGTACTTACGCAATTTGGCTCCTAATTCCGCATTAAACAGCCCCTCGTCCTCAAAGCGCGAAAAGATATCCTGCGCAATCACCAAAGACCACGCATACACATAGTAGCCCACATCATACGGGTCGGTCAAACTCATAATATGCCCGAAACTCGCCTGCGGATAAGTGCCTTTCGTCATCGGGATACCGCTGATATTGTGCATCATTTGGGCATATAGTTTAGTAGAATCCACGCGCTTGGCGGCTGTATGCAAAGCCAAATCGTACTGGCCCAAAAAGTTCTGCCGCAGAAAAGCAACCGCCACGCCCACATTTTTGGACTTGACCAAAGATGAAATCAACCCGTCCGGCAAGGTTTCGCCCGTTTTGTAATGGGCGGAAATCTTTTTAAGCACTTGCGGCTGCCACGCCCAGTTTTCCAACAGTTGGGAGTGCGCTTCAATATAATCCCACGCCACATTGTCGCCCGTGAGCGTAGCGTATTTGGAAGTAGCCATAGACATTTGCAAAACGTGCCCAAACTCGTGGAACAAGGTTTCCACCTCGCTGTGCTCCAAGAGGGACGGCATCCCGTTGCCCGCCGGAGTAAAGTTAGCCGCAATCACCACAGAAGGGGTTTGCATTTGCCCGTCCGGCAATTCAAAGCGGTCCACAAAACTCCAAGTGGCGGCGTGTGTATATTTGCCATCGCGCGGGAACAAATCCAAATAAAAGTTGGAAATCAATTCGCCCGTTTTCTTATCCTTAATTTGATACACCACTACTTCCGGGTGCCAAACGGGCAAATCCGCTTGGGTAAATGTAATCCCAAAAAGGCTTCCAAACACTTCAAACATCCCGCTAATCACTTTATCCGCCGGGAAATATTCCTTAATTTTATCGTCATCTACCTGGTAATATTTCTTTTTGTACTGGTTGCTCCAATACGGCAAATTCCACGCGGTCATTTCGTCCGCCTGCTGCCCGGTGGTTTCCTCTTGTAGTTTTAAATAGGCCTTCATCTCATCCTGGGCAAGCGGTGTAACTTCCTTTTGCAAATTCTTTAAAAATGCTTCCAACGTTTCGTAATTTTTGGCCATACGCACCGGAAGTACATAGTCCGGGTAGCGTTTAAAACCTAACAAAGCGGCCTGTTTGCGGCGCAGTTCAACGGTATCTTCCAGCAATTTTACGTTTTCTTTACCGCCGCGGCGGGCAAATTTTTCCTGCAAGGCTTTGCGCGCTTTCTCGCTCTTGGCTGATGACATAAACGGATTATAGTCCGGGTATTTTAATGTAACGATATATTTTCCGTCCTTCGTGCGTTCCAAACGGTTGATGTAGGTTTCGCCCAAGCCGTCCAGTTCCTCACGCCCAACCACCAGTTCATCTTTATAATTATTTAAATTAACATTATACCGGGTAATTTTATTTAAGCGCTCCGTGTTTAGTTGAGCATACGCTTCGGCATCCTTTTCCGACAGGGCCATACCCGCCCGTTCAAAACGCTCCAACCATTTGGAAAGCAAGCGCATATCTTCGTGGTTTAACTGCGGGTTCGTGTCTGCGTATTCCTTTAAAGCCTTATACACATCTTTGCGCGCAAAAACGGAAAGTTTTTTATCTACCCCTATGGCCTCTAAATTAGCGGCGGCATCACGCACGGCAGAATCTTGGTGAAAATACGATAAGAGCGATAAGTTCTTCGGCACAAACCAATACGAGGTATAGGCATCCTCCAACGCGCGCACAGTATTGGTAAAGTCGCGCCGGTCAGCCGGGATAGCGGCCAAAAAGTTCAAATTGATATCCAGTTCTTTCGCTGCGCGTTCTTCCAACGCGGAAATTTCTTGGGGCGTATAGTCAAAGCGGAGATGTCCGTTTTTAAACATATCGCCGTAAGCGCCTGCAAAAGCGGCACAGGGCAGCGTTAAAGCCGCCATACTCATTATTATTTTATTCATAGGTAAATTATAGAAAATCCGTTCTCTCCGGGCAAAAAGCAAGCGCGTAATTTCCTATAATATAAGTATGGAAAAAGAACAAGACGTAACCGTAGCAAAAAGTGCGGGCTTTTGCCCCGGAGTGAAACGCGCCATTGATAAGGTGCTGGAATTGGAAGCCGCCGGGAAGAAGCCTGTCTATACCATTGGGCCGCTTATCCACAATAAGCAGGTAACGGATATGCTGGCTGCCAAGCAAATCACGTCCATTGACCGCCCACAGGAAGCGGCCGATAAAGCGGGCGTGTTAGTTATCCGCGCGCACGGCATTACGCCTTCGTTTCAAAAGGAAGTGGAAAATTGCGGGATGGAAGTAGTGGATGCGACTTGCCCCTTAGTTAAGCACGCGCAAAACATTATAGCCAAATATGCCGAGCAGGGTTATCACACCATAATTGTAGGCGACGGCGGGCACGCAGAAGTAATCGGTTTATTAGGCTACACCCAAGGCAAGGGAACCGTAGTTTCCGGACCGGAAGAAGCCGCAAAACTCCCCCACTTTGAAAAAGTAAACGTCGTTTCGCAAACTACGCAAAAAGAAAGCGTTTTTTACGAAACCGCCGAAGAAATCAAAAAACACGCGGACGAGTGCCAAATTTCCAACACCATTTGCCAACCGACTAAGGACCGCCAAAAGGAAACCATTGAACAGGCCAAAAATGCTGATTTAGTGATTGTCGTAGGCGGACGCCACAGCGCAAACACCGCACGGCTGGCCCTTTTGTGCAAGGGCTTGGCCCCGAGCGTACAGCACGTGGAAACAGAGAACGAAATAGACCCGCTCCCTGTGGTGCGGGCCAAAAAGATTTTTATTACCGCCGGGGCATCTACCCCCAACTGGGTCATTGACCGGGTGGCCGCCCGTGTACGCGAACTGCGAAAGCCGGACCCAAAATCTGTTTTATCCCATTTGCCGCAAGCCATATGGCACTTTCTGGTGCGCAACTGTTTTTACACCGCCTGCGCGGCTTCGGCCTTGACCTATGTATGTATGCGTCTGGAAGGCATACCGTCTAATGGGTTATTTTTGGCTTTTGCGGGTTTATTTGTCTATGCGTTAACGGCATTTAACCGTGCAGCCGAAGCGCAACCCGGGCAGAACAAACGCTTTTTAACGGGAGCCAGTATAGTGGCCGCTTTGGGAGCCACTGTAATGGCCGTTCTGTTAGGCAAGGGAACCGCCGTGCTGGGTGTACTCTTTTTAGCCTTGGGCTTTGCGTATCCGTTTAGGCACTTGCTCAAACTCCAACTTTTATCGCTCCCCGGCACCAAAGACATTGTAACCGCCTTGGGTTGGGCGTATGCGTGCGCGTTTTTACCGGCTTATGCTAACGATCTTTTATTAAGAAAGGCCTCATACCTGGCGGTATTTTATACGGTACTGCTTGTTTTTATGCGCTCCGTAACACTGGGTTTTACATCTGCCAACAAGGACCTGATTATCGGGCGCGAAAGTTTTTACAAAGCCTTTGGAATGACAAAAACAAAATGGGCCGTTACGCTCATTTTGCTTGCCTTAACGGCGGCATTGGGCACCTTGCTTACGATGACCTGGAAGCCGGCCTTGGTAGCAATGCTTTTACTGGGCCATTTATACACCGTTTTTATTGTAATATATTATTATAGTAAGACCACCACCCGCAGCGTGAAAGATGAAACGCTGATTGACGGCCAGTTTTTTGTACTGTGGGCATTAAGCGCATTAGCCGCTTATTTGTAATTTGGAGGGGATAAAAATATGACTATCAAAAAAATTGGTATTTTAACCGCAGGGGGCGATTGCCCCGGTTTAAATGCCGTCGTCCGCGCAGTAAGCAAAAACGCTTTGCGCCACGGCATTGAAGTTTTGGGCCTGAAAAATGGCTTTGACGGACTTGTACGCAACGAATTTATCCGCATTACGGACGAAACCGTTTCCGGTATTTTGACCTTAGGGGGAACTATTTTGGGTACGAGCAACATTGCCAACCCCTTTAATTATACACTTCCGCCCTTTGGCTCACCGGAAACCCCGCGCGACTTATCTTCCGTAGCCATGCACAATTTTAAAGAAAACCAGTTGGATGCGCTGATTACTATCGGCGGAGACGGCACGTTGCATATGTCCCAGCAGTTTGTGGATATGGGTATGCCGATTGTAGCCGTACCGAAAACGATTGATAACGACTTATCCGCCACCGACCAGACCTTTGGGTTTGACTCCGCCTTGGCGATTGCCACCGAAGCCATTGACCGCTTGCACACCACCGCGCAGAGCCATCACCGCGTAATGATTGTGGAAACAATGGGCCGCTACGCGGGGTGGATTGCTTTGCGTTCTGCCTTGGCCGGCGGGGGCGACATTGTGCTTATTCCGGAAATTCCGTATAACGAGGATGTTATCGTCAACTCCATTTTGGAACGCCGCAGTAAAGGAAAAAATTTCAGTATCGTAGTAGCCGCCGAAGGAGCAAAAAACGAACAAGGCGAACAGACCATTGCCCGCACCTTGCCCGGCAGCACGGACCCGATTCGCTTGGGCGGTATTGCGGCTAAGTTGAGCAATATGATTGAAGACCGCACCAAAATTGAATCCCGCGCCTGCGTACTCGGACACACCCAAAGGGGCGGCACGCCTACGGCCTTTGACCGCTGGCTTTCCACCCTCTATGGCGCCAAGGCTTTGGAAATGGTGTTAGAGGGTAAATTCGGCTATATGGCCGCGTTTAGAGATTTTAAAATTACAGAAGTAAAAATTACGGACGCAATTTCCGATTTGAAACGCGTGGACCCGAACGGGGACGAAGTGAGAGCCGCGTTGGAAATCGGTATGAGTTTCGGCTCGTCCACCATTGGTTGAGGGAAAAATGCAAGATAATTTAGATATGATTTACGGGATTCACCCGGTGATGGAAGCGCTGAAAAGCAAAAAGCGCAATGTTACGCAGTTATATGTATCGGACAGTAAGGCCGGCCACCGCGCTGTGGAGGAAATCATCCGCCTGGCGAAACGGTGCAATGCCAAAATTGACCGCATTGACAACAAAACGCTGGACCGCTTAACCAGAAATGCCAACCACCAAGGGGTAATGGCTAAAATCCAGCCCATTAAATTAATGAAACTTTCTACCGCAATGTATGAGGCTGACGGCAACAAAAAAGACCTTTGGCTCGCCGTGGACGAAATGACCGACCCGCAAAACTTGGGCGCCATTATCCGCAGTGCGGCCTGTCTGGGCTTCTCTACCATTATTCTGCCGCAACGGCGTACGGTAGGTATTACGCCTGCCGTATATAAAGTAGCCTGCGGGGCCATTGAAAATATTAATATTGTGGAAGTAGCCAATCTGTCAGCCGCCCTAAATGATTTGAAAGAGGAAGGCTTTTGGGTCTATGGGGCCGATATGGCCGGAAAACCCATTAACACAATGGAATATGCTTCCCCGGCGGTATTGGTAATCGGTTCCGAAGGTTTTGGTATCCGCGAAAAGACGGCCGAAAATTGCGACGAAATTGTATCTATTCCGCAAAAAGGCGGGGTAGAAAGTTTAAACGCTTCCGCCGCGGCGGGTATCATTATGTACGATATGATGTCCAAAGTGCAGTTAAAAAAATAGATGTAACTCTCTTAGTAAAAGCCCCGCTTCTGCGGGGCTTTTTTACAACATTATAACTTGTGTTCCCGTAACGGGGCCAAACATCTTGCAGTAGGATTTTCCTTTTTCGTTATACCAGCGGCACGCTAATCCGCCGCCCTTCATCCAAACGATCGCATAAATGGTTTCCTTTGGTAAACGGTTGCATACGGCCAACACCTCCGTTTCCGGCCAAGGGCCGCCTACTGGGCGGCAGGCAAAATATTTTGTTTTCAGCGAATTAACATAATAATTAATCCGTTCTCCTGGGAAATCTAAATCCAGTTTATCAATATCTTTGGCATATTCTCCGTTAGCCATAAAATACAATTCTTCCGCTCTGCCAATGGCGGACACGAGCGTGATTGCTTCTGAAATACGGCTTTTTTCTACTGCCTTTTCATATTGTGGCAGTGCTACCGAAGCCAATATGCCGATAATTAACACGACTACTAATAATTCTATAAGAGTAAAACCTTTCATTTTTTCTCCTTGTTAAGGCCTTTATCTTTGACCAAAACGACCCTTTATACACATTTTTATACGGCCGATACATCCGGGGGTATATCCACTGCGAATTATCAAAATTTTAACAAAAAAAACAAAACAACCCCTTTAAAAATAAGTCCTGCGGACGGCTTACCTTTTCCCCCTCTTTT
>UQJU01000024.1 GCA_900541355.1 Candidatus Avelusimicrobium fimicolum | reverse complement strand
GCTTTGGACGGGGAGTTTTTTGTCATACTTTTTGTCGGTACAAAAAGTATGAATACAGTCCGCTCCTCTTTGTGTAGCGCTTGGGCACATCCCCCAATAAAAAACCTCACTTTCGTGAGGTTTTTAAATGGTGGACGTGATCGGGATCGAACCGACGACCTCCTCGTTGCGAACGAGGCGCTCTCCCAGCTGAGCTACACGCCCGAAAATCGGCAACAGCGTTACTTTCAACATATTTATTATAGCATATACGAAAACAAAAATAAAAATATTTTTATTTTTTCCCGTCGGAAAACAGCGCGGGCGCTTGCCGCACTTGAAAATATCATTTTTTACTACTATACTATAATATATGTGTAATTTGAACTGAAACGGTTTCCGTGTTTGGCTCAAATCCTTTTTTTATTGGAGAGTAAAATGAAAAAACTTCTATTTTTACTTTTTGGTTGTTTATTTTCCGCTTCTACCGCCGGAGCGTGGGGGCTGTTGCCGGAATTTACTAAATTACAGCCTGAACAATATAAGAAAAATGACGGCTACCTCAAATTTTTATTGGACGATATTTATGAGGGGCGCCCTGAATTGCGCGTATGCGTAAATCCCTATGATAAAAAAACCGAAGACGAAATGTTTGAAAATATACAGACTGCTTTTTCGTCCATATTTACGTTCGTTCGGCAACAAATTGAGCAAAGCGGACGGACGGCAGAATTTGCGGACTTTTTAGCCGTTTGGCCGAAAACCTTTAAATTGCAACGTATAACTTATCCTGCGGGTAAAAACTGCAAGGCAATATCCGGGCAGTTTGACCTTGAAATCAAGGGAGCGCAAACCCGCATTCCCATTGACACGGGTTTTAGGCTTTCTTATGGAGCACAAGGCCACGCGTTGCCTGTGCAGAACTCTGAAACTTTTTCGTGGTCTATCATGTTATCCACAGACACCCCTATCAAGGAAGAACGGGAAGAAATTGCGTTGCACGAGGTTTCCCATTTGTTCGGGTTGGCTGACCAATATTCCAATTTTACAGCCGACAAAACCTATTCTTTGCAGGCTTTTGAAGACTTAACGAAAATAGATTCCATTATGCAGGGCTCATCTATGGACAAAAGAAAAAAATTGACTTGCGACGATGCGGAAGGATTTATTAACGCAATGGACTTTATTATGCGCCAGAAAGGCAAAACCTCCAACCGCTTAAAGCACGGTTGGGCGGATTTCTGCGGGCGCAATTATATTTATATGGACGGTATTCCCCAACGCAACAAGAATCTCGCACAGGCCAAGCAAGAGCACGATGCTTTTGCAAAGTGGGCGGCTAATGGGTATAAGGACGCCGATAAGCCTGCGTTTGCTTCAAAAGCCCTTGAAGTGCAGCGCGATTTGGCGGCCCGCCTTGCAGGAACTACCAAAAACTTATCTGCCTTGAAAGATAAAAAGGCCGAATTAGAGGGACTGATTACTTCTAAAAAACACGAAATTAAATATGCCGATTTTTATAAATGGACTCCCCGCCAATTAAAGGCAGAACAGGCCAAATTGAAAAAATTAGAAGAGGAGTTCAATACAGTTGAGCAGGAAATCGCACAACTGGAAGGCAATATGGAGTCGGGAAAATTCCCCGAATTATCCCAAAAGGACACACCGGCGCTGACCGCGCCCACTACGGGCAAGAAAGAGGAAGCAAGTTTATCCTCTAAATCCACCCCCGTGATTAGTGGCAACTATGTGGGCCCGCAAGGCGCACAAGTAGTGGCGGCCACACCTAAAACCACTAAACCCGCCCAAAGGGAAACTCCCAAAGTAGCCAACACGGCCCCAAAGGTAGCGGCGCAACAGCCTCAGACTCAGCCGATGGCAACACCTGTTCAGCCCAAGACTGCCCAGCCTGTACGGGTAAGCAACAATCCCAAGGCCGCGTTGGACCGTTATATTGCGGAGCACCCCGAGTTAAGAGAGTCTTTATTGGCTGTTCGCACGGGTACGGCTCTGCCTTCGCAGTCGCGTGAGGTGATGGAATTTCAGGCATTGTTTGAAGCATACAAAAAAGGGGAAGCCCCCAAGATGCTGACAGCATCCGCGCAGATGCCTGCTTCCGCCCCGGCGGCTGATAACAAAGCCCCCAAGGCTGATAATAAAACCAATGTAAACAATGCGAATAAACGAAAGGAATTGGAAGCCAAATATAAGGCGCAATGCACTTTGTCTAGTTTTGAGCAGAAATACGAAAAGGAACTTACTCCCATCCGCAAACGCTTGGAAAAGGGGAAAAAGTTGAACGCGCGGCAATCTTCCTTGTGGAACGCATACAGCCAGCGTTTAGAGCAGGTGCAAAATAGACCTAGGTGCAAAGAATTATCTGCCCAAATCAAAGCCCTTTAATTAAAAACCCCGGGAAACCGGGGTTTTTTAGCATTTGCCTATTCTTATTTCTCTCTAAAATGCTAAAATTACTTATATGGCTAAACTTGTACGCGGGTTTAGAGACATCTTTGAACCCCAATCTAAAAATTTTACAGAACTGGAAAATTGCGCCCGTGGCGTGTTTTCCCTTTATGGGTTTGGCGAACTGCGCCTGCCCACCGTGGAATTAAAAGAACTTTTTATTAAATCCACCGGCGAAACGACCGACATTGTCCAAAAAGAAATGTATGCGTTTGAAGATGCCGGGCACCGCCAGTTGGCTATCCGCCCCGAAGGCACCCCCGGTGTGGTGCGTGCATATTTGGAAAATAATTTTACGCAAAATGCGCCTGTGCAAAAATTTTATTACATTGGTAATATGTTCCGCGCGGAACGCCCCCAGGCGGGCCGCTACCGCGAGTTTGAACAAATTGGCGCAGAATATATCGGCAACGCTGCCCCGGCCGCTGATGCCGAAGTTATTTTGATGTTGAAAGATATTGTGGCTAAATTTGGCGCAAAAAACTATAAAGTAAAAATCAACAGTTTAGGGTGCGACAAATGCCGCCCGCTCTACCGGCAGGCGCTGATTGATTTCTTATCCAAAGAGAAAGAAACCCTGTGCGAAAACTGCCAAACCCGCTTGGAAAAAAATCCCTTGCGCGTGTTAGATTGCAAATTGGACGGCGCACGCTTTGCGGGCCGCGTACCGACAATGCACCTGTGCCCCGAGTGTCAAGCGCACTTTGACGAAGTACAACGCTTGTTAAAGGGTAAAATTGATTTTGAAGTGGACCCGATGCTCGTGCGCGGGTTGGACTATTATTCCCGCACTGTGTTTGAATTTCAGGCGGGTGATGCTTCCCAAAATGCCATCGCCGCCGGCGGACGCTACGATACACTTATTAAAAATATGGGCGGTCCGGCTACCCCGGCTATCGGCTGGGCTATGGGTGCTGAACGCGTGATTTTGTCGCGCGGAGAGGTTGCCCGCCCCAAAGAAAAAAGCGTCTGCGTGGTGTCTCTGGAAAAAGACTGCAACGAAACGGCCTTCAATTTAATGCAAGCCCTGCGCGAAGCGGGTGTGCGTACGGAAGGAGGCCTTTTTGAGAAGAACGTAAAAGGCCAAATGAAACAGGCTGACCGCTGTGGCGCGGCGTATGCGCTTATTTTAGGCGGCGACGAACTGGCCAAAAAAGTAGCCACTTTAAAAGATTTGCAAACGGGAGAACAAACCCAAATTGCTTTTGACGTTTTAACTGACGAGGTAAAAAAACGGATATGAAAAGAACCAATTACTGCGGGGATGTAACCGCATCCCTGTTAGGCACTAAACAAACCTTGTGCGGTTGGGTAAACAGTTACCGCAACCACGGGGGCGTGTTATTTATTGACTTGCGCGACCGCAGCGGCATTTGCCAAGTGGTGGTGGAGCCCTCTAAACCCTTTTTTAACGAGGCTTCCGCCGTGCGCAACGAATATGTTTTGCAGGTAACCGGCACCGTACAGCGCCGCATTGAAGGGGCTGTCAACAAAAATATGAAGACCGGGGAAATTGAAGTGGTGGCGGATGAATTTAAGGTACTAAACACCTCTATCCCGTTGCCGTTTGATGTGGATAATTCCCGCGCGGTAGCCGAGGAAATCCGCTTGAAATACCGCTATTTGGACTTGCGCAACCCCAAAATGTTTGCCAATTTGCTCTTGCGCCACCGCATTGCGCAAGCCGCGCGCCGCTATTTGGATGCTAACGGATTCTTGGAAGTGGAAACTCCTATTTTAACGCGCTCCACGCCCGAAGGCGCGCGCGACTATTTGGTTCCGTCCCGCGTGCACCACGGTGAATTTTACGCACTGCCGCAAAGCCCCCAAATGTTTAAGCAAACCCTAATGGCCAGCGGCATTGACCGCTATTTCCAGTTGGCCCGCTGCTTCCGCGACGAAGACCTCCGCGCCGACCGCCAGCCCGAACATACGCAGATTGATATGGAAATGTCTTTCGTAACGATTGACGATATCCACGAAATTGTAGAAGGGTTGATGAAAGAAATCTTTAAAACGGCAGGCAAAGAATTAAAAACCCCGTTCCCCAAACTTTCTTTCCACGACGCTATGGAAAAATACGGCTCCGATAAGCCGGATTTGCGCTATACGCTGGAAATGAAGAACGTAAACGAAATCTTCAAAAATACAGGCTTTAAAGTATTTAAAGATATATTAACCGCTAACGGTGCTATCCGCGCTCTTCGCGGTGAAAAAGGCGCAGCCTATTCCCGCGGGCATTTGGATAAATTAACCGAACTCGTCAAAAAGAACGGTGCCAAGGGCCTGGTGTGGATTAAAGTAAAAGACGGTAAGTTTGAAGGCCCGTCCGCCAAGTTCTTTACCGAAGAAGAATTAAAAGCCGTGCAGTCCGCCGTATGCGCGCAGGACGGCGATATTATCTTTATCGGCAGCGACGTCAAACTCCACACTTGCCAAATTTTTATGGGAGCTTTACGCAAGGAACTCGTAAAAGAGTTGCCGCAGGTGAGCGATTGGGCGTTTGTGTGGATTACTAATTTCCCGCTCTTGGAATATATCCCCGAAGAGGACCGTTGGGATGCCGCACACAACCCTTTTACCGCTCCGGTGGAAGAAGACTTGCCCAATTTGGAAAAGGACCCGGCCTCTATCCGTTCCTACCAGTTTGACCTGGTGTTAAACGGTAACGAATTGGCCTCCGGCTCCGTGCGCAACTGCCGCCGCGAGGTGCAGGAACGCATTTTAGCCTTGATGAAACACTCCAAGGAAGAAGCCGCCCGCCGCTTCGGTATGTTGTTAAACGCGTTGGAAGCGGGTGCGCCTCCCCACGGAGGTATCGGCTTGGGATTGGACCGCATTACCGCACTTTTGGCGGGAGAAGAATCTATCCGCGAGGTAATTGCCTTCCCGAAAACGGCGCAGGCTGTCTGCCCGCTGACAGAGTCTCCCAATACGGTAGATGATATCCAACTCAAAGAATTGGGCATCAGCATTACCAAAGAGTAATTTAAATGGCCCCGCCCAAAAGCGGGGCTTCTTTATTTTTTGCCGTTTTTGCATTATAATAAGAGTATCATATATCGGCGGGAAATTATGGAAAAAAATAAAAAATTAATTCAACTGGGTTTTATTATTGTTGTGCTGTTGGCGTTTGGGCTGGCATTTATGAAAACGACCGGGGCCGGTTCTGCTGCCCGCCGCGCTGCGGTTGCGGAACAATCTGCCTTTCCCCGCCAACCGACGATAACCGAACTGAAAAATGAAGAGTTTTTGGGTGTGCCTTCGTCCGGGCAAGTGGCTGAGCCGTATCAGAACGCCCCACACCCATCTAACCGCCATCAGGATAGTGGCTATTATCCCGCTGAAAACTATGCTCAAACGGGTTTAAATCAGGCGGACTATACTTTGCGCGCCCCCAACACGAATAAGCCTTATCGGGGCTCTTACGGCGGCTATAACGGCTCTTATGCAGGCCAGACAGGCACGATGCGTAACGATTACGGCTCGTACCGCGCGGGTGTGCCGGCTAATAACGCAGGGAACGCTAATGCTTCCGCCGCTCCCGGTGTTTATCAGCCCACGCGGGAAGAGGCTATGCGCCGCGAACGCGCTAATGCTTTTGCTCCCTATTTGGCCGGAGCCAATAAAGACAAGCAAAAACAATTAAGCAAACAGTTGGAAACGCTTTCCTCCGGCTTGGACAGAGCAATAGCCAAGGCTCTTTTGCCCAAGAGCAAAAAAGATGCCAATATTGAAAAATACCTCCAACGCAACTCCTCGCGCGGAGTTTCCGCCGGCCCCTTTGCCCCGGTGTTAAAGCAAGTGGCCGCGCAAAAGGACAGTGTTGTGCAGAGTATGACCCAAGCCTATGGCAAACAAGCCGGCGCACAAGCGGGCAGAATGATGGATTCTTTCCAAAAGGAAATGGCTTCTGCCGTCAATGCGCCCGGGCAAACTCCTCAGCAAATTGCGAATAAAGTACGCGAAGTGGCCAATAAATACCAACAAAAGTTGGAAAAAATGAGCCAAGACAACGGTTTTAGACAATTTGAACAGGAGCGCTTAACCAAGGATAACCAGTTAAAGGAGGCTCTTGCCAAGCAATACGGCTCACAAATTGCGGGGGAAGCCGCGCAGGCTATTGATGCGGCCCGCGCTAAGGATATGCAACTGGCCCGTCAAGGTCTGCCTGCCGAGGAATATTACAAACAACAACTGGAAAACCAGCGCGTGCGCCGCGGTGAGATTGAAAAGGTCATCCACCAACATAAAATGCCTTTGGACGGGTTGCGTAAAATTGAAGACGGTATGCAAATGGAAGAGGTACAAAAGCAACTGGCTGACGAAGAGGGGGGAAAAGTCCTTCCGCGTAAACACAAAATGACGGAAGCGCAGTTAAATGCTGTCCGGGGCGATTTACAGCAACAACGCAACAGTTTGGTTGGAAATGCCCAGCAAATTTACGGCGAAGCCGGCGCGCGGGAAATTGATATGCTCTTGCAAAAATATCAGCAAGATTATATGGAATTGGCTAATAATCAGGAAATTTCCGCCGCGGAATTTGATAAAAAAGCAATGGAACTGCGTTTGAAAGTAAACCAGGATATCCAATCCCGTCAAGATTCCCCGCAGATGAAGGAAGCGCGGGTAAATAAACAGGTAGATGCTATTATGCGCGA
The DNA here is from genome assembly GCA_900541355.1 of Candidatus Avelusimicrobium fimicolum. Classification (GTDB taxonomy): domain Bacteria; phylum Elusimicrobiota; class Elusimicrobia; order Elusimicrobiales; family Elusimicrobiaceae; genus Avelusimicrobium; species Avelusimicrobium fimicola. Next base: position 12,324 of record UQJU01000024.1, on the reverse strand, counting down.
CCCCTCGGTGTCGCAGTTGCCGGCCGAACAAAAGCAGGCTTTACGCGCCCACGCGCACGACGTACTGGCCGCGACGTTTGAAAAGATTGATAAGATTAACGCTTCCAACCTTTCCAATGCCGAAAAGCAAAAACAAATACAACAAGCGCAAGCCGAAGCGCAACGCCAACTTTCCGGCCAATAGTTGTTTTGAACGTAATATAAAAAAGCCCCGGTGTATTTTCATCGGGGCTTTTTTATGTGCTTTTATTTGTCCGGAGTATTGGCGTGGGGGGAAACGAAGTCGGCTAAGGGAAAATAATGGTTTAAAATGGTTTTATAATCTTGCCCTGCGTCGGCCCGTCCGGCGGCACCCGTTTGGCAAAAACCCACACCGTGTCCCCAGCCTCCGCCGTAAAACACAAAAAATTTCAGTTCGCGGTTTTCGTAATTTGGCTCTACAATAAAGTAACTGCTGCGCAACATCCCTAAACTTAAATTGTTGCGGATGACATTTTCTTTATTTAGCGTAACAGTACCTTTGGTTCCCTTTACAAGCAACCGGCTGACATAGCCCGAACGCCCGCGCCGCAAGGGAATTAAAGCGGTAATGCGTCCGATATCTTTTTTCTGGCGTTTAATTACTTGGCGTAAATCGTTTTCATCTACCACGCGCGTCCAACGGTAGGCCGCCAAACTGACATTTTTGCTATACCGGCTGTACGCATCGTGCGGGTATTGCAAAAGTTCTTTAAACTGGTAGGGTTGCAGCGTGTCAAAATTAAAATCTTTGTAGTCGGATACCGGATTTAAATAGGGGGTTTCGCTCCACCCGGCTTCTTTTGCGCTTTGCGTAATGCCCCCGCAGTTGGCTGAAAACACGCTCTCAATCGGTTTATTTTTGTATTCCAGCACTTCACCCACAGTGGATTCTACGGCAGCGTTTCCGCGTTCACTCTCCGCACTTACCCCGCCGTAAACCTGACAGTTTTGCGTGTCGCACAAGTCATACCCATAGGCTTTATGTTTTCCCAAGTGTTTTAGTGCATAGGTGCGGGCCAAAACAGCCTGCGCACGCAAGGCGTTCATCGGGAATTTTGTCGGCATTTCGGAGGAAATAACTCCCTGTAAATATTCCTCTATGGTTACAATATTTATGGGAATAAGTGTATTGCTTTTGGTACTGTGGGTGATTTGCAATTTCCCGCGGTATTCTTTATCGTCCACGCTGGCCCAGGTCATCCCCGCACCGCTCATTACATTTTTAACAATAATGGTGCTTCCTTCTCCCTGTGTTTTGGATAGAGGAGTAATAATAACGGAATTGGAAAAAGAGATTTTTTGGCCCGAGGGAGATGATAAATGCGCTTTTCCGTTTTGCAAAACAGCCACCCAACTTTCCCGCGCGCGGCCCTTTCCTAACAGTTTGCCCGTTTTAGCATCTTTAATGGTAAAAGCGTGCGAAGGAATAAAGTGCAGGGTGTGTCTGTCTGCGGGACGGCCGTTTTGGCGCATACCGATACCTACTTTTATTTCGCGTGTTGTTACACCGTCCGGCAGGGCAAAGGGTTTTACAAAGGTGTGTTTTAAAATTTCCTTGCCGCCTGTTAGTTGCTTTTCCGTGCGGGTAATGCGCGGGCGCAAGCGTTCAAGGGCTTTGTTGACATCCGTACTGCTTTTATCGGAGGAATAAATCATACGGTACTGGCGGTAGGCTTCGTTGTAATTGCCCAGTTTTTCAAGTACGGCGGCATAGTGTTTTTTGGCTTCAATAAATTGGTGGTCATAAGTGGCGGCTTTTTCAAACACGTCCGCAGCCTTTTTGTATTCCTTGTCCTCCTCATAAAGAATACCCAATAAATAGTTTGCTAATGCCGGATGCGTGCCGGCGCGGGCGGCCAGTTTCAGATTGTACTTGGCAAGTTTTTTGTCCCCTAGGCCGATTTGCGCGCGCGCTAAATTGATATATAAAAAACCAGAACGGGCCTTATCTTCCGGCAGTTGGGCCAATAATTTTTCAGCGGCGGCATATTGTCCGTCAGCCAAAAAGGCTTCGGCGGACATTTCTATAACTTCGCGGTCTTTGGGATAAATTTTATAGGCTGCTTGGGCAATATCCACTGCTTTTTTAGGTTCGTTTTTTTCCATTGCGATAAACGCAGCATTTAAAAAGGCTTGGCGGTTGTTGGTTTCTTTGGAAAGGCTTATATATTCGTCAAAGGCCTCATCGGGCTTGTAGGCAAAGTATAATGCTCCCGCCTCTTTCAAACGTTCGTCTTGTGTTTTGGGGCGTTCTTCTGTTGCGTGCCCCGCCATAAAAAGGAATAAAAAACCGGATAAAAGAATAAAATATTTCACAAAAAGCCCCAAAGTAAAGATTTCTTATATTATATCGTTTTAGGCGGGGTACGCGCCTGTTTTTGTATAATAATTTTTATGACGATTCCAATACCACAATGGCTTAAAGATTTGGCCGGGCGCAATAAAGCCGCCCTGCGTACGTCGGCCGCGCTATCGGCGCAGGCTTCTATTGATAAACACGTTTTGCATACTGTGTGCCACGCGGCGCATTGTCCTAACCGTGGCGAGTGTTTTAACTGCGGAGATGCTACTTTTATGGTGCTGGGGGATATCTGCACCCGCGGCTGCCGCTTTTGCGCTGTAACCAAAGCGCGCCCCTTGCCGCCTGATGGAAATGAGCCGCAACGCGTAGCCGAAGCCGTAAAAGAGTGGGGTATCCGCTATGCGGTGCTTACAATGCCCACGCGTGATGATTTACAAGACGGCGGCGCCGCACATTTTGCGCGCGTAATTAATGCTATCCGCCACCTGACCCCGGGAGTGTTGGTAGAACCTCTTATTTCCGATTTAAAGGGGGACGAACAGGCCCTTAAAACGGTGTTGGATTCCCACCCGGCGGTATTGGCGCACAATGTGGAAACCGTACAGGAACTGTATAGTGCGGTGCGTATTGGGGCTGACTACAAACGCACGCTGACCCTATTGGAAAATTCCAAAAAACTGGCTCCCGAAATTTTTACCAAAACAGGCTTTATGGTGGGCCTTGGCGAAACGGAAGAACAGGTAAAGACCTTAATGAAAGATTTGCGTTCCGTCGGGGTAGATTTATTAACTATCGGGCAATACTTGGCGCCTTCTGCCGCGCATTATCCGGTGGCGCGCTATCCCGAACCCCAGGAGTACAAGGCGTGGGAGGATTACGCACTTTCTTTGGGTTTTAAAGGTGTTGCCAGCGGCCCATTAGTGCGCAGCAGTTACCGGGCGGGGGCTTTATACCGCCGTGCCTTGGCGGGGCAAAGTGTAAAATAGTATAATAAGATTATGAAGAAGATTGTATTTTGTTTCTTAGTTTCTTTCTTTATGGCCGCCTGCGCGGGTAATCCGCCCGCTTGGTGGAACCCGTCCAATTCCTATAATGGGCCGAGTCAAGTCCGTGGTTCTGCTCCCAAAACGGTTAAAGTCGCTCCTAATAACGGGGAGCAAGAGATTACGCCTGCCGAAGAAAATTTAACACCCTTGCCTGATGAAAGTTACGAAGAAATGATTTTAACACCTTTGCAAGACGAGGAAACCGAGGACCCCGCTAACAAAACACCGCAGGATACCCAAAACACAATGGATATTACTCCGTCGGCAAGTACGGGGAGTATGCTTCCGCCGCCTAGCGTGTTGGAGTGATTTAGACCAATAAAAAGCCCCCCGGTTGAGTTAAACCGAGGGGTTTAATTACTACTGTTCATTTCTACTCCTTTACTACACTGCTTTCCGCGTTTTATACGCCAACTGCCGGGCCTTATGCCACTCCGCTTTTACCGCTGGCCGAACCAAGTACATCAACCAACGGAAACACTACCTTTCTTCTGCGCCCACGTCTTTCGCTACAACAGCACCATCATTATCCAATCAAACCGCCCTTAACGGACTGCCCGACCGGCCGCCAGATACGTCCTGCACTGTGCCTACCAGACACCCGGACAGTTATGTAACCCAACCGTCCTGGCCTTTCCAAGCGCACACGCCCAACTTCTTCCAGCCTATGGCACTATCGCTTTTATACACGTCTTGCACCGGCGCATTTTCCGCTTCTGCGACTCCCGGCTTGGTGGGAATTGCTTCCCGTAAGGATAGTATAAGCGGATTGGCGATTTTGTCAAGGGGGAATTTTTTATCTTTTTTATCGTCGTAAAGGTATGAGCGGACAAAAAAATCCGCGCCCGATTTTACTCCGGCGCGGATTTTTTACGGAAAACTAATTTACAGGTTAGTAATGTCGGCTACTGTTTGCGTCAGGTATCGGCGCACTCGTGCAAGCAGGGCCAATCGGTTTTGCCGAACGGCGGGATTTTCATCATTTACCATTACGTCCTTAAAGAAATTTTCCAACGGTTCTTTAAACGCACCATAAGTTTTCAGTACGTTTAAATATTCGTCCTTGGTTTTGGCGGTGTTTACCGCACAACCCAAAGAAGAATCTACTTCGTGGATTTTGTCGTATAACGCTCTTTCGGCGGGGAGTTCAAATAGTTTTTCGTCCACGGCTTCGGTTACGTTTCCGGCTTTTTTAAGGATGTTGCATACACGTTTTGCCGATTCAAGCACGGCGGCAAATTCTGCACTTGTTTTAACGGTTTCCAACGCGCTGACGAGCGCTTCCGCTTGCGTGAACGGGAGTTCGTACCAGTTGGAAACGGCATTTAACGTAGCGGCATTATGCCCGCGCTGTTCAAGCACTAAGGCCAAACGCTGGAACAGAAAATTCGGCAATTCTTTTAAGCCTTTGTCCACCGTTCCGGCAGGATATAAGGAGGCCGATTTTTCCACCAATTCTTTAAGCGAAATTTGCATACCCTTTTCCAAAAGCATACGCACCGCACCAAAGGCTTGGCGGCGCAGCGCGAAAGGGTCTTCGCTTCCGGTAGGAATTTGCCCAATTAAAAAGTTACCTACCAAAGTGTCTATTTTTCCGGCAAGGGAAACAATATTTCCTTCTTCGGTAGATGGCAAGGGTGAGGTGGAGGTAAGCGGAAAATAAAATTCTTCCAAGGCTTTGGCGGCATCTTGGCGGCCCTCCAAAGCGGCATATTGACCACCCATATAGCCCTGCAATTCCGGGAATTCATACACGACATGGCTTGCCAAGTCCGCATAGGCGTGCGAAGCCGCATAATCCACGGTGTTTTTTAATTGGTTTTTACCCAATTTTTCGCATAACCAATCGGCCAGTTGTTGGGTCCTGGCGGACTTTTCAAACATAGAGCCTAATCCTTCCAAGAACAAGACATTTTTAAGTTTGTCTTTAAATGCGTTTAATCCGGCCTTTTTGTCGTTGTCAAAGAAGAATACGGCATCAGACAAGCGGGCAGACATTACTTTTTTAAATCCGTCGCGTACTTCGTTTTGGTTGACGGAAATTCCGTCGCGTACGGCGATAAAGTACGGTTGCAATTCTCCTTTGCTGTTGGTTACGGGGAACATTTTAATCTGCTTTTTAAGAACAGTTGTAATGAGTTCTTTGGGCAGTGTTAAAAATTTAAGTTCAAAATCCCCGCCGACGGCCACCGGGTGTTCGGTACACCAGACGGTTTCTTCAATCAGTTCCGGGTCCAAATCCGCGTGATAACCGCGGACGGCGGCCTCGTTGGTAACAGTTTTAATAAGGGCTTCCTTGCGCTCCTCCGGCAGAACCAAAATCGGTTGCGGTTGGGCGCGCAAAAGGTCGGCGTAATAAGTTTTGTCGGCTTGTTCCACCTTAATCGGTTTTCGTCCGAAGGAGGACAGCGGATAGGTGTTGCGGTCCGAAGTAACCCCCGCGACGGTAAATTTAATTACCTTATGCCCATACAGGCCAATAAGGGAGCGAATCGGGCGGCCGTAACGCAGGCCGGATTCTTCCCAAATCATATTTTTGGCAAATTCAAGGCCCGTTACAATGCGGGTAAAAATTTCAGGCAACAGTTTGACCGTTTTTTCGCCTTTTATTTTAACTACGGCATAAATAAACGGTCCCTTTTCGGTTTCTTTTACGGTTAATTTTTCGGGGTTTAGACCGTTTTTCTGCGCAAAACCTGCGCTTTGGGGGGTAAAGTTGCCGTTTGCATCTTTTAACAGTTTGGCTGGCGGTCCTTTTACCTCTTTTTGCACGTCTAGCGATTTTTCGGCCAAATCTTCTACCAATACTACTAACCGGCGGTAAGTGCCAAAGGAGTCCACGGACTTATAGGTCAGTCTTTTTTCTTCCAAAATTTGGGCGGTTAAAGTTTTTAACTGCTTTAAGGCTGGGGCCATAAAGCGGGCGGGCAAATGTTCTACACCAATTTCCAAAAACGCGTTCATTTAGCGGCCTCCTCTTCCTGTTTTTCTACACTTTCCACATAGGCTTTGGCACAGGCCTTGGCTAAATTGCGGATTTTGGTAATATTGTTGGTGCGGTCGGATACGGAAATAGCCCCGCGCGCTTCCAACATATTAAAATAATGCGAAAGTTTCATTGCGTCGTCGTAAGCCGGCAGATAAAGACCTTTTTTGCACAAGGCCAGACACTCCTCTTCGCACTCGTGGATATAACGGCGCAAATGTTCCACATTGGATTCTTCAAAATAATAATGGGAAAACTGGCGTTCGTTTTCGTGATGTACATCTCGGTAAGTTACCTGCTCGTTCCAGCGCAAATCAAACACATTGTCCACTTTTTGGCAATACATAGCAATACGTTCCAAACCGTAGGTAATTTCTACCGTAATGGGGTTTAAAGCATATCCGGCCATATTTTGAAAATAGGTAAATTGTGTAATTTCCATACCGTCCAGCCAAATTTCCCAACCGACTCCGGAAGCCCCCAAGGTGGGCGATTGCCAGTCGTCCTCAATCCAGCGTACGTCGTGCTGTTTGGGGTCCAGGCCAATGGCTTTTAAAGAGTTTAAATAGATTTCCTGAATATTGGCCGGAGCGGGCTTCATAATTACCTGGTATTGGTAATATTTGCCCAAGCGGTTGGGGTTTTCGCCGTAGCGGCCGTCTGCGGGACGGCGGCACGGTTCCACATAGGCACGGTTGACGGGTTTTTTGGTAAGCGAGCCGAAAAAGGTTTCCGGGTTATAGGTTCCGGCCCCTTTTTCCACGTCGTAGGGCTGAACAAGAACGCAGCCTTGTTTAGTCCAGTAATGGTTCAAAGCGGATATCATATCCTGAAAATTCATACCGTATTTCATATGTAAATACATTATATAAAATATAACTGTACGGGGGAAAAAGAAAAAACTGGTATAATAAAAATATGATTACCACCGTTATTTTTGATATGGACGGCCTCTTGTTTGATACCGAACTTATCTATTTTGAGTGCTATAAAAAAGCCGCCCAAGAGGACGGAAAAACTTTCCCGTTTGAACTGTTTGAATCGTGCGTTGGCATCAGCCGGGAGGAAGCCTCCCGTTTTATGCGCCAACATTTCGGCCCGCAGGCAGATATCGCGCGGATAAATTCCCGCACGATGGAAATAGTAGAAGAATATCTGGCGGCTGACGGGGAAATTAACTTCCGTCCCGGTGCAAAACAAGCAGTGGAATATTTTTACAACCGCGGGCTTAAAATAGGGCTGGCCTCCTCCAACATTAGTAAATGGGCGCGCCATTTTTTAACTAAAAAAGATATTATCAAATACTTCTCTGCTATTACTACTACCGACGACGTGGAACACCCCAAGCCGGACCCGGAAGTCTATTTAAAAACGGCCCAAAAATTGCAGGCGGACGTATCCCAATGCCTGGTGTTTGAAGATTCGGTGGCCGGGGCAACTGCGGCTATTTCCGCGGGTATGCGTACCTGTGTGGTGCCGCAAATTAAACAGCCCAATACTTTCGTGCGCGAAAATGCCTTTAAGATTTATAAATCTTTGGCGGATATTTATCCGGATATGGAAGAATTGCTGAGGTAGCGTGTTTTTATCCGTAAAAAACCCGGACCGTTTGGCCCGGGTTTTTTACAAATTACAATTTATCGCACAGACAGCGGAATATATGAACCTTGCAACAAAGGATTGTATTGCAAGTTAGCCGGCTTATTATAGTTGAGGAACAGGACTTGGCTTTCCGTATCTACCACAATAGACAAGGTGCGGTTGCGCTCGTCCTTAGGGTTTTTTAAGGTAAGCAAAATGGCTCTTTTGTATTGTGCCGCCTGATACGGATAGGCCTTGCCTTTAAAAAATTCAATAAAATATGCCACCGCATCTTTGGGCATATAGCAAAAATCCCGCACGTCAATCGCGGTTAATTTGTAGTGATGAAAGAGTTTGTTCTCTTTGGCGGCGCGGGTAAGCATTGTATAAGAGGTTCGGCAGGATTGTGTAAATACCGACGGGCGCGTAGCCGCCAATTTGGCAAAGAAATCTGCCAAACGGTTCTCTTCATACGAATTGGCGCGGGCTTTTGTTACAGCGTTGGAAACGGAAGCCCCCAACGGGCCGTTGGCTCTATTCATATCTTGGTGAGCCTTTAAAATGGCCTTTTGCCAAGAAATATAATAGGGGCGTTTTTTAGCCGCTGGTTTTGCCGGGGTTTTTACGCGGGCATAAATTTTTTGGACTTCTTCTCCTACCCTCACGCCAAAAACTCCGCCTACAAAACGGTTATCTTTTTTAGTTTGGGCATTGGCAAGCCCGGATACGCAAAGTAATAAAACAAACAGCCACAAAACAGATACTTTCTTATAATTCATTTTTTTCTCCTTAAAAATTATTGTACTAATTGAAATGCTTTACGGCAAGGTGTTTTAATGTGCCGGATGCAAAACCAATTCTTCCGGTTCGGTTTGGTTTTCCTCGGGGAGCGGGGCCGGCTCGTTTAGGCCGAAGTTTTTTAGGGTATTTAGCGGGAAGGTTAAATATTGGTTTAAGAAACGGCGGCAAACGCTGTTGCACTTGGAAAGGGCAAGCAAATCTTCCGGCTCAGAAAATACGAGAGAGGAAAGTTCGTCCTCGTGCATACGCCGCCAAAATTCAGCCGAAATTTTAAGCACGGGCCTTTCTAACCCAAAGCCTGCCAGCGTCATTAACCGCAGTGTAAATGCCGCAGCAAAGGCAGAATTGATTTCGCCCAATTCCAATTCGGTCAGGGCAGCCAGCAAGAGTTCATACTTGGCCTCGCTCGGTTGGTGCAGGGGGGTTAAACGCTGTATTAATTCGCAGAAGTGCATAGCGAGTGTGGTGCGCTTTAAATCCTGGCGGATATGGGGAAAGATACTGTTGATTTTACCGCCTGTAATTGTTGCTACCGTGCCGCCCCTGCGCACATAAAAGCGGTAATCGGCACAGGCAAACGGCTCGCTGACGGCTTTTAATTTGCCGGCGGCGCGCAATACCCCAGGCAGGCGCGCGTTGAGTCGCCCGTGTTCGCGGGTGTAGAGCGACACCATACGGTCCGCTTCCCTAAATTCTTGGCGGAAAAGGATAATGCCCGAGTCGGTAAATATCATCTATGTACAGCATAGCATTTTTTGAGGGCTTGCATACAACCTTGGGATATGGGATAATATAAAAGTTCAGCCGGATAATTTTATGAAACGGTTGGCAAAATTTTGCAATAAAAGATATAATATTTGTAAGTTTCATACAGAAACGATTTTAAATTAATAACAGGAGATACGTTTTTTCCAGTTCGGTTTCCGGGCCAGAATTAACGTATAAGATAAAAATGTTACCGACATACAGACCTAACAAAAGAAGACGTGCCAAACACATCGGATTCCGCGCCAGAATGGCTACCGCCGGTGGTAGAAAAGTATTAAGTGCCCGCAGAGCCAAAGGCCGCCACGAATTAATCAGAGCCGCCTAAGCGCTATGACGCCTTACGGTCTGCCGCGAAGTAGCCGCCTGCACCTTAAAAGAGATTTTAAGGCTGTTATCCAAGGCGGCGTAAAATTGCAGTACCCAGGATTAGTACTGTGGTGGCGGTCCGGCCCGGAGAATACCCGGCCGGCCCGTTTTGCGGTAGTGGTATCCCATAAATTGGGGCCTGCGGTTGTGCGCAACCGTACCAAAAGACTGTTAAGAGAAGCGTTCAGACTGAGTAGAAAAGACATCAAGCCAGGGACGGATATTATTGTCAGCCCCCGCAACAGCGAAAAATTACCAACTGTACAAGCAGCGCAATCAGCGCTCACGTTACTATGCGGCAAGGCCGCTTTACTTTTGTCCTCTTCAGATAATTTGCCGTAATCCTATTGAGGGACATATGAACCAAATTTCGCTCGTGTGTAAAAATTTTTTACTTTTACTGCTCAATTTGTTTATGTTGCTGGTGCGGCCTTTTTTAGGTCCACGCGGGGTGTGCCGTTTTACACCCACTTGCAGCCAATACGCAAAGCAGGCGATTGTGAAATATGGCGCGTTTAAAGGGGGATATTTGGCACTCAAACGGGTGCTGAAATGTCATCCGTTGCATCCGGGCGGATACGACCCGGTTCCTTAAACGCAGTTTTTCTACAGTTTGCGCTTCCTCTTATCCGGCCGTCCGGCGCGCCGGGCGGTTTTGCCACAAGAGGAGTTTTATGAATAACAGACAGTTCTTAATTACCGTAATGCTGTTTTTACTGGTAATTACCGGCTACAACCAGTTTGTCGCCCTCCCCAAAGCCCGTGCGGCCAAGGAAGCCGCCGAGGCCCAACTGAAAAAATCCGTACAGGAGGCTCAGCAAGCAAGCGGTTCCCAAACCGTTCTGGCAGCCCCTATTTCCGTATCCAAAGAAAAAAAATCCGCGGCCAAGCCCGAGGAATTAATTACGCTTAATTTACCTCAGGCAGACGTTACTTTTTCGTCCAAAGGGGCGGGCATTAAAACCTATTTGTTTAAAGATGTTGTCGGCGATGTGGACCTGACTCCCTATAAAGGAGAAGGATATTTTTCCACTATGCCGCAGGTGGACTTTGCCGAATTTGCCCGCACGAAAGATTCCATTACTTTTGTGGGCGACATTGTTCCCGGGTTTAGCGTCTATAAAACGTTCCGTTTTAACGAAAACGGAATTAATAACGTAAATGTTACGTTTGAAAACAAAACCTCGCAAAACTTGGCTGTTGCTCCGTGGAGTTGGAATTTTGGCCCCGGTTTGGCTACGGTCAAAAGCGAGATGAACGATAACGAACGCGAATCCAAAGCCGTTTATTTGGTGCAGGAAGAAGGCAAGAAAAAACCGACCTTGGAAACTTTTGCCAAAGGGGACAAACAACCCTCCTTGCCTTGGACTTGGGCCGGAATCCAAAACCGTTACTTCCTTTCTGTTTTAATTCCGCAGAATTGGAAAGGGGGAGATTTGGCCGCTTCTTCCGAAAAAATCGGCACCCAAAAGCGTATGTGGGGTTTGGCCGGAGAAGGTGATTTAAAAGGCCCGCAATTTTCCATTGCCGTAGCGGGAACTACGGTGGAAGCCAAATCCAAAGTAGAATATAATTCCGATTTCTATTTTGGGCCCAAAGATTACAAAGCGTTTTTGACTTTGCCCTATCATTTGGACCGTTCCATTGCGTTCGGCTTTTTTGGCGCGTTAGGCAAAATCGCGCGCAACGTGTTGGAAACTTTTTACGGTTGGACGGGCAACTACGGCGTGGCTATTATTATGCTGACCGTACTGTTGCAGGCTATTTTGTTCAAGTTTACGATTATGCAGTTAAAATCGGCCGCCCAAATGAAAAAGGTCCAGCCCGAAATGAAACGTATTCAAGAAAAATACAAAGGTAATCCCGAAGCCTTAAACCGCGAAACCTTGAACTTGTACAAAAAGTACAACGTCAATCCGCTCGCCGGGTGCTTGCCGCTTCTTATCCAGTTGCCTATTTTCCTGGCTCTGTTTAATGCGTTGCGCACTTCTTGGTCTTTGCACGGGGCTAAATTTGTATTTTGGATTACGGACTTGTCGTCAAAAGACCCGTACTATTTGTTGCCTATTTTGATGGGTGCAGTAATGTTCTTCCAGCAAAAGGGCAATATCCCCGCAGGGACGGACCCGTCCCAAGCGGCTATGTTTAAGTATATGCCGCTTATTTTCACCTTGTTGTTTATGAATTTCCCGTCCGGTTTGGTGCTTTACTGGCTGACAAACAGCCTGCTCACTTACGGGATTCAAACGCTTATTAACCGCAAAATTGCGAAAGCAAATTAAGGAGTCATTTTATGCCGAATAAAATTAAAGTACAAGCAAAAGACGTATCCGAGGCTATTGCCAAGGGATTAAAAGAATTAGGTTTAAGACGAGACCAAGTGGAAGTAACCGTATTGGAAACGCCTAAAAAGGGTTTCTTGGGCATCGGTTCCCGCCCGGCGGTTGTAGAAT
>UQJU01000023.1 GCA_900541355.1 Candidatus Avelusimicrobium fimicolum | reverse complement strand
GTCCTCGTGGCGGTGCTTTCTGTACATAGGGTCCACGCCGGTAGTTTCCACCTTTACGTTTACCCCCACCCGTCCGGCATCTGAGCCAAAAACCCGCGTTTTTGCGTGGTTTATTTTCTGCGTGATGACCGTTCTGTCCGGTCTTCCGCTGGGCTTTTTAACAGCCACCAGCGAGCCGATACGGGCAAATTCATAGGAAGCGTGGTTGATAATAATCGTGTGGTATGCGATATTGCCGTATTCAAGCACAAAGAAAATCAGTAGCATAAATACCGGCAAAATCAGCATTAATTCCGCAGTTACCTGCCCACACTTCCTACGAAAAAGTTTCATACGGCTCCAAATTACATTTCGCTCATGCTGCCGGTGATTTTGCCTTTTACTTGTTCAAACAAATCCGGCATAAACTTCTTAATGAGCACACCGGCCAAACCGGCTACACCCACGACCACGACGAGCATCAATACGTATTCAATCGTGTTCTGCCCTTCTTTCTTTTTCAGGCAACCCAAAGCTTGCGCTTTCAGGGCGTCCATTTTGTTTTGTAAAGCAACGATAAACTTCATATAACGTCCTCCTGATTTTTTAAAATTTAATTTGCATCATAATCCGACAAAATTATTTTAGCCCCTTGGTCAAACTGCTGCGGCACCAAATGGGAATACAACACATAGAAAGAAATGAGAGCCGTTAAAAGCCCGGCCGCCGTTACGATATATTCTACCGCAGTTTGGCCCTTTTTGTTTAAAAAAGTTTTTCTTTCATAGATATTCTTCATACATTAAAACTGGATAGCCAACGCAATCTGCTGCGAGGTGCCCAGCGCGCCAAACGGCGTAACGGCATAATCAATAGACGCCCCGTAACCAAACAATTCGGAACTGTAAATACCGAACCCGAAGGAAACCTTAGAGGTTTCAGCCAGACCTAAATCGCCCACCCAAGAATCTTTTTCGTTGGTGCCCGTATTCGTGCGGGTATAGTAACCTACACGCAAATCAAAACGGGCCACTTGAAGCATATCCTCAGGGATGTGCACTTCCAAGCCAACGCCATAGCGGGCTTTATCGTCGCGGTATTTCATATATTCGCCGGACACGGTAAAATAACGGGTATTCAAATCGGCACCCAAGCGCAAACCGCGCGGCATTTCTTCTTTATCGCCAATGTTTACAAGCGCACCGCCGAGACCCAACCAGTTGACAAGGCGCAACTTGGCCCCTACATCAAAACCGACGTTATCATAGCGGTCGGTATCCAATTTTTCGCTGATATACTTGGCCGTACCACCGATTTGGAGTTTTTGGTTGAAGAACCCGCGGGCAATAGAAAGACCGCCCACAAAGTTCTGCACCGGAACACCGACTTCGGGCTGTAATTCCCCACGATCTCCGCGAAAATCAAATCCGTCCATATCCATATAGTTCAGCGTTACACCGATAATGGTTTTGCCAATAGGCTGCAAATAAGCCAAAGTGCGCGCTTTATAACCCTGTAAATAGTCCAAATACGCAAATTGGAGTTCGCGCGTAGAGGCAGAAGCGGCACCCGCCGGGTTCCAGAACAAGGCTTCCGGGCCGTCCGCAATAGACACATAGGCATTACCTAATGCCTGGGCTCTGGGGGAGCCGGCGTCAATCTTTAAAAACGCGCTCGCGCTAGTACCGGCATTGGAATTGATAGATTCCGCCTGTGCGCCTGCGCTTAAAAGACCGACCGTTAAACAAGCAATTAAAACTTTTATTCTTATATTCATAAATCTGTTTCTGCCGGACACCCGGCTCTATTTACGGCACTAGCGGCACAATGTCCGCAGGCCCTTGGGGTTTTGCCCCAAGGGCTGTTAAGTTACGGAACCAAAATCTTTACAACTTTCTGGCAATGCTCTCGGCCGTTTTGGGCTCTAAAATCTACCAGGCCGAAATACACACCGCGGGCAACCTTTTTGCCGTGTTGGTTGGTTCTATCCCATTTGCAGCGCAGGGCTGCGTTGCGGATATTGGGGAACGCATCCAAACCGTCGTTATCCAGTTTTACAGAGCCTTCCGGTGTATTATCCGGGTTGAACTGCAAACTGCTGCCCATAGTTACCTGGTAGTTGTTGGCATCCACGCAGGTATAGTTGCTGTCGCGCACCAAATCGCCCGCCAAGTTGAAATATTTAATAGATACCGTACCGGGCACCGGCATTTTGGTAATTTCCAGCGTACCTTTGCTGGCTACACGCAACGGGTTCGGATAGAAGATAACCGTCTTTTCCCAATCTTCGCAGACAAAGCGCCCGTCGCCAATGGCTACCGTGGCTTTGTGCAAGTTTTGATACTGGTAAGTATCGGCCACTTTTTCAATGCTCCACTTGGCGGCATCAGCCGAGGTATCATCCGAGCCTAAAATTTCGCCGGTTACGCTGTCAATATCGGCGGAGTTAAGCGCCGTTACGAAGCGGAACGGATATGTACCGTCCGGCACTTCCTGCTGGGCATAGTCGCGGCCGTCCCACACTTCTTCAATAAGCGTGGTGGCGGGACGGATACCCACAATGGCCTTTACCAATACTTCGTGGATATCTTTCACTTCCGTACCCGTCGTGGGGTTACGCAAGGTGCCCTTTTGGTAATCGTAAATCGTGGTACCGGGTTTAAAGATTTGGATAGCCACTTTCATCGGAACGGAAATCTGGTAACCAATCTTCATATCCGTATCGCGTTGGTTAAGCGCATAACCGTCCGCTTCCAAGAGGTCAAACACTTTTAACAAGTCGGCATTAATGCGGATAACCTTAACCGTTTCTTGATAGAGGTGCGGATCCGGGTAGTTTTTGGCAATCAAGCGGACCTCGTAAATGCCCGGCTTGACGTAAACACCGTTGTTATCCGTACCGTCCCAATACACTTTGCGCACGGTGTTGGGGTCAAAGTTGCCCGTATTGGCAATCGTCGTAGTGGAAAGGTATTTGCATACCGCTCCGGCGGCGGCGTTGCGCTCGGTCAACTTGCCGGTAGTGTCGTAGCACATATTGGGTTTCAAGGCCACAATGGCGACCTCTACCGTTGCCGCGCGGGAAACGGAGAAATCAATTTCGTACGGCGGGATAAACACCGGGCCCGTAGAAGCATTAAACAACTGCGGGGCATTGGGATATACCGTTGTAGAGCCGTCCAAGAAATACACCGAACCGCGGGTAATATTAATCTTGCTGGACACCTTATCCGTAGCGTACCAGAAAGGTTCCTGTTTTACTTCGGCAGGAGTTTTAAACGGAGCGCCCGGAATATAGTCTTTATTGGCTGCATCTTTCTCGCCGGACTCTGCATAATAGCGGTCAAACGGTTCGTTGGAGCGGGCCGAGATAAAGAACGGATATTGTCCGTCCGGCACTGTTTCGTACGGGCAGTCTTTCAAATTCGTTTTGCCTTTGCACGCGCCGGGCTGCTGGGTAGAGGTCGGGTTGTAGAAAGACACCGCATCCCACTCCTCGGTAATCATAATGCCGTCGCCCGTCTTGGTAGAAGTGCGGTCAAAGGTTTTAATCGGCTGCAAACGCACATCCAACTTACCTGCGGCCGCATCTTGGGCATTGGCCGGGTAGTTGGTAAAAGTGGTATCGTTTACATAGATACATTTAGTATCTTTCGCCGCTACTTGGGCCGGGTCCACATAGCCCGCCGCAGCAAACACAGCAGCATCCGTCGTTTTGTTACAAATACGGGGCGGCCAAGAGGTTACACCCGTGGAGAGTGTACCGATTTCGCGCTTCAAAGTTACATAGTATTGCAGTTCCGTCGTAACCGTGGAACCCACCACATAGTTCGGGTTTTCCACCACCGTTACCGTATCGCGCGTATAAGGGTTAGCCGTACCTGTGAGGTTGGTGGTCGTACCAATACCAGGATTCGTCAATGTCGCAAACGGAGTGGTTACACCCGTTTCATACACATCTACACTCGCCAAGTTGGCGGCGTAACCCGTCGCCCAGGTAGAGGCATTTACCACAAAATCGCTGTAATCGCCACCCTTGGTGTTGTAGGCGGGGATGACGACATCTTTATTATAGATGTTGATTTGTACGTTCATCGCCTTGGACAACATATAGGAAATCGTCGCCTTGGCATCACTATCGCCATACACATCCGTAGTGGCTACATCCACCACGCGGTACATATCCACCGGGAACACGGCAGAGGCTTTGTTGGTTACCGCCGGGAACATAGCATCTTTGCTTTCCACTACAAACATATAGGTACCGGGGGTTACCATACGGCCTTGGTCGTCGCGTCCGTCCCAAGACAGCGTATTCATCTGCTGGGCAACCTGCGTAATACCTGTTTTGGGTGTTAAGTATTTCACATCCACACCCGCCGAGTTGGTAACTTTGGCTACCACATTGGCTTCGCGCACGATAGAATATTTAAAGATGAACGGGTCCAAACCGTACGCGGTCGGGCTGGAACCCACGGTGGAATAACTGACCGGCTGAATAGTGATATCCACAAATCCGCGTTCAATAGCCACCTGGCCCGTGTAGTAACTGAGGGTTTTTACACCCGTAAATTGTTTATTGTTGTTGGCTTCGCTGGCCGCGCAAGCAGCCCCGGCATCAAATCTCGGGGTATTAGCATTGCCGCCCAAGGCGTTGTAATAGCAGCCGTTGTACGGAATTTCCGCCCACAGCACATATACATAGTTGCCGTCCGGCATCGGGGCCCCATAAGCAAAGGCTTCTTTGCAGGTAGCATCTGGGCAGGTAGAGCCGTCAGACATTTTTTCGCCCTTGGCATAGGTGCGCGTGCAACCCGTTTCAACGCCGCACAGACCGTCCCACTTGGAGGTAAAATTCATACGGCTGGTGCGGTCCTCGGCAGAACTATACACCAAGGTTCCGGTATTCGCTACAAGCGCCGGAGCCGTACCCGTAGGTTGGGAGGAATTGGTGTTAATCGTATTCGTGCCTGAGGTGCCACCGTCAAAAGTAGTGCCGGGCGTGTAAATATTCCAATATACCTTGGACGCTTCCGTCGGAACGTAACTAATAGAAGCGTACGCAGTAGATTTTTTGTTCAGACCCGTAACGGCAATATCCGTCAATTTCAAGGGGTCCAAGGAAACTTGGCGCGTAACGGCGCGGGAGAAATCAATGCCCGGCCACTCGTCCTGCGTTTTGGCTTGGATAGCGGCAATATAGTTGCCCGCGGGCAGGAGCATACCGCTGTCGCTGCGACCGTCCCACGAGTCGGACTCTACAATTTGCTTATCGCTTTCCACCCCTTTCAACCCTTCGCCCACGCGCGGCTGCCAATCAACCAAGGTGCGAACGATTTGGGCCTGACCTTTAATAGGATCTTCCGTATTGGTGGCGCCGTAATTAGTATTGTCGCTATTGGAAGCATCCAAAATAGCGATACGAACATCCGCGTCTTTGCTCAAACGATAAGCAAAGGTGTAGGGTTGGGCCGGCACAGCGGTAATATCCCCCACTACGGTAGGAGTGCTGCGCACAGTATGTACGTTGGTTACGTCCACCTGTATCGGGATTTGGTTTTCGCCGGGGTAGGCAATCGTGGAGTTAAATTCAATTTTATCTACGGCTACGTTATCGCCGGGGAAGTCCGTCGCCACGGTGGCGCGGAAGGCAAAATCCCCATTGGATTTACCAAATTCGCCCGCAATATCGTAAGAACCGTCCCACGCAGCACAGAAAGGAATTTCCGAGCCAGAAGGCTGCCCGTCATTGTTAAAAATAATATAGTTACAGTTCTTATTGGCGCAGTTTCCATCTTTATCAGTGCTTAAATCATCAGAGCATTCCCCCGAAGCAACAGTACCGGAACCTAAATAATAACAAGTGCTCCCACGTTTTTCATAAAGAGGAGCAGTACAAGTGTAACCAGAATCAGATCCGCCCGGACAACGATAAGAACCACATTTAGCGGTATTCTTGTTGATATCCGGATATAAATCAATAGAGCGGATAGCCGGGGTGCCTTCCACATCTTTAATATTTTTGCCGTTATAGTATTTGACGATATCAAAAGTAATATTCTGCAACGGAAACGCAATAGAATAAGTAGCCTGCGCCATAGGTCTGTTGGTGCAAACAACCTGCATACACAAGGCTAAACAATGGTTGGGGTATTTGTTTTCTTCCGTAGGAGCCGGATAAGGCTGGTCGTATTCAATTAAGGCCGAACTTACCCACGGATCGTGCTTATTTGCATTTGAAGACGGGTACGGCTTGATCGTAAAACTACGATTATTATCCGTCGAAATAACACCTGTACCCCAGTTACAATATACCTTGTCGGAACCGCCAGTTACCTCGCCAGTGGTGGTACTAGTTTTCATCTTGGAACCGTCTTGATAATACACCCCTGCGCTTCTTACGTCGGCGCGTTGGGCAAACAGCGGCGAGCAAGCCGCGACTAACAACAAAGCCAAAACGGCGCGAAGCACCGTCCGGCCCGATAAAACCCGGATTAAACTTTTAATTCTATTCATTGTGTATGTATCCATTTGGGGACTTAATTCCCGTCTAAAAATTATATTTTTTACAAATCTTTTCCGCGCCAAAAACAATGCGCACGGAACGGCGGCTGATTATAAAAATAAACAGACGCCGAACCTATACTCTTAAATTTTTGCAACTTTTGGGGCAAATGTCAACTGTTTTTTGCATTTTTCCCCGTCTTATTAGGGAAATGGCACCATCCCCTAATTTAATTAACGGCAAATTTGATATAAGAACACTTTAAAAATAGCACATCAAACGGGTACAACAAACAACACAATCGGTAGATCCTGAAACAAGTTCAGGATGACCTGCTTGTTTAATAACAACACTTCCTGTCCAGAAACCTTCCAGTATGACCTTTTGTTTTTATAAACGACCAACGACCCAAGCAGTAGGTCCTAAAACCTATCAATAGACCCCATACAGAAACACTACGGGGTGATGCCTAGCGGTATGGGCGGCAATGCAGGATGACCTCTAATTTAATAACGATAAATCCGGCCCCTTGTGGGCGCAGGCTTATCTAATAATATAGGCTTTTTTGCCGTCTATTTCGCGTGGGGCGGATTGGCGGGATTGCCCCTCGCAAAAATTTTCGCCTGCACGGTTCAGCCCAATACAGGCCAAATCCATAAAATTGTTGGCAGTCGTCAGTTGGTAGCGGGCGTGCGGACTTGGTGCGGTTTGCGTGAAAACGGCTTCCCAACAGGGGATATCTTCGTTATTTTCCGGGCGGCAGACGGCCTCACCCGTGAAATATTTTAAATTTGCCTTTTTAATTTGTTCCGTCAGCCGGGCCGCCTGTTCCACACTCATAAAACGTCCGTTTGCAAAGTTTTTTTGCCGTCCCCATAAAAGCACCACTTCCGTAATGCGCGCATTTTCTACCGCGTTGTAATAATACGGAACAGCAACCGCGGACAAAATGCCGATAATAAGTACGGCGACCAACAGTTCAATTAGTGTAAAACCCTTCATCATAATTTTATAAAATGCGGACTTTGTAGCCTTCTTTTTCCAAAATTTGCGCCGCGCGCAGTTTTTTATCGCCTTGTATTTCCAAATGTCCTTCTTTTATCGTGCCGCCACATCCCAAGGCTTTTTTCATTTTTTTAAGTAACTCTTCCTTTCCCTGCGGGTGGAGCGGCAGACGTTCCACTACTGTTGTTCCACTGCCCTTGGTATTTTTTACAAAGCGCACGCGTACCGGTTCGGTTTGCTTTTTGGGCGCGCCCAGTTGGTTGCAGATGCACGGAATATGTTTACAATGCGGGCAAAAATTAGGGTCGGTAGAGTAAAAAATTTCACTCATTTGGCTTCTCCCAAGGTATTTTTAATTAAGTCCTTAATTTCGTTTGATTCGGTACGCAAACCAAGCGACCAAGCCGCTTCTTGCAGTACATTAGCCAGCAACTCCGGCAGGCGGGCGTCTAAATCGGAAAGTGTAATTTCCCTATCCAGGCGCAAATAATCTTCCAGTACGGTGGCCTGCCGCTTGCCGAAAAGGGCGCGCAAAGCGCGCGTGTTGTTCATTTTAAAGCGGAAATACAACGGTCCGCCAAAGGCAAGCCGGGTTAAAAATTTGCGCGCGGTGAGCAGAAAGAGCGTTACATTTTGCGCCAATACTTCTATGCGCACGGTTTTGGCGGTGTGGCCGTTAAATATTTCCTCCCGGGATGCAATTTGCTTATTCATTATCAGGCCGTAATCGTTAAACTCGCTCATCTTATATACGCCGCGCGTGTTGGAAATTACCGCCACGCCGTCCTGCACCGGCCGGAGCGGATAGTCCGGGTCTGCCATTGTGCCGTAGGGGGCGCGGGAAGAAGATGCTGCTATCATTTCGGGCAATTTTTTGTAATCGGTCAAAGGTTCGTCCGGGTACAGCGGCAAAAGAGATAAAGTGCAGACCGTTTCGCCGTTGGCGGAAACGTTCATAGTTTTTAAGTAATTATCAAAATGGCTTTCGGCCTTATCATACAGGATATGCCGCAACCGCTCGGATTTTTGGCGGTGGTCCAACAGCCACGGCAGTTTAGCCGGGTGAACAATTATTTCCGGCCGGCTGCTCTGCCCGGTGCGGATATACGCCCGTTTGGACGGGCCGACCAGGTGCGGGGTTAAGTTGCTTTGCGGAATATTGATGAGGACGAACATCCTGTCCCCGTGCGGGCTTACGCAAATGTTAATATCCACGAATACAATCGGGTCAATATATACTTGGATAACGTCCTCAATAGAGTTACGCATTTTTTCGTGGTACGCAATCCCGGTAAAGGGCGGTTTGGGGCGGTCGTTGCGGTCGTCTTGCACTCCCAAAATGATAAGGCCGCCCAAGGCATTGGCGAACGACGCAATTGTTTTGGCGAATTTTTCGCGGTTCTTGGGCATAATATATTTGTAATCTAACTGTTTGCCTTCGGGCAGTCCCCGGCGGCAGAATTGCACTACATCTTGAAAAGTTACGGCGTGAAAAGGCTTATTAAAAAACATAGTTTCACCTCACAGTTTGGCCTTATCGGGCGTTAATTTATTATAATAAATTAACAGAGGATAATTTAAATGAACGCTCCTATGCACGCCTTGGCGGGCGTAATAACTGAAAAATTTATTTTGGCGGCTCCGCAAGAGGCCGCCCGTGCGCTGGCTTCTTTGGCGACGCACGAAGTCTTGCTATTAATCGGCCCGCTTAAAGCGCAGGTGGTGGTAAGTTGCCTAAACCCAATGGACCCGCCGAAGGCGGCGGCTGTTTTGCGGCGGTTGCCGTTAAAACAAGCCTCCTATATTTTGGCGAGGCTAAATGTGGAGCAGGCGGCTAAATTGTGGAAGGAATTTTCCACCCCGTACCGCGAGCGCCTGTCCGCTGCGTTGGAACCCGCCTTTGTAAAACTGCTAACGGAAGCCAATTCCTTTTCTCCCGACAGCGCAGGCCGGCTGATGCGTACGGATTTTGTGGCAGTCCGTACGGAAAGCAAACTCTCCGCGCTGATTGAGCGGCTGAAAAGTTTGCCGCGCAAAAAATTGCCTGCGGTTTGCTACGTTACCGGGAAAGACGGCGAATTAAAAGGATTTATCCGCACCGCCGAGTTGGCTTTTTATACCGCCCAATCTGTTTGCGGCAGTGTGATGAGCCCGGCTATTTTTTTGCACCCGCAAGATAGCGCAAAACAGGCCCGCGAATTGTTTTTACAAGCCGAAACAGACTCCTTGCCCGTGGTGGACGATAAAGACATTTTGTTGGGTGTTTTGCCCAAAGAAAGCCTGCCGACCGCAACTGAAAAGGGTTCCCTCTGGGCCCGCCTCACCAAATAAATAACAGTCTTTGTTTTTTGTCATCTCTGCGGAATTTGGCTGTCCGCAGGGGGCAGGAATTTGTTTTTCTTAAAATCAGAGCCATTTTGAAAGAAATCTACTTTTCTATTTATAACAACAAACCCCAGACAGAAGTTCCTTGGGGCCTCGGCCTTATGTTATCCAACAAAAAACCCGGGGCATAGGTTGTATGCTCCGGGTTTGGATTCAATAATATCTAACTTATTTGTTTTCTTCGTCAGAAGTGGTTTTGAAAGAGTCCTGCAACAACTGACCGAGGGTCGGGCGCGGGGCCTGTTTCAAATACTGGGCGACCACTTTGCGGTTTTGCACTTGGTCGTATTTCTTGACGGAGAGGTTCACCGTAAAGGTTTCCGGATCCACACCGACTACGAGCGCCGTAATGGTGTCGCCTTCCTTGGCGGTAAAGTCGCGTCCCATTTCAAAGGGGCTGATAAACCCTTTGGTGTTATTTTTGCCAATGGTGCATTCTACACCGTTTTCGGCATCTACTTTGGTAATAACGGCCTTAACGGAACTCTTATACGGATAGCGGCGTTTCAACGCATCGGCCGGATTCAAGAAGAGTTGTTTCAAACCGAACTCCAATCTCGGGGTTTCTTTATCCAATTTTAAGAGTTTGGCTTTGAGGCGCTGTCCGCGGCGGAAATTGGAAATAGCCGTTTCGGGTTCTTTCCAAGCGATATTTTCCAAGTTTACCACGCCTTCAATGCCGTGGAAGCGTAAGAACAATTTGTCCTTATCTACTTTGGAAACCACTACGCGCAACACGTCGCCTTCTTTAATTTCGCCCAACACTTGTTCGCGGCGGACGGCTTCGTCCTCCTCCAACACTTGCTTGCGGGAAATGATAAGTTTCTGTTTTTCCTTGGCAAATTCTACGATTTGGGCTTTGATTTTGGCACCTACGGGCAAATAGTGTTTATAAGCCGTGTGAAGTTCAGACAAGGAAAGCGGCATAAAACCGTTCACGCCGAACACTTCCACAATGTAACCGCCTTTTACGCACTGTACAATCGTACCTTTTACGCGTTCTTTGGCTTCGTAGGCTTTTTTGCAGATGTCCCAACCCAAGTATTCCAAGGCTTTTTTATGGGACAAGATGGACGGACGTTCATCACTGCCGCGTTTTACGAGCACGGCGGAAATGGTATCGCCCACGGCGGGAAGGGTTTTGCCTTCAAATTCAGCAACGGCAATCGCGCCTTCTTTTTTAGCGCCGGTATCCACCAAAATATAATCTTGGTTAATCTGTACGACGGGTACTTCTACGATTTCTTTTTTGTACAACTTCTCCGATAAAGACTCTTGCTGCGCAATTAACTCGGCCATCGTCATTTCTTGTTCGTTAATTGTGTCTTCGGTATTTTTAATTTCTTCGTTCATCGTCATAAGTCCTTATTACAGTTCTTCCCTGCGGGAGAACTGCGTAACCTCCGTTAGATATTAATTGAATTTATTTCTTCCATTATTTGATTTGCAAATTGTTTATACTGCGCTTTATGGTCCAGGGCCGGGTCTTTTTTCAAGTGCATTACCGTCCCGAATTTCACACGGATTTTGCGCACCCACGGCCAGCCAAAGGTCCCTTCTACTTTTACCGGGAGCACCGGCGCACCTGTCGTATAGACCAAATACCCGATACCGCTTTTCGGCTTTTGCGGCTTGCCCGTTTTACTGCGGGTTCCCTCGGGGAACATCACCACACTTTCGCCTTTTTCCAAAGCGTGCACCACCGATTGCAACGAACCAAACGCATCTATGGAGCGCGCCCGGTCCACAGGAATATATCCGCTCCGGCGGAAGAACCACCCCAACCCGGGAACGGAAAACAGTTCCTTTTTGGCAACAAAGCGGGAATCGCGCACCAACCCGGCAAAACTGCCGATAGCCGGCGGATCCGCATTGGACAAATGGTTCCCTGCAATAATCAGGGCACCCGTTTTGGGTATATTTTCAAGTCCTTCTACTTTAAAATCGTAAAAGGTTTTAAAATAAATCCTTGCTATTAATTTTATCAAATTAAGAAGCATAGTGTTTGATTTTCTCCAAAACCGCATCTATTACCTGCTGCATTGTAAGGGAAGAAGTGTCAATTACCACAGCATCTTCTGCAGGTTTTAAGGGGCTGACGGCGCGGTGGCTGTCCCGGTAATCGCGTTCCTGAATCATTTTTAGAATTTGGTTGTAATCAGCCTTTTGTCCGGCGTCCTTTAACTGATTGACCCGGCGTTTGGCGCGCTCCTCGGCGGACGCATCTAAATAAAATTTAATTTCCGCATCCGGAAACACCACCGTTCCCACGTCCCGCCCTTCCATTACGATACCGCCGTCCTCGCCTACGTCGCGCATTTTGTCAGTCAGCACGCGGCGGGCTTCGCCGTTGGTGGAAACGCGGCTGGCAACCGCGCCGACTTCTTCTAAATGGAGTTTGTCGCCCAAATATTCGCCGTCCACGAACATTTTAAGTTTGGCATCCGGCTGGCGCATAAATGTAAAGCGCAACTGGCGGGCGGCTTCCAACACCGCATCGTGGTCCTCGGGATTAATTTTTTTAGCAAACACCTTATAGGCCAAAGCACGGTACATTTCCCCCGTGCTTAAAAAGCCGTATCCCAAATGTGCGGCCACCGCACACCCCACCGAGGATTTACCCGTTCCGGCAGTACCGTCAATAGCAATTAAATATCCGTTTGTGCGCATACTATTCGTTCACCGCATCCAAACTGCCGCTTACACCGCGGATAGCCAACATAATAGCATCAGGGCTGGTGGCGGCGGACTGAGCCGTTTCCAGGTCAATAGCCCCCTCTTTGTACAAGTGGGCTAATGCTTGGTCAAAAGTGTTCATCCCGTAAAATTCCCCCTGTTGCATTGCTTTTTGCAAGTCGCTGGGTTTATTTTCCAAAATCAGTTTGCGGACCTGTGGGGTAGAAACTAATACTTCCAAAGCCGGGCGCATACCGGGTTTAACCGTCGGCAATAAGCGTTGGCAGACTATTCCGCGGATAAGTTCGGACAGTTGGAGTCTTACCTGGTCGTGCTGTTCCACCGGGAACGCATCCACCAAGCGCGAAAGCGTCTGTGTTACGTTTACCGTGTGCATAGTGCCCAACACCAACTGGCCCGTTTCCGCCGCGCCGACAGCAGCGCGCATTACTTCGGGGTCGCGCAATTCGCCGATTAAAATCACGTCGGGGTCTTGGCGCATAGCCGCGCGCAAAGCCGCCGTATAGGATGGGGTATCCACCCCCAGTTCCAACTGGCTGACAATACAACGGTTGTCCGTGTGCATAAATTCAATAGGGTCTTCAATTGTCAAAATATGTCCGGCGCGGTTTTTATTGATATGGTCAATCATAGCGGCCAAAGTAGATGTTTTACCGGAGCCCGTCATACCCGTTACCAAGATGAGCCCGCGGCGCGTGTTGGACATTTTGCGCAAAATATCTCCCGGCAAACGGAGTTCTTCAAAGGTAGGAATTTTGAGCGGAATATGACGGATAGCCATACAAATTTTGCCCATTTGGCGGAATACGTTAAAGCGGAAACGTCCAAAAGATTTGGCATCCAACGAAAAGTCCACCGCACTGTACTGTTCAAAAATACGGCGTTCGCGTTCGCCCATACAGGCATAGGCCATTTTTTTGACTTCGTCGTTTGGCAAAAAACTGTCATCAATAGGCTTCATCAGCCCGTTCAAGCGCACATACGCGTTGGAATTACCGCGGATATGCAAACCGCTGGCTTTGTTGTCCACTACTGTTCTTAATAAACTTTGTAATCCTACCGCCATATAAGTCTCCTATACTATCGGTTTTTTTTGCGGCGCAAACACGCCGGGATAAGCATAGCATCCTCCGGCTCGGATATTTTGGGTTCATACGAAGTAAACATATCCTCGGCCGCAGGTTTTTTAACAGAAAAAGAAGCCGGCATACCGGCATTGGGAAGCGGCCGGCGCGCGCTGAAAACGCTGGCCTTTTCGGCGCTGAAACCCGTAGCGATAACCGTTACTTTAAACATCCCGTTTAAAGTGGAATCGTACGAGTGGCCAAACATAATAATAGAATCGTTGCTGGCGTACTGACGGATTAAATTCATCACTTCGCCCTGTTCCAAAAGGGTCAGGTTTTCCTCGGCTGAAAAATGGACAATAAACCCTTTTGCGCCGCGGATATCCGCATTTTCCAAAAGCGGCGAAGATATAGCCTGCTTGACGGCCAACAAATGCCGCCCCGGCCCGCTGCCTTCGCCAATGCCGATAAGGGATTTATGGGAGTGGCACATTACCTTGCGGATATCGTTAAAATCAATGTTCACTTCGCCCGGTTTTGTAATCACTTCGGAAATACCCTTTACAGCCTGCAACAGCACTTCATCCACCATTTTAAACGCATCACGGGAGGAAGTTTCCGGGTCAATATTGGCAAAAAGTTTTTCGTTCGGGACAATAATCATAGAGTCCACATACTTCTGCATTTCTTTAATGCCTTCGTCGGCCTGCTTTTCGCGGACGTATCCCTCAAAATTAAACGGGCGCGTAACAACGCCCACCACCAGCAAATCGTCGCCGTAAATTTCCTTGGCAAGTTTGGCTAAATACGGAGCCACACCCGTACCCGTACCGCCGCCCATACCGGCCGTGATAAACAACAAATCACATTGGCCGATAATCAGTTTTAATTTTTCCTTGGATTCCTCGGCTGCTTTTTTCCCCTTTTCCGGGTCGCCGCCGACGCCTAATCCCTTGGTGATTTTTTCGCCCACCTGAACCAAATACGGAGCCTGGTTGCGGCGCAAATCCTGCGCATCGGTATTGACGGCAATAAAATCCACGTCTTTAATTCCGGCGTTCACCATATGGTTGATGGCATTTCCGCCACCGCCGCCCACACCAATTACTTTAATTTTGGCCTTTTTGCTCTCAAACGAGCCAGCCGGCATAAATAAATCTTTCATAAGAAAACGTCCTTAATTACCAAAAATATCCAGCCCTTTGATAAATTTACCAAATTTGCCAAACAGCGAGCCGCCGTTGTCGTACGAACCGGCACCGTAATCGTCATAACCCGGGTTACCCGCCGCGTAAATAACAAGTGCCATAGCGGTACTGTAAAGCGGGTCAAAAAATTGTTCGTCGCTCGTAATCAAATCGCGCTGCACCACACCGCGGCGCACCTCTTTTAAGCCCAAAATGCTTAAACAATGCTCCGTAATACCCGGCATCACGGAACCGCCGCCCGTTACCACCCCCACCACGGGGAAGTTTTTATAGCCGGACGTATCCACCACGTGGCCGACTTGCTCAATCAATTCTTCCACGCGCGGCTGGATAATATCAAGCACATAACTCTTTTTGATATTATGCGTACTGCGCCCGTCTAAGGACGGAACGGCAATTTCGCCCTCTTCGTCCAAAAACGTCGGGAACGCCACGCCGTATTTTTCCTTAATTTCGCGGGCATTTTGGCGGCTGGTGTGCAAAAGGCGAGATAAATCGCTTGTAATCAAATCGCACCCGTAGGGAATATCGCGGGAGAATTTTAAAATGCCGTCAATGTAAATCCCCACAGACATTGTTTCCCCGCCGAAATCCAACAGCAACGCACCGATTTCCTTTTCCTCTTGCGTAAGCACCGCATCCGCCAAAGGCACTAATCCGTAAACCGTATCGTCAATACTATAACCCGGACGCTGAATAGCCTTGGCCAAGTTGTTAATGTGGGTAGAGGAACCCGTAGTAATGTGCACATCAACTTCCAATAGGGAACCTTCCATCCCTTCCGGATTCGTAATGCCTTTCTGTTTATCAATGGCATAGCCCTGGGTAATGACGTTGATAATTTCGTTATCGTTTTTAATGGGCATTGCCTTGGCATTTTCAATCGCCAGTTCCATATCGGCCTGGGTAATTTCTTTATCCATACGGGAAATATTATACGTCCCGTGATTGGAAAAAGATTCCAAATGCGCCCCGCGCACGCCGACGTACAAACTGCCAATTTTTTGGTTGCACTCGCGTTCAATACTGCTTAAAATATGGGTAACGGCGGCGGAAGTTTCGCGGATATCCGACACCATCCCCCCTTTAATGCCCCGGCACGGAACACTGCGCCCGGCGAGGACCTTTAAGGTATTTGTTTCAAAATCGTGTGCGGCGGCGATACAAGTCAACTTTCCGCTGCCGACGTCCAGCCCTGTAATAAGATTTGTTTTAGCCATAAAATCCACCTAAAAAAATTTATCTTACTTCTATTATAAAACTTAATGAAACTTCTGTCTTAAAAAAACTTTTCCGTATTCAAAAAATTCAAAATCTAATTGGAGCGGATGCACATATCTGTCGCGCGAAAAGGACATAATCTGCGCCGCTCGGGCGGCTTTCTTTTTAAGATTCTTCGCCTCGCCGAAATCAATTAAAGAACCGTCCGGCATATACATTTTAACGGTATTTTCCTTTAAATTCATCCGCAAAAAGGCATAGTCCAATTCTTTTTTTAATTTCAAAGTGCTTTCCACCAAATCAATAAATTCCGGGCTTAATTTATCCGGAACGGCCCCCTCCAATTCCACAAACGGCACCGGGTTTAATACATTGGGTGCAGGGTCCGAATAAACGGTACTGTCGCCGTCAATATATTTGACCGATTCGTCCGGCAGTACAAATTTAGCCACCGGCACACGGTGCTTGGCCGACACGGTCAGTTTGCCGCTTAAAATACCGCGGCTGACAGACACGTCCTTTAACATCGGGTATTTGCGCACGATATCCGCACGCAGGGCAGCGGAATCCTTTAACGAAAAAGCCTTCCCCCGGTACTTGCCCGACAGGCCTGCTAAGCCCTTATTTAACTGTCCGGAAACACCCTCTACGGCAATTTCCTTAGCGTGCCAGTTGGTCCACTGCGCGTGGATTAAAAGTTGATAGGTTTTAGAAACGGCAAACCAGGCCCCTGCGACGAAGCCAAGAACGATAAGCCACAAAAAAAGTTTAAAAAAAAAGGATGACCCTCTCTTTTGCCGAGGGCTGCGTTTTCTGCTTCTTAAAGACGCCGCTTTCGGCCGGTAGTCATTCTTTCTCATAGTAGGTGGAACCAAAAATAAAATGGGCGGAAAGGGAGTTGAACCCTTAAGGACTTTCGTCCATACGGTCCTGAGCCGTACGCGTCTGCCAATTCCGCCACCCGCCCAATTAAATATATTTTAGAATATTACAGCGAAAAAATCCAGCATTTTATTTTGTATTGCCGCCGCCGGAATTAAAAGCGGATATTATTCTTAAAATGCTGTTCCATTTCGCGGTTTAAATCACGCTTTTTTAAACTTTCGCGCTTGTCAAATAAGTGCTTGCCTTTGGCCACGGCCAATTTGATTTTAGCCCAGCCGTTTTTAAAATACACTTCTACCGGCACCAAGGAATACCCCTTAATTTCGGCCTTGGCAGCCAATTTACGCAGTTCTTTTTTATTTAGCAACAGTTGCCGCGGGCGTGTGGGGTCCAACTCCACCAGGGAGTTAAACTTATACGGTTTAACGTGCATATTATACACACGCGCCGTACCGTTTTCCACCCGCACAAAACTGCCCTCCAAACTCAGTTCCTTTTGGCGGACAGATTTTACTTCCGCCCCCAAAAGTGCAAGTCCGGCTTCGTAAGTGTCTTCTATAAAATAATCGTGGTACGCTTTGCGGTTGGAGCAAACGACCAACACAGATTCCTTCTTCGGCATAGATATATCATAGCAAATCCGCGCCCCGCAGAAAACCGCCCCGCCAAAAGTGCTATGATATATGTATGATTATAGATAACGAAAAATTGCAACGCACCTTGGAAAGAGCCAAGTCCCATACGGACGCCGAGGTAGCGGATATTTTGAACAAGGCCCGCCTGTTAAAAGGCATTTCGCTTGAAGAAGCCGCCGTACTGTTAAACATTACGGATAAGAAACTGTTAAATGATTTATTCGCCGCAGCCAAATATGTCAAAGAAGCCATTTACGGCAACCGCATTGTTCTTTTTGCACCGCTGTATATTTCCAACATTTGCACCAACGAGTGCATTTATTGTGCGTTCCGCCGCTCCAATACGCATTTAAAGCGCCACGCCAGCACGCAGGACGAAATCCGCCAGGAAGTTACCGCGCTGTTGCAGCAGGGGCACAAACGTATTTTAATGGTAGCCGGGGAAGCCTATCCCGGCGGTGGGCTGCAATATGTGTACGACAGCATCAAAACCATTTACGACACCCGTTGGAACGGCCAAAATATCCGCCGCGTAAACGTAAATATCGCCCCGCTGACCGAACCCGAATTTGAGGAGTTAAAAAAGTGCAACATCGGCACTTACCAGTTGTTCCAGGAAACATATCATAAGGAAACTTATGAAAAACTCCACCTGGCGGGAGCCAAAAAGAACTATCAGTTCCGATTGGACGCTATGGACCGCGCGTTACAGGCAGGGATTAACGACGTGGGCATCGGGCCGCTCCTCGGCCTTTATGACCATAAATACGAAATCTTAGCCACCTTGGAACACTCTTGGTATCTGGATAAAACCTACGGCGTGGGTCCGCACACCATTTCTATTCCGCGCATTGAACCCGCCGAAGGCTCTGATTTCAGCCAACACCCGAACGACGTATTAACCGATGACGAATTTAAAAAATGCGTAGCCGTTCTGCGCCTGGCCGTGCCTTATACGGGCATTATTTTAAGCACCCGCGAATCTCCTGCCATGCGCAACGCCTGCCTGGAACTGGGCGTATCGCAGATTTCTGCGGCCTCGTGCGTGAACCCCGGCGGATACTCGTATGACAAGCAAAACGGCAGCCAATTCACTCTGACGGACAGCCGTTCCTTGGCCGAAGTGATTGATGCCGTGGTAGATGCCAAACATATGCCGTCTTTCTGCACCGGCTGTTACCGCTTGGGCCGTGTGGGCAAGGACTTTATGGATATGGCTAAACCTGGGCTGATTAAAACCCACTGTCTGCCCAATGCTATGTTCACATTTGCCGAATACTTGGAAGATTTTGCCCCCGCCCCGTTAAAGGCCAAAGGGTACGCGCTGATTGACAGCACAACCCGGGAAGCCTTTAAAGAGGGAACTTCCGTACGCAAAATGATTGACGAGAATTTAGCCAAAATTAAGGCAGGTAAGCGGGACTTATATTTTTAGTTCTGCTTACTAATGGTTTATTTTCCCCGCCCTGATGTTTTAGGGCGGGAATTTTTACAAACAAATCTCTGGGTATAAGTCTTTCCAAGCGGGGTTAAACTTATCAATTAATCGCTTTTTCCACGCTCTTTTCCAAAATTTAAGCACCTTTTCCCGCGCTATTGCCTGAACGATATCCGTATAGCACTCATAATATACCAATTTATTTAAGTGATACCGTTCGGTAAAACCGGGTATTATTTTCGTTCGGTGTTCATATACACGCCGGACTAAATTATTCGTAACCCCAATATATAAAACCTGATTGGTAGCATTAGTCAAAATATACACAAAAGACATAAAAAAATTATAACAATAACCCGCCTTTTAACACAAAGATTTATTATTGGCCCTGCGCCAAAGGACTCGGCTATTTTAAAATAAAGAACATTTGAAATCCTTGCCAAAGCGGAGCGTTCCTGTATCTGCCGTTTATAAAACTAAGGGTCATTCTGGAAGGCTTCTGTCCAGAATCTGTCGTTTTCCTCTATTTTAATAACAACAGATCCTGGACTACAACTTTCCAGGATGACGACAAAACAATAAAAACACCCACGGACAATGGAACCACCACCCCAGTATGACGGTAAAACAGAACCAATAAGCCCATATCAAAACTCTATGAGTGTGCACCAAGAACAAATAACCAAAGTATAAACTACTTACTTTGGAATTATTATCGCAAGAAATCTTGCCGTTTATAAAGTGAGGGTCATTCTGGAAGGCTTCTGTCCAGAATCTGTCGTTTTCCTCTATTTTAATA